>JANTFT010000016.1 GCA_024763275.1 Anaerolineales bacterium | reverse complement strand
AGACATATCAAGGTGCCCTTTTCCATTTAACTCTCCTTTGAGCCAGATTCTGCTGTCTAGCGGAAGAGCTCACCCACCTGGATCAGTGTTAAGTAATCTAGATTCAGACTTTGGTTCAGGGAATATAGCCTGGATATTCACACCAAAACTGTTGACTGCACACTGATTAATGACCTACTGCGCCGAAGGCGACCCCAGTCTGCCCTGGCGAGTTGCTGGGCAGCCAGGTTGTATCATAAAAGTTGTGCGATCTAAAACCAATCTTTCTTAAGGAATAAGAGTACGGCTCCGAAGGACAATACTAAAGAGATAGCCACAGTAAGCAGAAAGGCATAAGGTGAGCTCTGCAAGGGTAAGGCAATGTTCATCCCATAAAAACTCGCAATCAGGGTTGGAAGCATTAGAATAATAGTGACCGACGTGAGAAATTTCATGACCACGTTCAGATTATTGGAAATGATTGATGCAAAGGTATCCATCATTTGACCGAGAATGTCATTGGAAATCCCGACCATCTCAATCGCCTGGCGATTCTCTGTTAAGACATCATCCAATAGATCCGCATCCTCCGGGAAGTTCTGAAACAAGCCGCTTCTCTGTAACCGCTCCATTATTAATTCATTCGATTTCAAAGCAGTGGTGAAGTAAACGAGACTTTTCTGGAATTTCAGAAGCTCCAATAACTCCTCATTTCTCATAGACAGCTGTAGCCGATCCTCTAATGAATCAATTTCACGATTGATGTCACGGAGATACCCGAGATAATGATTGGCGATATTAAGAAATGCCCGCAGGATAAACAGATTCCTCTTCTTAGTCGAGAAATCCGCAACTTTCCCATCAATGAAGTCTTGGAGAATCTCATGCTCTTCCCTGCAAATAGTAATGATTATTTCATTGGTGATAATAATTCCCAATGGAATGGTTGAATAAGGCACATCCTCAGATCTTCCTCTAAAGACGGGGATGCGCAGAAGCATTAAGACCGTTTTCTCTTCCCTGTCGGTCCTAGCTCTCTCGTCGATATCTAAGGGAGCTTGCAAGAATTCTTCGGGAACTCCCAGCGTATCGGAGATTTGTGCTATTTCGGTAACATCAGGATCGATCATGTTGACCCACGTTCCAGGCGAAATTGCCTGAGACGGTGTAAGGCCTGTTTCACTGCTCTTATAGATGGTTAGCATAAATCTCCCTCATGGATAATTATATACTTTAATAGGCCTCAGGCCTTCTAACGAATGAGCCCATTCGCCCGGGCCGGAAAGCAGTTGAGCATAGCATAATGCATATGTTTCTTCTAGAACTTAGTCTGTTTACTGCTTACAAAACTACTACTTACTGGGCCGAAGGCCCCGGTCCGGGTGGAGCGGGGGTATACTGAAACTTCTAGGGGTTGTTGCCCAGAACATTCTCTGCTCGAGCTAATAATGTGGGTAAATTCTTGTAAATATCTTCAGGCTTTCTAACAACTTTGCAGATGACGACTACAACATGATTATAAAATACAGCATAAATGATGCGGTATTGGCCCTGTCTAACTCGATATAGAACATCATCCAATTTAGTGCAGCCTGGTGGTCTTGGATCTTCACGAAGAGAGCGCATGGTGTTAATCACGCGCTCCTGGTGTTTCTTTGGAATTCTCTGCAGTTGTTTTTCTGCGTTGCGATGGAGTTTCAGGGCATGAGTTGAAGTCATTGACCGATCCGTTCAAACACCTCTTCAGCGTCTACTGCCACATCAGGATCTTCAAGGTACTCAGTTATCACCTGGCGTCCATCCAAGAGATCTTCCGGCAGCTCAACCCTTTCAAGAAGATTGTCGAACAGCTCCGGTTAAATCAACATGGCTTTTGGTTTACTGTGAGAAAGCACCAGGAGGGGACCCTCTCCGAGTTTTGAAATGTATGAAGATAGGTTTAATCTGAGTTCTGTAACAGTTGCAGTTTTGAACATGGCAATTCCTCAAGGTGTACAAATAATATTAACAGAGTAAGTACGAATATTTGTACAAATTATTCAAAATTTTTTAGCAGTAGCCAATAAATAAAGAAGATAAATGGCCGCTCAATGTGGGCGAAAGCCGCCCCGCTCGGCACTCCGATTGCTTTTCATCATTCTTCCTCACGGACCATCGATTTCAAATCGCGCCGCCCGCGGAGTCGGCTGCAGCGGATTTGTAGTTGGCGCATGTTGACGTTATCTGCTTCTTTGATAGCTTCTAAGCAAAATTACTCCCATTATTGGAAGAAAAGCGTTTACTGCTAATCCTATTGCAAATGAGAAATTTAAAAAGAAGTTGTCCAAAATACCCTGATTAATCAGGAAAAGAATTGACCATAAACCTACAGGGATATTTATGAACAGACTCACGACCATTCCCGGGTTATATAATTTCCCGGCTCTGATTGCCAATAGAATATGAGCTATTCCAGCAAAGAATGAAAAATACGGAATCCATAAACCATATTCGTAGTCAATTATGGACAGCAAGCCAAAAAGCGGCAAAATGATCCAAATCAAAATTACATTAACAAAGAAAACGAAGTTTTGATCTATAGGACCATCATCTCTATCCAGCTTGAAAATTTGTGTGTTGAAATACGCTCTAAAACCTCCCGGAAAAACATACTCTTCAGTCTGATGTAGCATATAGAGTGGTGTTTGTAAGAGAATGACGAAAACAACGAAATCATATCTGCGCCCAAACACAAGAAGGCAGACTAAAAGAAAAATTGAAAGAATGAAACCAGTTTTAGCCCATTCTCGCTTCAACCATTTGTAGTATTCAGAAATCGTCATTTCCTCTCCCAGTCGCAATACTCAGGATTTTTTGGAAAGCAGCTTGTCAAACGCCATTATAACGGATGAGCTCACCTGCCCGGTGTCTCTGGTAATCCGACAAACTTCAACCACCACAGCAGGCAATTATTGCGCAGCTTGCCTGCCGCCGACGGTAGGTCGAGTGGATATATGGTTAGGCTTACGCTGTTATATAATATTGCCGGCCAGAGTACCTGTTTGTACTGCCGCTATGTGATTAGCTGAATTGCGGTATACCAGATACCCCTACCTGGCTGCTCGGAGAGCAAGGATGCCCTGCTTAAAGGATCTCCACCACCCCGCGGTGACCGTCCACGCGCAGGCGCTGGCCTGTACGGATTTTTGTAGTCGCGCTGCGGACGCCGACCACCGCCGGGATACCATATTCGCGCGCTATCACAGCACCGTGGGTCAGCGCCCCGCCGACTTCCAGCACCAGGCCAGCGGCGTTGATGAAGAGAGGCGTCCAGCCGGGGTCGGTGAATTCGGCCACCAGGATTTCGCCGGGCTGCAACTGCTCGCGCTGCGGGTCGCGCACCACGTGAGCCACACCTTCCACCACGCCCGATGAGATCGGGTTGCCGACCAGTCCGCCAGGTGGCATGTCCTTCAGGGTATAGCCCACCGCCGGTGTCTCGCCATCACTGCTGATGATAATTGGTGGCCTCAGTCTGCGGTAGTGCTCCTGGTCGGCGCGGCGGCGGGCGACCAGCGCGCGCCAGTCGGTGGCGTCATCGTCCCAGATGGCGAACAGGTCACGCCATTCCAGGAACCAGATGTCTGAGGCGCGTTCCAGTTTGCCCGCCCTGACCAGTAGTTCGGCCACCGTTTCTCCGGAGGACAGGTTTTCCAACTCGCCAACTGACTGGACTGGAATGTCTAGCCTGCAGGGGTAGAGCACCTGTTTGACTTCCCACAACGCTTGAATGGCCGCGAGCTTGTGATGCTCGCGCATGCCACCAACTTCAGTGACCACGTGGTACAGCCGGCGGGAGAGCCGCACCTGCAGCCGATCGAGCGGACCGCGGCCTGCCGTTCGCAGCAGTTTCTCGAAGCTGGCTTCCCGCTCCCTGACGGAGGTTTCCCATTGCGTCCGGTACCGGTCAGCGTCGCCCTGCAGATTTCCGGCAATCACGCGCAGCAGGGGCAGTGGATCTTCGTGCCAGCGCGGGGCGGCAATGTCTATTTCCGATGGACCGCGGGCGCCGTACTTTTCCAGGAAGCGGTACCAGGCGTCCAGGAAGGGGGCGCTGCCGGGCAGTTCCACCGCGGCGGATAGCCAGGCATGCCCCTTGTCGCTGAGATGTTCGAAGTGCGCCACCAGCGCTGGGGACTGGCGGGCTAGGTCGGCCAGGTCGCGAATTGCCAGATTCATCTCGTTGACCACATTGCCGGGGATGCCCAGCGTGAGGGCATCGGTTTCTTCTGGTGTGAGGTGGCGCTGCGCCAGGCGGGGCAGGATGTGCGTGGCGGCAACGCCAGCGGCGGCTTCGGGTACCCAGTTGAGGAAGAAGGGGGCCAGTCGGGAGAGGTTCTCGCGCACAGCCTGTAGCCGGGGTTTGCCGGGCGGGACGGCGTGCAGCCGGCTGCGGAAATCGGCGATGAAGTCGTCGATCATGACGTTTGTCCGAGCGGTGAAGCCAGTCAAGTCACGCCGCCAGACGTCGGTGAAAACACGCCGCAGTATCCCGGCGAAGAAGCGCAGGTGCGCCGGGTGCAGGCGGATGCGGTCGGAGGGGCTGGCCCGAAATTCCGGACGGGACATCAAGGCACGGAACATCTGCGGGGCGAGTATGTCGAATTGGCTTAACAGGGCGAAGACCACCCGTCGCAGCAGAGGATGGTGCAGGAGGAGTGTCAGGTCAACATACATCCGTCCACCGCTGAAACGCAGGTAGGGCGTTGTGAAGCCATCAGGGTTGCGGCCAATCGGCAACAACAGTGGGAAGGACGATAAGCTGAGAGGGGCCATCGGCCGAGTCATGCCCTGCTGGTGTCCCATGCTGAAAAAGATGTGGAGCGTGCCGTCGGGGGAGCCCAGATTTTCGATGGGGTAGAGCGAGGTAATCGGGCGGGATTGGAGGATAAAAATGTCATTGCGAGGAGGGCGTAAACCCGACGAAGCAATCTCCTGCTCCGAGGGAGAGATTGCTTCCCCCACGCTTCGCTCGGAGCATGCGCCGCCGGGGTCTCGATACGCGCCTTCGCTGCGCTCGGCGCTGCTCGACCACCGGGCATCTCCTAAGGACACGGGTGCGATAGCCCACTCGATATCCTGAGGTTGACCATAATGTGCTTCGATTCTTGACCCCAGGTCTGCCAGCGCTAAAATTTGCTGGTCGGTGAGGACAGTTTGGTTCCGTTGAGACTCGTCCAAAGCTATTTGATGGGTTCCGCCGCCTTCTTCTGGGAAGATGCCGATTTTTTTGTCAGCTATTTGACGGTCGAGGATGATGCGGGTTCGCTTGTCCACGTGGTAGGTGTCGGGCGTGACCAACCCGCCGACCAGCGCTTCGCCCAGCCCGAAACTGGCGTCGATGGTCAGTGTATGGCGGTGCCCGGTGACCGGGTCAGCGGTGAACAGGATACCGGATTCTTTAGCGAAAACCATCTGCTGTACTACTACCGAGAGTGCCACCTGGCGGTGCTCAAAACCGTTCTGGATGCGGTAGAGGATGGCGCGGTCAGTAAAGAGAGAGGCCCAGCATTGGCGGACGGCGTCAAGCAAGGAGTCTGCGCCGCGTATGTTCAGATAGGTCTCCTGCTGACCGGCGAAGGATGCGCCCGGCAGGTCTTCGGCGGTGGCGGAGGAGCGTACCGCATAGGCTGCGTTGCTGCCGGCAGACTGCCAGGAGTCGAGCGCCGCGGCGCGCAGATCGGCAGGGATGGGTGTCTCCAGCAGGGCCGTCCGCAGGCGCGCACCCACGTCGCGGACTGCGTCCAGGTCTTCCGCGGTCAGTGCGTCGAGTTCGGTGTAAAGCGCATCGGCCTGCGGGCAGCTGTCCACGAAGCGGCGGAATGCTGCGGTCGTCAGGCAGAAACCAGGGGGGATTGGGAAGCCGGCGGAAGTCATTTCGCCCAGATTGGCACCTTTGCCGCCGACCAGCGGCAGATCAGCGGTGCGGATTTGAGAGAAGGGCAGGACGAGAGGGGAGGAATTGGTCAATGTGGGTTCCTTGAGTTTGGAATTTTGAAAAAATATCCTGGCTTGATACTGCAAGGGGCCTCAGCCCCGTGGCGGTCTCCTGCAAGGCCGGTGGGTTTGCTTTGCCCCTTGGGGCTCGTAATGACACCTACAACAAATCACCGAGACCTTTCAATACAAACAGCAGCCCAAAAATCAATGGTGCCCCGATGCCGATCGCTCGACTGTGACGTTGAAGCCAGCCCTTGAAGGCATCCAGTACCTGACGGGCGCGGTGCGGGGCCAACAAGTAGATGCCGCTCGGGATAAGCACCGAAAGCGAGAAGACCAGGGCGGCCAGGGTGGCGATGGTCAGTTTCTGCGCCAGCGGCAGGTCGCTGAGGATCACTACCGAGAGCGCCGTCAGGTAAAGCGCCAGGTTCTTAAAGTTTAGCACGCTTACCAGCGCGCCGAAACCAAAAGCCTTGCGCGGGGTGATACCGTCCAGGAGCGCGAAAAAGCGCGGCGGTTCGGGGTTATCGGCCGGCGGCTTGCGGCTGTTGCGGAAGCCCAGCCAGAGCAGCAGACCGCCCAGGGCCAGCAGCACCACTGGGAAGATGGGCGAGGGCTGCCCGCCGCTGGCTTGGGTGGCGCGATACCCCAGCGTCACCGCGGCGGCCCCGATCAGGCTGTAGGCGGTGGCATACCCGAGGGCATAGCCCAGGCCGCTGCGCCAGCCACGCTCGGAAAGCAGCAACAGAATCACCAGGGTGATCGAGCCGACGGAGAGCAGCCCAGAAGAAGCCAGCAATAGGGTTTGGATGAGAACCGGAAACACCGAACGAAATCCTTGTTTGTTAGTGATTACTTGCGAAAATCATATCACCGTTTTTATTGCAAGTCAACACTTGCAAAAGATAGTATAATCTGCAAGCAGGCATTTTACCCGTCCGTAAAACCAGGGACGGGCTGAAAAGCCCGCCCTCCAAGGGAGCACCCATGCCAAAAATCATTCACGATGAAGATGTTTTTCAGGCCGTGATGCAAGTGGTGCTGGCGCGCGGCTATGAAGGCGCGACCACGCGCCAGATGGCGGAAGCAGCCAGCATCAGCGAGGTGACCCTGTTCCGCAAGTACGGCAGCAAGGCCGAGCTGGTGCGCCGGGCGGTGGGACATATTGCCGAAAAGATGAACTTTGAAGTTGCCGTGCGCTACACTGGCGATGTTCACGCCGACCTGCTGCGCATCGTTGAACGCTACCTGACCCTGATGCGTACCTACGGCGAGTTCATGGTTGTGCTCATCCCGGAGATGCACCGTCACCCGGAACTGCGGGACGTGATGGCGCGTCCGCTGCAGGTGATGACGTCCATCGCGGCGCTGCTGGCACGTTATCAGCAGGAGGGCGTCCTAAGTCCGGAGCATCCCATGCACAGCGCCGCGGCACTGCTGGGGCCGCTGGTCTACTTCGCCATGGCGCGCGGCACCACCTTTGAGTCTCGAATTCCCCCGGCAGACGCGGAAAAGCATGTGCAGCACTTCCTGGAAGGGCGACAGACTTCATCGGAACAAGGAGCAACTCATCCATGAACGCCTATTCCCATAGGGACGGCAAAATTTGCCTGGCGACCGGGGCCGTGTCTTGCATCGGGGAGGAGACCGCAGCTACGCTGGCCCCGCTGGGGGAAGTGGGGGTGCTGGTTGGGTGCGTATCTGTCAAAGCCGAATCTACGCTGCGGAAAATTCGCGTCGTGCAGCCGAATTCCCGCGTGCAGGCACGTCAATTGGAGAATTCGTCAGTCACTGTCAATGCCTTGCATCCCGGAGTCGTGGCAACCGGCATTTGGAGGATTGGGTTTGCGCCAATTAACCGGCTGGCCCAATAGATAGCGGGTTTCTTCATGCTTCCTCCCGTCGTGGGTGCCGAAACCATCCTCTACCTGGTAACTTCTCCCGCTGTGAATGGCGTGAGTTGGGAATACTTCGTCAAGCGCAGGCCGATCAGCCCTGCGCCACAGGCGCAAGACCTCGACCTGGCGTGCTGCCTGTAGGAACTTAGCCCCGCTTATGTTCGTCGTCCATTTTCCCCAGCACGCTCCATAAGACCGTGACCACTTCGGGGTCGAAGAGCACGCCATCCTGTTCATTGATGTACGCCCGCACCTTTTCCGACGACCAGGCGGAGCGGTAGGACCGGTCTGACAAGAGCGCATCCCACACGTCCACTACGGCGAAGATGCGGGACGGCAGGGGAATATCCGTTCCGCGCAAGCCGCGCGGGTAACCGCTGCCATTCCAGCGTTCATGATGACAATAAGGAATGTCCAGCGCGTCGTGCAGGTATTCGATCGGCTGTAGAAGTTGGTAAGCGAAAACCGGGTGCTGGCGCATGACGCGCCATTCGCTCTCTGTCAATGGCCCCGGCTTGTGCAAAATCGCATCGGGGATACCCATTTTGCCGATATCGTGTAACAGGGCGCCGCGGCGCACCGCGACCAGCGCGTCTCCGGTTATGCCCATCTCGCGGGCGATGGCGACGGCCAGCTCGGTCACCCGTTGACTGTGCCCGGCAGTCTCCTGATCGCGCAACTCCAGCGCACGCGCCCACCCCTCCAGCGTCTCATCATAGGCTGTTGAAATACGTTCCAGCGCTTCGCGCAGCTCACGGAAAAGGCCGGCGTTTTCCATCGCCACTGCGGCCTGTCCGGCAACCGATTCGGCAAAATTCAGCCAGACCGCTGGCTGGTTTTTGTAAGAATCCGGCACGGCAGTATGACAAAATTCGATCAGTCCTCGTCTTTCTCCCTTGACGATTAAAGGAACGCCGCAATAGAATTGGATGCCGTTGTCATGATAGACCGACAGGTTCGCATCTGGGTGCTCCAGCCCCCAGGCACGCAAATCGGGGATAAGCAAAGAAGTCATTCGGGGATCCAGTATGCCAGAAGCCGGGTGCTGCACCAGGGTCATGGTTGGCGGCATGCCCACGGTGGCGCCCATTTGCTGGCGAAACAGCAGCTGCCTGCCATCTGCTGACATTTTCCAGATCAGTATCGTGTCCACCTCCAGATTCCGGCGGCATTCCTCAAAGATGACCGCAAACATGGGAGCGAGTTCGGTGTTGCTGCTGATCGCGGTATCGATAGCGTGCATAGCCTGCAGCTGACTGGCCCGGCTGCGCAAGGCATCGAACAGACCCTCCCGTTGAATGGCAATGGCTGCAATTTCAGCAATGGCCGACAGGATGTACAGGTCTTCTTTTGACACCGGCTTGTCGGCGCCAATCCAGACCACCCCAACAGATTTGTCTTCTGCAGTAAGTGGTACGCAGGCCGCGGCAGGCAGGTTCTCATGCCGCTCCGGATACTCGTGTCGCGGGTCCGCCTGCACGTTCTCGCTGATATAGGGTTTCCCACTGGACAGCACTTCGCCACTGACGCCCACACCGGGCGGCAGGCGCAAACCGGCGATCCCGGACCAGAGGCCCACCCCGAGAGGGAAGAACAGGTCGCCTTCCGGGGTGTCCACCAGGCCGAGCGCCGCCCCCTGAATGACCAGCGTATTCATCAGGAAATCGAGAATCAGCGGATACATGGTCTCGCCGCTGGTGGCTGTGCGCAGGGCCTTGCCGAACTCGGCGATGGATTCCAACTCCCGCTGACGCAGCTTGCTGCTGGTAATATCCTGCAGGCTGCCATCATAGTACTCGACCTGCGGATCCTGACCCTCGCGCACCAGCCGCGAAGCCAGCGAGCCCCAGAACACCGAGCCGTCCCGGCGTTGCATGCGCACTTCGAAGCCCTGCACCTCCCCGTGGGAGGCCAGCACCTGCTGAAATTGTTCCCGATCCGCCGGGTTGACATAGGCCGTATGCAGATCGATCGTCAGCAATTCATCCAGAGATTTGTAGCCCAGCAAATGTGCCATGGCCGGGTTGGCGTCGAGCAGGCGGCCATCTGGCGTGGAGCGATACAGACCGACCGGCACGCCGTTGAACAGGGTGCGGTAGCGTGCTTCACTGGCCAGAAGGGACTGATGTTCTCGTTGGATGCGGGCACGGTGGAAGGCGTTTTCCAGCACGTACGCCAGGCGGTTCAGGTACCCGGGTTGCTTGGCCACATAATCGGCCGCCCCCAGTCTGATGGCCTGTATAACGACTTCTTCATGACCCTGCCCGGTGACGAAAACCATCGGCGGCAGGGCCTCGCCGTATTCCTGCTTCAACACCTGCAGCAGTTCCAGCGCGTTCATCCCCGGCAGTTTGTAATCCACCAGCAGCACATCGAAGGTTGCCTGGCGCATCCGTTCCAGAAACGCAGCGGCATTGGGCACGGTTTCCAGGGCTATGTGCGGCGACAGCCGCTGTAGGTGACGCATGGTGAGGTCGCGGTCGTCGGCATGATGTTCGGCATACAGCACGCGAATTGGCTGGTTTTCAGACCTGGCCTGCGCCTGATGCCGTTCCCAGGCAGCCCGCAACAAATCCGGCAGGTGTTTCAGATAGCCTGCCCGTTTGACGATGTAATCGTCCGCGCCACCGCGCAGGGACGCTACCGCGATTTCTTCGTCCCCGGCCCCGGTGACCAGCACCACAGCCAGCGGCAGACTCCGGCCGCGGATGTAGGTTAATAGCGCCAGCCCGTTGCCATCCGGCAGGTTCATGTCGGTCAGCACCAGATCGTAATTTTCCGGGCGGCGCAGTTTGTCCTCCGCGGCCCGCTGGGTGGAAACGACCGTCACCGTGACCCCGGGCTTGCGTTGCAAAGCCCGCAGGGTCAGGTCGGCGTCCTGGCTGTTATCTTCGATGTAAAGAACTCTCATGGCTTAAGATCCGGCGGCTGGTTGGTCACCAGCCAGTAAAGGTCAATTTTGGCGGCGACTTCCATGAATTTATTGAAATCCACGGGTTTGACGATGTAGGAGTTGGTGCCCAGCTCATAGGCGGTCTGGATGTCTTCGCTGTCGCTGGAGGTGGTCAGCACCACCACCGGCAGGGTTTTCCAGCGCGGATGGGATTTGATCTGGCGAAGCACCTCCAGCCCGTCCATGCGCGGCAGTTTCAGGTCAAGCAGGATGACGGCCGGCAGCGGCCGGTCTGCTGGCCAATTGGCCAGCAGGTCCAGCGCTTCCTGCCCGTCCCGGGCGATGACCAGCGGGTTGGCCAGATTGCGCCGGGCAAAGGCGCGCCGGGTCAGGTCCACGTCCATGGGGTTGTCTTCGACCAGGAAAATGCTCTTAAGCGTTTGCATGGGGTACCTCCAGGTAGAACGTCGCGCCCTGTCCGGGTTCGCTCTCGGCCCAGGTCCGCCCTCCCATGCGCTGCATGGCCTTTTGGACGATGGCCAGCCCGATGCCGGTGCCCGGGTATGCGTCGGGCGGATGCAGGCGCTGGAAAATTTCGAAGATGCGCTCTCGATAGGTCATATCGAAGCCGATGCCGTTATCCTTGATCCAGATGAGACACCCGCTTTCTCCCAGACGAGAACCGATCTCGACCTCCGGAGGGTGCGCCGCGGTGCTGAATTTGAGGGCGTTATCGAGCAGGTTGCGCAGGGCTGCCGTTAGCCCCTCGCGGTCGGCGGTGATTTCATCACAAGGCAAGTCTAACACAATCTGCGTGCCATGTTCCTGGATATCGACGCGCCGCTCCAGCAACAACCCTTCCACCAGCTGTTTCAGCGAAAGGGGTTGGGGCGCCAGCGCGCGGCGCTCCACGCGCGAATAGGTCAGCAGGTCTTCGATCAACTGGTTCATCTGCCCGGCGGCCTGGCGGATGTTTTCAAGGAAGAAACGGCCGTCTTCGTCCAGTTGATCGTAGTAATCATCCAGCAGCAGGCGGCTGTAGCCGTCGATGCCGCGCAGCGGCGCTTTCAGGTCATGGGAGACCGAATAGGTAAAAGCCTTCAACTCGGCGTTGGCGGCTTGCAGTTCCCGGGAGGCCTGCTCATAGCGCAGGTTGGCTTCTTTCAGGTCTTCCAGCATGGCCAGCATCCCGCTGTTAAGTTTCTCGATTTCGGCAGTGCGCTGCTCCAGGGCGTGGGTGCGCTCGGCGACCCGCTGTTCCAACTCGTCGCCGTAGCGCCGCAGTTGCTCGCGCAGGCGTGCCTGTAGGAGGGCGACCCCCAACTGGGTGGCCACATCCTGGGCGAATTCGATGTGTTCATCGTTGAACCAGCCCGGTTCAGCCGCCTTCAGGTTTAGGCTGCCGACCAGTTCACCCTCCACCAGCAGCGGTAGGTTAAGCGTAGCTTGCATCCCATCTTCCAGCTGGCGTTCCTGCTCCGGGGACTTTACGGGCACTTTTTCCAGGTTGGGGATCAGGCGGAGCTGGTCCTGGGCGAGATCGGCGAAGGAATCAAAGTCCGCCAGCGGCACCGGCTGCCCGGAGAATGTTTGCGCCTCGCCGTCGCGGGAAGCGGCCAGCAACCTCCCCTCCCCGGCTTCCTGGTCAATCAGCGCCACGCTGAGGCGCGGGCAGGGGATCAGCCGCTGGAGACCTGCCAGCGCAGCCTGAGCGATGGCCTGTGGGGATTCGGCGGCCAGGATGGCCCGGTCGATGGTGTGCAAAATCTCCAGGCGCTCGCTGGAATGCTGCAAGGCCTGTTTCGCCTGTACCCTATTGGTAATGTCCATCCCCACAATGAGGATGCTGGCTGTCTCCTGGATATGGAGGGGGCGCGCCGAGATGAGCATATCGCGGATTTCCCCTCTGCGGGTGTTGATGCGGGTTTGCATCCGTTCGACAAAGCCCTGTTTTTGCAACTGGCTTACCAGCCGGGTGCGGTCTTCCGGGTCGGTAAATAGGTTGATATCGGCGCTGGTATGGCCGATGACCTCCTCCTGGGTGAAGCCGATGCAGTTGAGAAAATTCTGGTTGGCTTCGATGAAATGTCCATCCGCCAGGCGAGTGAGCGACATCAAGAACGGGGCCAGTTGGAAGGCTTTGGCGAACTTCTCTTCACTCTCTTTCAGCGCCCGTTCGGTCTGCACCCGCTCGGTGATATCGCGTGCCATGCCTAGAACGAAATGCTGTCCATCCGGCAGGTTCACCGGCGTAATGCTCAATTCTACGGGGACGGGATGGCCGTCTTTATGGAGCAGGATGACCTCGACGGTGTGGCCCTCGCGCCAGGACTGCTGGCGCTCTTCGGGAGGTAAGGCTTGCCCTGGCATCAGTAAATCATCCACCGTCATTTGACGCAATTCGTCCAGGCTGTAACCGACCAAAGAAATCGCCGCCGGGTTGGCCTCCACGTAGCGGCTTTCCAGGTCGATCAGGAAGATACTGTCTCTGGAGACCTCGAAGATCTGTTGGTACAGGGTGGCATCTGGTGAGGAAGGGCGTTTTGGGTTCATGGCTTATTCTTCCCCGCGGCTTTCAAACGCTCCCGCAGGGCCTGGTTTTCCTCCCCCAGTTCCTTCATACGCAGTTCGCGGTCTGCGGCCAGCAGGGCGAAGCGGCGCAGGTCTTCGTTGCGCTGTTCCAGCTCGGCGGTGCGCTCGGCGACCAGTTCTTCCAGGTTTTCGCGGTAACGCTGCAACTCGGTGATATCGACCATGACCGAGAGCACGTATTTCTCTCCCTGCTGTTCGATGATTTCAGCAAAGATCACTGCCCGTCCGGGTTCGCCGTTCTGCTTGCGAAAAGTGAAGGGATAATTGGCCACCCGACCTTCGGTCTGCAGCATCTCGAAAACCTTTTGCCGTTCGGCAGGATCGGCCCAGTAATCAATCTTCGGTGCATGGACGCCCAACAGTTCTTCCCGGGAATAGCCTAACAACCTGGTATGCGCCTCGTTGATTTCCACCACTTTGCGATCCGCAATGCGAGAGAGCGACATGGCAACCGGGCTGATTTCGAACATCTTTTGGAACAACTGGCGGGCTTCATCGCGTTCGTGTTCGGCCCGAGTGCGCTCGGTGATGTCGCGGGTGACGCTGCCAAGCATGAAGCCCCGGCGGGTCTGGATGGGGAAGGTGATTCCCTCGACAAAGGTGGTATCCCCATCGGGGCGGGTGAACGACCGTTCCAGGGGTTTGCCCGCCCAGGGGGCCTGCCCGGTTTCCAGGAAGGCCCGCAGGGATCCTTCGAGTTGGGTGCGTCGTTCGGGGGTTTGCTGGTCCGCGGGCAGCAGCTCGAACTGGGTATCCCAGAGGGGTCTTCCCAGCATGGTTTCGGCGGGCAGGCCGGTGATCGCCTCCAGGCGGCTGTTCCAGACGATTACCATCCCCTGTTCATCGGTGAGCGAGACCCCGTCGCTCAATTGCTCGATGACGTTGCGCAGGCGTACTTCGCTCTCCCGCAGCGCGCGCGTACGTGCTCGCACCTGGATTCGCGAGACAATACCCACGGCCAGCAAAAACAGCAGCGTTCCGCCGCTAATCAAAAGCGCATTTTGTACCCAGGGGGGGAGTGTCTTTTCTTCTTCAATAACCCGGCTTCCCAGATAATCGTCCTGCAGTCGGTAATAGGCGGAATTCGGGTCAGTCTTCATGGCTGCCAGGCTCTGGTCAATCGTTTGGATGAGCATGGGCGTACGGAGGGCATCTTTCGGAAAGGCGAACAGAATGCGTACCGGCTGCATGATAATCGGTGTGCGGACGACCCTGTACCTGGACTCATTGAGCTGCCCGAAATCCTTGTTGGTGATCGCCGCATCCAGTTGACCGGCTTCCAGGGCGGCGAAGATGGCGTTGTAATCGTCCATCTCGACGATTTCAGCATTGAGTTGCAGGCGGGTGAGCAGGTCGCGCAAGCCTTCGGGACCTTCCAGGTTGGCGCTGCCGCGCAGCGCACCGATTCGTTTTCCTTCCAGATCAAGCAGAGATTCAATCTTCTGGCGGGGACGGGTATAGACGCGCGTCCAGCTGACCAGCACGGTTTCCTGGTTGAAGGCATACTTTTGCGCGCGCGGCTCGGTCCAGAGCGTATCGGGCAGGATATCGATTTCATGGTTATCGAGCATCACCAGGAGCTCGTTCCAGGTACCCGGCACCCATTCGATTTGCCAGCTGTGTTCGGCGGCGATGACGCGGATCAACTCCGGCCAAAAACCGCTGATTGCTCCATTGTCATCCGTATAGATCTTAGGCGGGTTTTCATAAAACCCCACGCGGATCACTTGCGGATTTTGGGGCAGTACGGTCCAGGCGCTCAGCCAAAGGCTGAGCACAACCGTAAGAAAGAAAATCACTCGGCGCATTGCCATCCCTTAGACGGAACCCAGGTCATGCAACTGTTTTCGCAGGGCTTTGATTTCCCCCTGCAGTTCCTTCATGAGCAGTTCGCGGCCGGCGGCCAGCAGGCCGAAGCGCGTCCGCAGACGGAACAGCCCTAGCCCCAGCAGCGCTTCCAGGCTCATCTTGCCCAGTTGTCCTGTCAGCTCGCTGCTCATCGTGTTCTTCCTGTGATTACTATACCATTAAATAATGTGCAGCGTCTCCAGCACCTCTGCATTTCCCGGAATGTCGCTCATGCTGTGGCCGTAGTGCACGAAGCGCACCACGCCCTCGGCGTCCACAATGACCATGGCGGGCATGCGTCCGAGCTTGAACAGGTTGACTTCCTGCCCGTACAGTTTCAGTACGCTGTGCTTCGGGTCGGGCAGGCCGATAAAGGGCAGGTCGTTCTCCTCCCAATACTTTGCGAAGGCCTCGACCTTTTCCGGGCCGATGACCAGGATGACTGTGTCCGCCTGGCGGAATTGTTCGTAGTCCTGGCGCAACTGCGCCATGTGCGCGCGGCAGAAAGGTCAAACAAAGCCGCGGTTGAAGACCAGCAGCGCGCGCTGGCCGCGGTAGTCCGAAAGCCGGACGGGCTGTCCGTGGAAATCGGTCAGTTCGAAATCCGGGGCGGGGGTGGTGAGGGAGACTCTGGGCATGGGGCACCTCTCTTTCTTTCATTGCGAGTGAACGTTAGCGAGCGAAGCAAGTTCCAACCTGGCTGTGCAGGAGATCGCTTCGGGCTTCGCCCTCGCGATGACAAGGCCATGTCATTGCGAGCCCCGAAGGGGCGAAGCAATCTCCTCTCTTTGGCCAGAGACGGCTTCGTCGCTGCGCTCCTCGCAGTGACATCAAACGTCCAAAGGCGGCTCGAAGGGCGGCAGCACGGTCAATTCGGCTTCCGGCGGACGGGCTTTCTTATTCATCCCCATCCAGGCCAGGTGCGCGAGCATCTTCATCAGTCGCAGCCCGCGCATGAAGAAATATTCCCCAAAGGGCTGGTCGTTGGTCTCCAGCAGCCGGACGAGTTCAGCCGCTGGCACTTCCGGCGGGTTGCCCAGCGCCTTGAGCACCATCGGGAAGCGTCGCATGGTATCGGCCACCGCCTGGCCGACCACTTCATGGACGTTCAGCATGTCGGTGGTCATCATGCCGGGACTGAAGCCGATGAACTGGATGGGCAGGTCTTTGTACTCGGCGGCCATGGTGCGGGTGAAGGACGTAATCCAGGCTTTGGTCGCGCCATACAGTCCGGACGGGGTGGTAGGTTTCAGGTCGCTGCCGCGCCCGTACAGGTTGACGATCGTCCCGTGTCCCTGCGGCTTCATCACGGCCAGCGCCGCCTGCGTGCCGTTGACTGTGCCGATGCAATTTACGCGGAAGGCGCGTTCGGCTTCTTCCGGCGGGAAGTCCAGCACGCCGCCGGGCGGAGGGGTGATGCCGGCGTTGTTGACCCACACGTTAATGCGTCCGAACTTCTCCGCGGCGAAGCGCGCCAGCGTATAAACCTGTTCGGCGACGCTGACGTCACAGGCCAGGCCGTCCGTCCGTTCGCCCAGTTCAGCGACCACGCGATCTACATCGACCTGTCTGCGGCCGGAAATCAGCACCCGCGCCCCTTTGGCCAGCACGGCGCGCGCCACCGCGTTGCCAAATCCACGGGTGGAACCGGTAATGACGATGACTTTATCTTTTAAGTTCATGGTTGATTTGCTCCTTCTTCCAAAGTGTACCATGGCTCAGCCGGTCCGTTCCCAGGGTGCAATATCGCCCGGCACGACCACGAAAAGAGGATGCGGCCGCGGACGTTGGCCCTGGAGAGCCTGCCAGCGGACGGGATCGCGGACGGCCAGTTTGGCCAGGAGATGCCCCCATTCGTAAGCCAGCTGTCCTTCTGTCACCGGAAGCGGCGGAACATTGCGCCTCGGCGCGAGTTTGCGCCGGTCGAAGCGATAGCCGCGCCGATCGGCTTCGGCAACCACTTCCCAGAGATAGGCTTCCACGGTCCCCAGTGGGTTGGCGGCCGCCCGGAAACGCTCCAGTTGCGGGTGATGGCGGTAGCCTTTGGTCTGCTCGGCCAGCACCGCACGCGCCAGCAGCCCTTCACGCCACAACGCCACCAGCCCCTTGCTGTCGAGAACTTCCGGGTGCAAACTCCAGAGACGCATGATGATTTACCTTTCGGGTAGGGTCTGTAAAAAATCCCGCATCCGCAACGGCAGTTATCGCAGCAAATAGGGGAGTATACTGTAGCCGGTCCAAAACAGCGGCCCTAAATTCAGCAACAAATGAGGTATGAAAGTGAAAATCATTTGGCGCGATTGCCTCCAGACGACAATATGCAGAAAGCCTGAAATGGTTGTCAGCAAGACAAAAAGCACACTGAACAAGCCTTCAGGCTGAACTGTGTGCAGGAATTGCGTCCAGAACATGGTGTGAATCATCCCAACAAAGGCACTGAAAAGCAATAGCCCTGCCAGGCGATAACCTAAACGGGGTTTTTGGGAAAATAGATCCCAGGCGTCAAAGATATATAGCCAGAGAATTTGCTCGCTGGCTGCGTTGAGGGGCGCCCAAATGAGCGCGGTCAGTAGAACGCCAGAAATTTGCCAGTCGGTCACCTTGACGGGGGTGAGCCAGGCAAAGAACAGCCCGGCGGCGATGATGCCCAGATTGACGTAAAACCAGATTGGCGGACGCTTTGGCATGGGATTGCGGTAGCCAATTGCGCCACGGCGCGCCTTGACCAGTCCCCAGGCCAGACCGTAGTAGAGCAGCATAGGGAGCAAAGCGCCGGTGAGCTTGTAAAGCCATCCGGTAAGCCAGGGCAGGGTCAGGGTGACCAACACGGCCAGGAGGAGGTCAAGGCGGGTTGGCTTCCAGGAAGCTGTACCCCCAGGATGGGTTGATGGATAGTCTGACATGGTTATTTCTGTTTCCTTTCCGTCCACCACGGGATGAGCGCGGGCGTGTTTGCTTTGTAATCTTCATAATCCTGCTGGCCGCCCCATTTAGCGTCTGCGCGGGCTGCGAGCATGGGGAAGGGGCTGACCCGTGTCAGCAGCAGGATGACGAAGAGCGGCGAGACCAGCGTCAGCCAGCGCCAGCAGAATTACGATCAGGTGCAGCGCCTTGTTAACCAATGTCATCAGGAACAACAGCAATTGTTTCAATCTCTAATAGAAAGCCTGGGTTCGCCAAGCCGGCAACAACCAGTACTGTGACAAGTGGAGGATTGGGATGATTCCCCCATACGCTACGAAATACTTCAAATGCGGGTTGTAGTGGTTGTCCTTGGACAACATAAACATTCCATTTGATGACGTTTTCTAGTCGCGCGCCCGCTGCAGAAAGTGCGATTTCGAGATTTTTGAATATTTGCTCTGCTTGCTGACCTATGTCACCTTTCCCAACGATTTCTCCGGTCGAGTCAACCGCATTCTGCCCACCGACGTAGACAGTGCGAAACTTTCCCTGTGTTACAACCACCTGCGAGTAAGCAGGGTTCTTATGCAGGCCATCAGGGTTTAGGTATTCGATGCTCATTTTCTTTTCGCCCTTTTCGTTGTTTTACTTGATGGTGGATGGGGCATATTCATGTAAACACCGCCCCTTTCCAGTTCGTCGAGCATTTGTTGGAGCCTCTTCTCTTTCGTCTCTGGGCGCTTTGCTGCATTTATCCAGCCAATATAGTCATTTTGCTGGTATGCCGGCCGCTCTTTGTATGCGTCCACCAGGCCACGCTCTTCAATTGCCTGCTTAACGAAACTTGGCAGAGCGTGCCGGGGACGTTTTAGCTGCGATTTCTTCTCAGTCATCCTGCCTCCTTACTTAGTGTGACGGCGAAAGATGAGCTCACCTGCGCGGCGGCTGGGTTGACAAGCCTCCTGGCGAGACCTCGATGGCAAACCCAGCCAACTTCCGCAACCGAGCATGATAGCCGCGTCAGGTACAGCCGCGGGTTGGGCGCCGAGTTCAGTTCATTCCGTCAACGGAAGGCACATTGCAAGAGAATGACTCATCTTCGACCCGTCGGGCGACAATCACTGCAATATAGACCATCCAGATAAGCAAGCCGAGATGAAGTACATCATTCTCGGAAAACCATATCCCACGACTCCATAACAGCTGAGTCAAACCCGAGATGAGATAAAGGAAGTAGCCTCCAATCGTCAGGACAAGCCAAATCCAAGTCCCCAACAAGGCGAGATCCATGCCTCGCTTGAAGCTATGGTAACGCCAACCGTTCTGGACGATGAAAAGCACGATGGTAGGAGCTGAGAATAAGAGCAGCAACTCAAAAGACATCAGAAACTGGATGGGGATAAGTATGCCAATCAGCACCGCAATCAGGTACAAGACGAAGTTACCAAGTGCATAAAGCGTCAAGAATCTCCGCCAGTTTCCCGTCGCACATGAGTGGGCCTGCGCCATCAGCATAGCATCTACACTGGCGACCGAAGCCACAAGATAAGCGATTTCCCACCAACTGGTCCAAATACAAACGGCTCGCCCCGCACACTTAATCTGATAGCTAAAGGCCTCATAGCTCGTTCCAGCAAATAAAGCACCGATCCCCCAGAGCAGTAGAGCAATTCCCCACCATAGACGCGAACGTTGTGCGTCTCTAATGCCCAAGAAATACAGGCCCACGCCAATGGTGACAATGCCAAGTAAGTATACGATAGCTGTCGTGGTAGGCTGGATAATAATGATCGTCCTCGATGCCATACGGAGTTCGATGAACGGTTGAATGCGAAGCCAGGTTTCTGGGGTTTGTTGGGGATTGTAAGGAATCGAGTCAAACTGACTGCAGCCCGTCAGGATCAGAACAACTATCAGTATGACAAGTGAGCGTTTCAATAGAGTCGCAGTATTCATTGTAAGTGTAAATTTGAAGTCGCCCAACAGATTGAGCTCCCCTGGCGCATGATGTTTTTCCATGTCTTCTGTCCTCGGTCATCGGTCCACTGCTGGCGCTCGGGTAGAGCGGGGGTTAGGACAAGGAAACAGAATACTATCTAAGTAATAATTATTGATTGTTGATCTTCCTCATTATTGTTCAAAGCATAAAGAACACTAAGGATAACGTTCCTTATCAGACTGATACCTAATAATTCATGGAGTAAAAAAGGGATATTGATAAGAAGCATTGATCCACCCTGAATTGTCTCAATTATGGATAAGATCAGTGGAAAAATTCCGACAACACCGTAGAAAGCCATAAAGAATAAATAGAATGGATTGGTCGTAAATACTTGTCCAATAATCAATTTTCTTATGATGACTCCTTCCATATGGGCAAGTTCATAATCTGTGTCCAATGGATCAGTTCCAAACCGTCCGGGCCTGTTTCTGTGACCAGGCCATCCTTGGACCTTGACCATTTCTCCTTGGAGTTGAAAGAACATCTCACCAGGATATTTTTCAAAAGCTTCTTGAGTGGATATTGAGTCTTTATCTACCATGGTTGATCAATTGATTAATAAATGAATGTTAAGTCCACGCGGATGAGCTCGCCTGGCGCCGAAGGCTTTTTATGATTATAGAACGAAAACCATTTATGAGAAACAAAAGTCAAATTGCCCGATGAGGCAGGTTGTCTGGTGCAGTGTGGGCCGATCCCGAACCGATTGTCCGCCCCTTGGCACGCATCGAAGAACGGAAAATGCTTAACAGAGGAGCAAGGATCGCTGCAAGACCTGAAACCGCTGCCAAGAACTTAACGATCATGGAAATAGGATCCCAGAATCAATACAATGGTGTGCTCTAAGTATCGGCGCCAATATCAAACCAGAATGCCATCTACCGGTGTGGCTCAGCGGCAGCGGCGGTGCGGGCAAGACTTCTTCGCTTGCGACCTACCTGGCTGGTAAATCACACTTGATTCGCATGCGGTATAGCCGCTGCCCGCTGCAGCCGGTGTTGGGCAGGCTAAACTTGACCCAGCAGAACATTCTCCCCTCTGACTGTTGGTTGAAAGGATGGTCTATTTGCTTTCTACACTCTGTGCGGCTACGACGACCGGCAGGTTGGGCAGGGTGTTGTAGTAGGCACTGAAAAGTTGGGCCTGTTCGGTACCATGGGCGCTGATATTTTTTGCCCAGCGATAACCGATGGATTGATAGAGCAGTTCCACAGCGATCGTAAATGGTCCTTCGGCATCGTCGGTTTCGATGCGGTAGGTCACGGTGTCCGCCCCGCTGACGAAATCGTCATCCAGCCGCGCAGTGCCCTGCGGCGCAATATCGTCTGGAACAGTACCCTTGTCGAACCCTGCAGGGAGCAGCCGATTGTCTTTTACATAGGATGCTGCCATTAGCAGTTCAGTGGTCACGTTGCCGTATACGTCGTGCATGATGGGCTCGTAAATTTGCACTTGCTCAGGGCTGGTAATTTCATCGTAATGCGGCTCAAAAGTCAGCGGATCGACATCGTTATCATTGCCGCTGATGGCGCCATCCGGACCCACGCCCCCCGATTCAAAGATAACCTGACCATTGGCATCCTTGACTGCAACATGCAGCCAGACACGACGAGATGGGTAACTGGTAGGGAACTTGTGTCCGGTGAGCACGTCCACAATGACGTCGAAATTCAGCGTCGTCCCCGTCAGGACAGGGTCAAAGACCGCGAGTGTAGCGGTTTGGGTCTGTAACTGCGTCAGCGTACGGTCAATGGTCGCGTCGAAATGATCTGTACTGGCTTGGACGCCAAGTTCGCCGCCAAAGTTCTTCAGAAGTTCGAGCATATAGACGTTACCGCCGACAAAACTATGTTTGGCGTAAGGACTACGCATGATTGCCGGGCCTATATTCGCCAGAACCACCGCACCTTCGGCTGGCGGCATGTGGCAGTCCTGACAGGTGGCCCGCACCGCATAATCCGAATTCAACCATTCGCTGTAAGGCGTTTGTTCTGGGAAGTAGTCTTCACTTAACACACCTTTTTCAGTGATGTAGTTGGTGTACAAGTTGTGGCAGGTGGCGCACAGTTCCGATTGAACGAGATGCGCGCCTTGCTGGGGTACGAACCCGGAGCCGCTCGACATAATGTTTATGCCTTGCCGCCGGGGTATGAAGGGGCCGAATATGGCGCGTTGTCCTGGCAGAGATTGCAGATCAAAGACCATGCCGCCGCTGAAACTGGCAAAATCCCCCAGCCCATTATCTTGTATCTGGTGACAGGTAGTGCAAGAGACGCCATCCAAAGCCAGCGCGTAAAGCGGATGCTGCGGGTCGAGATAGCCATCTAACCCAAAGATGATACCTCGCTGCCCTTGGGCTGCATCGCTGAAATGCGCCATGGGCATGTGGCAGGTGTTGCATTTGGCTTCAATAACCTCACCAAATTCTGGATTGCGTTCCACTTCGATGCTGGTGCTAGCCAGATAATAGGGATCCCTGGCAGCATTGGCCATCATGGTGCTGCGCCAGTATTCGCCGTTGGAAACGTCGTTGCCGGCCTCGTCCACGTTGTTCTGATGACAGACAACGCATATTCCTGCAGTGGCGAACCAATCATTGCTGGCGAAAGCCAATGCGCTGCCCTGCGCGGGAAAGAGAGGGCGGACGCTATCAGCTGGTGGGGCTCCGGGCGTTTCTCCCAACTCGCTTGGCGGAAAAGTGGGAGAAACCACCGCTGACAGCTCGGTTGGCATAGTGGCTGCTGTGGCAGAGGAGGATGTAATGGGTGAAGGAGTGGTCGCACCACTGCAAGCGCTTATGAAAAGCACCAGGCTGGTCAAAAGCAAAACCAGGAACGATTTACTTAGCATAGTTCTTTCCCCTTTCAGACTGACTAACGGATGAGCTCACCTGGCGCCGGGTCTTGTTTTTACCGGTCTCTTTTTCCCGGTCCTCCGTCTCCCGTCCCCGGTCGTTCGCGCAGCGAACCCAACCGGCTATCGGGTGGAGCGGAGCTTACAGGTGAATAGACTCGGACTTCTTTTTCAAGGCGGTTTTCAAGACGATCTTTTTCAACCTCTAAATCATAATGAGCCTGTAAACGAAGCCAAAATCCTTCAGACAAACCAAAGAACCGTTCCAGGCGCAAGGCGGTATCCGCAGACACACCCCTCTTACCATGAACTATTTCATTAATGCGACGAGGAGGAACACTAATATCTTTCGCAAGACGATACTGACTTATGCCCATAGGCTTCAAAAATTCTTCTAAAAGGATTTCTCCAGGATGGATTGGATCAAGTTTTCTGGTAGCCATAATTACTCCTTGTGATAATCAACAATTTCAACATCGTAGGCTTCCCCGTTTCTCCAAAAAAAACATATACGCCAGCGTTGGTTAACCCGGATACTATGTTGACCATCACGATCACCAACTAATTTTTCCAAACGATTTCCAGGTGGAATTCGCATGTCATTAAGAACATTTGCTACGTTTAAAAGCTCAAGTTTGCGGCGAGCACTACGTTGGATATCAGGTGGGAGCTTCCGAGAAAACTCCCGGTTAAATATCTTTTCTGTTTCGGAATCTGCAAAGCTCTTAATCATTGAGTGTATAATAACGCATTGCGATAATATCGTCAAGCGTTATTAGAATGGAACTGTGAAGGGTTTTTCCTGTAAGCTAACGGATTGAGCTCACCTGACGCCGGGTCTTCATTGCCAATCCCTGGCCCCGTTTTGCCGCCCTTACCGGCTGTCAGGTGGAGCGTTGGTTAGGAAACTTGGCTCTATGCCAAAGCGTGGTCAAGTTTCAGTGGCCTAATTTTCTTGATGTCTTCGCTTTCAGCTTTCTGAGATTGATAGAGATCAAAACGAAGCTGCAGATTCATCCAGAACCCCGGAGTGTTTCCGAAATACTTGGCCAAGCGTAAAGCGGTATCTGGAGTAATTCCCCGTTTTTCATTGATAATCTCATTTACCCGCTGGTACGGAACAAGAATGGCATCAGCTAATTCACGCTGAGTTAGCCCTAACGGATCAAGGAATTCTTCCCGGAGCATAACCCCAGGGTGAGTGGGTGTGCGATTAGTTGGTATGCGAACCATATTTCTATCCTCCAAAACCTTTAATGGTAATCAGTTATTTCAACATCTACTGGACCTGATTGAGTCCAAATAAAACATATTCTATATTGATCGTTAATTCTGATGCTGTGCTGCCCTTTTCTGTCTCCTGATAATCCTTCCAGGCGGTTGCCGGGGGGAGTGGCAAGATCAATCAATTCTACAGCGGAATCCAGCTGGTCAAGCTTTCTGAAGGCCACTTTCCAAATCTGGTTGGGACATTTTTTCCTGGCAGAAGCGCTGTTCTTGCCATTGAAAACATCTTCAGTGCCTTGGTCTGCGAAGCAAACGATCATGATAGCATGATAGCACGGATGCCATGCTATGTCAACAGAAAAAACAAGTTTACCTAACGGAAGAGCTTACCCGCCGCCGTTTTTGCTATTGATGATTATAGACCCAAAACCATAAACTGCTTTTTACGGCCGATTCCCCACACCGCAGGCGGTCGGAGTACAGCGGGGGTTAGGAAGCTATCATTAGTTCCAGAACAGATAACGAGGGACTGTTTGCATATATTCCTTGTAGTCTTTTCCAAACTTGGTGAGCAGCCAGGGTTCTTCAACAATAGGGACTATCAAGAGCGGAACACAGGCTAACATCGAAACTATAAGAGTGAATAAAGAGTTGGACATCAAACCCCAACCTAGTAAAGCAAACATAAATCCAACATATTGTGGATTTCTAGAAAAACTATAGGGACCCTGTTTGATCAGTTCTCCGTCATTCCCCATAGTCGAATTAAGTCCCAGTGCTACTACTGCCCAGACAGATAGAAAATTTCCAAAAACCCAACCAATGAAGCCTGGGAACCGGAACCAATTTGAAAATGTATCGTTACTCCAGTCTACTAGTCCGAGTAAGATGATGCAAATGGAGGTTGAATTAAACAGGAATAACATTAAGTATTGCTGCCACGATTTTTGCTGTAGTGGAGGCCAAATGCGATTGTGTTGAAAGAGATGGCTGAATAAGAGAGCCAAAACGGTGAAAAATTCAAGAGAAATGCAGGTGAAGAAAAGAAAATTTTTCATAAAGTGTCTGCCTGATTTAGCTTCCTAACGTTAATTATCTTTCAACTGCGGGATAAGGTCTTATCCTTTTATCCCGCCTGGTGATCTCTAAAGGGATAAGGAATTATCCCGGGGTATTGTTTTCTGCTGGGGCCCACTGTATGATCTTAGTGTAGCATATTTCCCGGCTGAATCCCGGGGGGAGGGGGAAATGACTGAATCGAAATTGCTCGACCAGGTCCGCTACAAGATCCGCCGCCTGAATTATTCCTACAGCACCGAAAAGGCTTATCTCTCCTGGATCAAGCGCTTTATCCTCTTCCATGATAAACGCCATCCCCGGGAAATGGGCGAAGTGGAGATCGAATCCTTCCTGACCTACCTGGCCGTCCAGCGCAACGTGGCACCTTCCACCCAGAATCAGGCTCTGGCAGCCCTGCTCTTCCTCTATCAGGAAGTGCTGCACCTCCCCCTTGACGAGGATATCCTCCCCGTCCCCGCCAAACGCTCCAAACGCCTGCCGGTGGTGCTCAGCCGCCGGGAGGTCCGGGCCCTGCTCGCTGAACTCTCCGGTGTCCATCTGCTGATCTGCCAGCTGCTCTACGGCTGCGGCCTGCGGGTGACCGAATGCCTCTCACTCCGGATCCAGGACCTGGATTTTGACCGCGGAGAGATCACTGTCCGGGGCGGAAAGGGGGATAAAGACCGCCGCACGGTGCTCCCGGAAGCGGTTCGCCAGCCCTTGATCCGCCATCTGGAACGTGTTAAAAGGGCTTTTGATATCGCCCTGGAGGATGGGTATGGGACCGTAGAACTTCCCCGGTCCCTGGCCCGCAAATACCCGGGTGCGTCCAGGGAGTGGGCCTGGCAGTACCTCTTCCCGGCTCCCAGACCGTCCAGGGATCCCCGCTCCGGGGCCTTCCGCCGCCATCATCTGCACCCCTCGGGTTTGCGGCGGGCGGTCCGGGCAGCCGCTGCCAAAGCTGGCATAGCCAAGCATGTCACCCCCCATGTCTTCCGGCACAGCTTTGCCACCCATCTGCTGGAGGATGGCTATGATATCCGCACGGTCCAGGAGCTTTTAGGACACGCTGACGTCAAGACCACCATGATCTATACCCATGTGCTCAACAAGGGCGGCAAGGGAGTGAAGAGCCCCCTGGATAAAGATAGCAGTTATCAATGACCAGTAAGAGGGGCGGGATCTTATAAGGTTGATTCCAGATTATAAAAAAGCTAATCGACCAAGAGCCCTGGAATGTCAGACGATTAATCGGCTTACTGTTTACGTCTTATCACTTACGTTATCAGGTTAATGGTGGTTTATACGCAAACGTCTCAATCTACAGTTAAGGTCTTGCTCAGGTTGCGCGGGAAGTCCGGATCATACCCTCTCGCCAGGCTGACCTGATAGGACAGCAGCTGCAGGGGAACGGCACTCAGCAGGGCGGTCGCGGCCGGCACCAGCTCCTCCGGCAGGTCTGGCCGGGGGAGGGTCAGAGTCTGCTGGGCGTTGGCTTCCAGCCGGGAATCCTCCAGGCCGATGGCGATGGCCTGCCCGCCCCGGCAGGTGACCTCGTTGATGCCGCTGACGATCAGGGGGATGTCCTCCGGCCCGGCTGTGAACAGCACTGGATAGCCGTCAGTTACCGCTGAGAGCGGGCCGTGTTTGAACTCGGTGGAGAGCATGCCCTCGCAGTGGGCGTAGGTGATCTCCTTGAATTTCAGGGCGCCTTCCAGAGCCACCGGATAGGTCAGCCCGTAGCCCAGGCTGTAGAGGTCGTCCCAATCCTTGACCTGCTCGACGATCGGGTCCAGCTGTTCCTCTGAGGCCTCGATGGTCCGGTCGATCATTTCCGGGATCCCCGCCAGCGGTCCGGTGTCCTTTCCTCCCCAGCGCAGGGCCAGATAGAGCAGGGCCAGCACCTGGTTGAGGTAGGTTTTGGTGGCCGGCACGCTGATCTCATAGCCGCAGGCCAGGGGTAGATGCAGGTCGCTGATCAGGGTCAGGGTCGAGCCGACCACATTGACCAGGCCCAGCACACCCATGCCCCGCGCCCGGGCGGCTTCTACGGTATTGATGACATCCTTGGTTTCCCCGCTCTGGGTGATGAAGATTCCCACATCGTCTGGCCCCACCGCGGACCCGTACTGGGCCGCGAATTGGGGAGCCAGCACCGGGATGGCTGAGCGCCCGGCGAATTTATTGAAGAACACCGCTCCCAGCAGGCCGGCGTGGTAGCTGGTCCCGCAGGCGATCACGTAGATATCCCTGGCGTCCCGCAGCTTTTCCAGAAAAGGCTCCAGGTCGGGCGAATTGTCCAGCACTTTGAGCAGCTCCCCGGCCACCTGGCTCTGCTCATGGATCTCCTTGAGCATGAAGTGGGGATAGCCGCCTTTCTGGGCGATTTCCATGCTGACTTCCACCAGCTGGGGCTCTCGCTCGATCCGGGAGCCATCCTCCACGCTGGTGATCTCATAGCCGTCTGCCCAGAAGCTGATGATCTCGCCGTCGTACAGGCGCACGATCTTACGGGTGATGGGCAGGATCGAGGGCAGGTCTGAGCCGATGCACACCAGGTCGTCAGTGACCCCGGCCACCAGGCCGGAGCCCATTTTGATGGCGTACAACCGATCTTCCCCGACCTTTCCGATTACGAAGGAATAATCCCCTTCCAGATCCCGGGTGGCCAGGCGGATGGCTTCCACCATCTCGTGGCCCTGGTCGACGTAGCGCTCCACGGCGTGCACGCAGCTCTCGCCGTCGTTCTCCGAGCGCACAGTCATGCCCTCGGCCCGGAATTCCTCCATCAATTCGATGTTGTTGACCACGTTGCCGTTGTGGGCGCCCACCAGGTCGCCGTCCGAGTCCAGATGGGGCTGGGAGTTGGTTTTAGAGGGGGCTCCGAAGGTGGCCCAGCGCAGCTGCAGGATGCCCCGGTTCCCGGTCATCTCCGCGAAGTTGTACTTTTCGGCCACTTCCTGGACCCTGCCGGCGTCCTTGCGCAGGTCGATCTCACCTTCCTGGGGCAGGGTGGCCGCCCCCACGGTGTCGTAGCCCCGGTAGGATAAGCGCTCCCCGGCGCCGATCAGGATCGGGCCCAGGTCTGTGATCTCTTTGGTGACAATGCCAAATATCCCGCACATAATAACTCCGCTTTTCTGGTCAGGAAGCTGTTTTCGAGCCCTTATTCTACCACCTGGAAGGAGGGGGAGCCAACTAAGGAAAGGCACTTTCCAGGGGATCATGACTTCCCGTTGGGACCCTCCTTTCCATGGGCGGACTGGAAATTTTCGATGATAAAATAGGGATATCTTTCACAGCTGAATTTTAAAGGAAGAACCATGACCGATCATATTTCTCAGGAGGATTTCCGGAAGCTGGCTGACCTGGCCTCCCTGGAGCTGCCGGAAGAGGAAGCAGAATACCTGCGCCGGGAGCTGAACAACCAGATGGTCTCCATCGAGGTGCTGGAATCCATTCCCATTGAGGCCGAAACCGGTTTGGCCGCCCACGGCCTGCCCTATACGGATGAGAACAGCCCTCTTCCCCGGCCGGACGTCGCCCGCCAGGACCCCCACCGCCAGGAAATCCTCGACCAGGCCCCGGAGCTGGAGGACGGCTATATCGTGGTCCCGGACATCTCTCAAGAGGAGTTGGATTAGGTATGAGCACCTGTGATTTGCCAGCATATCAGATCGCGGAATTGATCAGAGCCAAACAGGTCTCGGCCCTTGAAGTCCTGGAGGACACTCTGAAGCGCGTCAAACAGGTTGACGGCCGCCCCGGCGAGGTCGATGCCCCTGCAGCCGAAACAGTGGAGGACCGGGCCGCGGTGCACGCCTTTACACTGGTGACCGAAGATTACGCCCGCCAGCAGGCCCGCCAGATCGACAGCCAGATCCAGGCCGGGGAAGACCCCGGCCCGCTGGCTGGAGTGCCCTATACGGCCAAGGATATCTTCACGGTCAGAGGCATCCGCTCCACGGCCGGCTCTAAGATCCTTTCCAATTACATTTCCCCTTATTCCGCCACGGTTGTCGAGCGCATGCAGGAAGCTGGCGCGGTGCTGGTTGGCAAGGTCAATCTGGATGAGTTCACCTATGGCTCCTCCAGCGAATCCTCAGCCTACAAGCCGGTGCCCCGCAATCCCTGGGATACCAGCCGGGTGACCGGGGGCTCCTCGGGCGGCAGCGCTGCCGCAGTGGCGGCTGGTGAGGGTGCGATTTCCCTGGGGACGGATACGGGAGGCTCCATCCGCCATCCGGCTTCTTTCTGTGGAACGGTGGGGCTGAAACCTACCTATGGGCGGGTCTCGCGCTACGGCCTGATCGCCTTCGGCTCTTCCCTGGACTGCCCCGGTCCGCTGGCCCGCAGTGTCACCGACGCTGCTCTGACCCTCCAGGCCATCGCCGGCCAGGACCCCCGGGACGCCACATCGGCCACGGTTCCGGTGCCGGACTACCTGGCGGAAATGGCGAAAGACATCCGCGGCCTGCGGATCGGCCTCTCGGAGGAGTTCTTCCGGGTGACCTATTTTGATTCTGAATCCATGGAGCTGGTGGAAAACCCCATTGACGACCAGATCCGGGACGCTGTGCTCAGCGCGGCCGGGTTCCTGGCCCAGCTGGGTGCTGATATCGTCACCGATGTCCCGCTGCCCCACACCAAATACGGGGTGCCGACCTATTTCGTGATCTCCCGGGTGGAGGCTTCCTCCAACCTGCTGCGCTACGATGGCGTGAAATACGGCTACCGCACCAGCGCTCCCTTCGCGGACCTGCGGGAGCTCTACCGCAAGACCCGGGGAGAAGCCTTCGGGGTGGAGCCCAAGCTGCGTATGCTGATGGGGGTTTACCTGAGTGCGGCCCAGTTCGACAAAGGCTACTATCAGCGGGCTCTGAAAGCCCGGGCGCTGATCAGACAGGACTTTGAGGCGATCTTCGACCCTCAGGGTGACTACCGCCTGGATGCCCTGCTTACCCCTACCGCGCCCACCACGGCTTTCCCGATCGGCAGCGTTTACGGGGACTCGGTGTTGATGCAGTATTCCGATCAGCTGACCGTTACCACCAACCACGCCGGAATTCCCGGGCTGACCTTTCCGGTTGGATTTGACAGAGAGGGACTGCCCATCGGCGCCCAGGTGCTGGGCCCCGATTACTCGGAAGGGCGGCTGCTGAGCGTTGCCCGCGCTTACGAGCTGGCTACTGAGAATGAGGACTGGCGCTCCCGGCGGCCCCCGATCCTGGCAGATAATGGCAGCTGAGACCCTTTCCTGCGCGGTCTTTGGCAACGTCACCCTGGATATCATCTGCAGGACGGTGGATGATGTACCCCGCCACGATTCGATCGCCTTTCAAGAAGCGGCCGTCACACCGGGTGGCTGTGCCTCGAACACCGCCATCCAGCTGGCTCAGCTGGGAGAAACTGTCTATCTGATTGCCTGGACCGGAAATGACCGGGCGGCCGACCTGCTGGAAAGCACCTGGAAGGAACAGGGTGTGAGCGCGGAATTCGTCCGTCGGGCTGAGGGGCTGGGCACCGGCGTCTCAGTCGGGCTGGTGGACAGCGATCTGCAGCCCCGCTTCATCCACACCCCGGGAGCCAACAGCCTGCTGAACGCGGACAGCCTGAACGTTGAGTCCCTGCTGGAGAAAGGGGTGGGATTCCTGCATGTAGCGGGCTATTTTGTGCTTCCCGGACTGCTGGAAGATGGTTTTGCTGGTCCACTTTCCAGACTCCGGGAATCCGGGATTCATACTTCCCTGGACGTGGTGACTTCCCCGGCTATGGATCATCCGGAGGTGCTCTGGCCGCTGCTTCCCCACCTGGATGCCTTGCTGTGCAACCGCCGGGAAGCCGAGATCATCACCGGGGTGGGCGACCCCGGGGAGGCTGCCGGAATCCTTCACGAGCGAGGAGCCAGGAATGTGATCGTTAAACTCGGCCCTGAGGGCTGCTGGCTGTCAGAGGACGGCAGGGGAAAGCTGATCCCCGGCATCCAGGTGGCAGACCCCTGCGACACCACCGGGGCAGGCGACGCCTTCGCCGCCGGCCTGCTGGCAGGGTTGCGGCAGGGGCTGGACCTGGTTGCCGCCTGCGGGCTGGGCAACCAGCTTGGCGCGGCTGCCACAGCCTACCTGGGCGCGGTGCAGCTGGTGTAGGCAAGGGAGGATTATGCTGGATTGGATCGCTTTTGATGCCGATGATACCCTGTGGAAGAATGAGGAAACCTACCTGCAGGGGCGGGCGGAATTCCTGGAGATCCTCCAGGGATACGGACTGGAAGCCAGCGATATCCATAAATTTGACAGCTTTGAGGTTGAGAACATCCAATATTTCGGCTATGGCGTGATGAGCTTCGTGCTCTCGATGATCGAGATTGCCATACAGCTGACAGGGGAACACATCCATCCCTGGGATATCCAGCGCATCATCCAGCTTGGTAAGCGCATGCTCACTGCTGAGGTGGAAGTCTTCCCGGGCGTCCGGGAAGTGTTGGGAACCCTGGCGGCTGAATACCCCCTGATGCTGGTCACCAAAGGAGATCTGCTCCATCAAGAGCGCAAATTTCAGGATTCCGGACTGAGGGAATACTTCCGAGCCCTGGAAGTGGTCAGCGACAAGACCCCGGCGGTCTACCGGGCAATCCTGGACCGCTACGGGGTGCTCCCGGAGAGATTTTTGATGATCGGCAATTCCCTGCGCTCCGACGTGCTGCCGGTCCTGGAACTGGGTGGGTGGGGGCTGCATCTGGCGGACCATCCCACCTGGTCGCATGAGGATGATACTTTGAAAGAGGGGGTCTATCAGCGTTATCTGGAAGCCGCGGGTATCGGTGATGTGCTCGGAGTGCTTGAGAACCGAGGGCTGCTGGGTGACGACCGGGTAGATTAGGAGGCCAATCGGCAGGCCCGCTCAGGAGGAACGATGGTGTATTGGATAACCTGGATTCTCTTCACAGCCCTGTTGCTGGGATTTACTCTGGCCCGCTCCCATCCCTACCGCTTCACCCGCTTCCTGGCTTTTGAGTGCATCCTGAGCCTGGTCTTCCTCAATGGTCGGGTGTGGTTTGAAAATCCTTTTTCTCCCCGGCAGATCCTTTCCTGGATCCTGCTGCTGGGATCCCTCGCCCTGGCAGTCCATGGATTTGTCCTGATCAAGTCCCGCGGAGCCCCCTCCGGTGATTTTGAGGATACCACCCGCTTGATCACCAGCGGCGCCTACCGCTTTATCCGCCACCCGCTGTATGCCTCGCTGCTGCTGCTCAGCCTGGGAGTGTTCTTCAAAGATCCCTCTTTCCCGGGAGCTGCCCTGGTGCTAGGAACCACCCTGGGTGTGAACCTGACAGCGGGCATCGAGGAGCAGCACAACCTGGCTCGTTTCGGGGAGGATTACCGGGACTACATGGAGAAAACCCGCCGTTTTATCCCCTTCATCTATTAGCCGATCAGGAGTGCATAAACCATGAAAATCCTTTCCAGGCAGGGCTATCATCTGCTGTCCGCTGTGGTCCTGGCCGGCCTGGTGGGGATCGCAGCCCGGGTTCCCGGGCTGAAAGGATCGCTGTGGGGGATCTCCACGCCAGCCTGGCTGGTTCTGGCCCTGCTGGTTCCGATTCTGCACCAGTTCTATGTGGTGGTTTGCTGGAGGGGAGAGCTGTATTACGGCTGGCTGTCCAGGCTTCTGGGGGAAAAGGCCTTTGACGTCTGGGCGGTGGGATTCATGGCTCTGCTCCTGGCCCGCCCGCTGACGATCCTGGCTCTGGGATATGCGGATCGGGGCACCCTGCCCATCCCGCTCTGGCTCAACCTTCCCCTGCTGGCTGTTTGCCTGGGCCTGTTTGCCTACCTGGCCTATTCCTTCCTCAGATACTTCAAAATGCCCAGAGCCCTGGGGGTAGACCACTTCGACCCGGAGGTCTCCCGGGAGCTGCCTCTGGTCCGGGAAGGGATCTTCGCCTGGACCCCTAACGCCATGTACATCTTCGGCTTTCTGGCCCTGTGGGCCATAGGCCTGGCTTTCCAGTCCCGGGCCGCCTTGCTGGCCGCCCTTTTCAACCATCTATTCATCTGGGCCCATTATTATTTCACGGAATATCCCGACATGCTGGAAATCTACGGCCGGGAATAAGCGCCAGTTCCGGGAACCAGGCGGGCCTCCTGTTCGTCATCTCTTTATCAGCATCTGCTGAAAGGAGGACGACCATGTATCCCCGTGTTCATACCCCTGTGAAGTTTTCCCTCAGTTTGTTTCTGGCGCTGATCCTGAGCGCCCTGATCGGTGCCCCGGCCCTGGCTGACGGGGTCATCATCCCTGACCCGCCCCCGCTGCCGGACCCTGTGCCGCTGGAGCGCAGCTGGCTGACCATCCGCTACCACCGGGTGTCAGTCTCGATCGAGGATCAGATCGCTGTCACCCGAGTGAAGCAGGAGTTCCTCAATGAGCAGGACTGGGATGTGGAGGGCACCTATATCTTCCCCATCCCGGAAGGAGCGACGATCTCCAAATTCGTGATCTGGGCGGACGGCGTTCCCCTGGAGAGTGAGATCCTGCCGGCTGACCTGGCCCGGAAGATCTATGAGGAGATTGTCCGGGAGCGCCGGGACCCGGCCCTGCTGGAATATATCGGCAAGGACGCGGTTCAGGCTCGCATCTTCCCCATTCCCCCCGGCGGCTCCCGGGTGATCGAGCTGGAGTACAGTCAGGTGCTCGAGATGGAGGCCGGGCTGGTGCGCTACCGCTATCCCCTGAACACGGAAAAATTCTCTGCCCGGCCTCTGGAAGAGTGTTCTGTGCGGGTGGAGCTGTCATCCTCCCGGCCGCTGCGGAGCGTGTATTCTCCTACCCACCAGGACCGGATCGATATCCTGCGGGATGGTGATAACCGGGCGGTGGTGGGTTATGAGGAGTACCAGGTCCTGCCCGACCAGGATTTTGAGCTGATCTACACGGTCAGCGTGGAGGATATCGGTCTGAACCTGCTGACCTATCCGGATCTGCAGAGCGGTTCCCTGTTCGGCGAAGAAGGCTATTTTCTGCTGCTGGCAGCCCCCGCGGTGGAGGCTGACCGGATCGTACCCCGGGATATCATCCTTGTGCTGGACACCTCGGGATCGATGGAAGGCGGCAAGCTGGAGCAGGCCAAAGGCGCAGCCGAGTATGTGCTCAGCCATCTCAATCCGGAAGACCGCTTTAATGTGGTTGCTTTTTCGACCAGCGTCAAGCTTTTCGCGAGCGATCTGCAGCCAGCTTCCTCAGCTTCCCAGGCGGTTGCCTGGATCGGCCGCATGCGGGCCCTGGGAGGAACCAATATCAACCAGGCTCTGCTGGAAGCCCTGACTCTGGATCAAGAGGAGAAAACCGCAACCCGACCGCAGGTGCTGCTCTTCCTGACCGATGGTCTGCCTACTGAAGGGGAGACCGGGGTCGAGCAGATCCTGGCCAACGTTCAGGCCGCGGCCGGCCCCAGCCTGCGGCTGTTTTCCTTCGGAGTGGGCGATGACGTCAACACCCAGCTGCTGGACACTCTGGCTGAAGACAACCGCGGACTGGTGAGCTATGTGCGTTCTGGCGAGCGGATAGATGAAGAAGTCTCGGGCTTGTTCGCCAGGATCCAGGCCCCGGTGCTGACCGACCTGGAGATCGATTTCGGGGAGGTCCTGGTAGATGAGCTTTACCCCCCGCAGCTGCCGGATCTGTTCGCCGGATCACAGCTGCTGCTGGTTGGGCGCTACCGGCTGCCGGCAGGCTCTTCCGGGATGGCGGTCATCAAACTGACCGGGATGGTGGGCTCCCGCCAGGAAAGCTACCATTTCCAGGCCGATTTTCAGGATGAGGAAGGGGTCACGGGGGGAAGTGAGTTCATTCCCCGGCTGTGGGCTGCCCGCAAGATCGGTTATCTGCTGGGTCAGATCCGCCACCAGGGAGAGAAGCAGGAATGGGTGGATGCGGTCATCCAGCTCAGCCTGCAGTACGGGATCATCACCCCCTATACCTCTTTCTTGATGGTGGAGGAAGATATCTTTTCAGAGGAAGGTCGGGACGAAGCCGCCCAACAGCTCCAGGAAAACTACGGCGGACCTGCCAGCGGGGCTGAGGCAGTGGGTAAAGCGGATGCCGAGTCTGACCTGCGGGCAGCCGAATCCGTTCCCCAGGCCCTCCCGCCGGAGGAGATGGGCGGCCCCGTGCCTGCCGGGCCAGTGGTGAAGTATGTGGGTGAGAAAAGCTTTTTCTATCAGGATGGGATGTGGATCGACAGCCTGTTCGACCCCGAGAGAATGGATCCTGTTCGGATCGGGTTCGGCTCAGAGGTCTACTTTGAGCTGCTGACCGCCAGGCCGGACTGGGGCAGGTATTTGGCTCTGGGCCAAGACGTCATCTTCGTGGAGGACGGCAAAGCCTACCAGATCATTTCCGGAGAAGGCGGCCTCAGCGCCCTGCCGGATGACCTCCCTGTTCTGGAAAGCGAGCCGCCAGCAGCCAGTCCGGACCTGTCCGGTGAGCTGCCGGCCCCCTGGCGGTCATTGTGCTCCTCCCCGCTGCTGGTAGGTTTGGCGTTCTGGGGAGTGGGGAAATTCAGGTCTGGCTGATAGAGGAAACTGCCTGACTGGAAAGTGAAAGAGCCGACCAGCTTTCTGGTCGGCTCAAATCTTTTTTTGGGCAGGGGAGGTTAATCCTGGCCCGACTCGGACTTTGATCGGGAAGCGATCCAGTTGTAGAGCAGGGCGACCATCAAACCCAGAAAGAATCCGTCCACAAACCCGTAGCCCAGAGCCACCAGGCTGCCCAGCGGGCAAAGCGTGAAGCCGCGGTAGATGCGCCCCAGCAGCGTGACTTCATGAGTGATGCCGTCAAAGGCTATCATCCACCAGGTGAGAATGAACCAGTTGAATCCCCAAACCAATCCGCCCGCCAGGGCAAAAGCTTTCACGTTTAACTTCATGGCAGCCTTCCTGTTTCCAATGGTTGTTTTCCCTTTGATTATATAAAAAAATGTCGCTTATGGCTGAAATTCACCCCAATTCAGATAGAAGTAGGGGCTGACCGCCCTTTTTATAAAAGTTTTATTAAATACATGTGTAAAAAATCACAAAAACCTTCACAGACGGGCTGTAACATGGTAATATTTGGCTTGTTACACTTGCTCACCGAATACCCGCGCTCCTTGAGCGACCGCAGCCAGAAGTGTAGCTGTTCTTAATGGTATTGATCAGGAGGTTACAGGTATGAAAACTTTGTTGATTCTGGGAGGCGGTACAGGGGGAACGATGGTGGCCAATAAGATGGTTCACGAACTGGATCCCCAGGAATGGGAGATCATCCTGGTAGATCGGGATGAGACTCATTATTATCAACCCGGATTGCTTTTTATCCCCTTCGGGATATACTCTCCCCGCGATGTGGAAAAACCCAAACGGGATTTTATTCCCCGCGGTGTCAAGCTGATTCTCTCGGAGATCGAGCTGATCGAGCCGGAGAAGAACCAGGTTATCCTGGCCAAGGACAACCAGACCATCTCTTATGATTATCTGGTGATCGCTACTGGAACCGGCATTCGTCCAGCCGAGACCGAGGGCCTGCTGGATGGGGGAGGCTGGCGGAAGGACATCTTTGATTTCTACTCCCCGGATGGGGCTGCCGCTCTGGCAAGCTTTCTGAAGTTCTGGAAGGGGGGCCGGATGGTGGTCAATGTGGCGGAGATGCCTATCAAATGCCCGGTAGCTCCCCTGGAGTTCCTGTTCCTGGCAGACTGGTATTTCCATCAAAAGGGCCTGCGGGACCAGGTTGAGATCGTTTACGCCACTCCGCTGGACGGTGCCTTCACCAAACCCCGGGCAGCCGGCATCCTGGGCGGCATGCTGGAGAGCAAAGGCATCAAACTGGAGCCGAACTTCAACATCGGCGAAGTGGACAACGACAAGAAGGTCATCCGCTCCTGGGATCAGCGTGAGATCGCCTATGACCTGCTGGTCACCGTTCCCACCAATATGGGAGCGGATGTGATCGGTCGCTCCGGTCTGGGGGACGAGCTGAACTATGTGCCCGTTGACAAACACACTCTGCAGTCAACCGCCTATGAGAATATCTGGGTGATCGGCGACGCCGGCAACGCCCCCACATCCAAGGCGGGATCGGTAGCCCACTTCATGCTCGATGTGGTGATCGAGAACCTGCTGCGCCACATGGAAGGCTTGGAACCCCGGCCTGGTTTTGACGGACACGCCAACTGTTTTATCGAGTCCGGTTTTGAGCAGGGAATTCTGATCGATTTCAATTACGATGTCGAGCCGCTGCCCGGCAAATACCCGCTGCCCGGCCTGGGCCCATTCTCCCTGTTGAAGGAATCCCCCGCCAACCACTGGGGAAAGATGATGTTCCGCTGGGTGTACTGGAATGTGCTCCTCAAAGGTGGAGAGATGCCTTTTGAATCCCAGATGACTATGGCCGGAAAATGGCAGTGAGGTGGACTTATGGATAAAGATCTTGCCCTGCTGCACACGAAAGTTGACCTCTTGACCGAACAGATCTCCCTGCTCACCGAGCAGGCCCGGGACCAGCAGCGTCGGAGCCAGGAGCTGGACGAGCTCAAAGCGGATTTGATCCCCATTGGCAACCAGCTGGTGAGCCTGACCATCCACGAGTTGGAGGAGATCGGATCTGAGTTTGAGCTGGAAGACCTGCTCTACCTGCTCAAACGTGCCCTCCGCAACACTCACCTGATCCTTTCCATGATGGATAGGTTTGAGGCTATGATGGGAATTGCCGATGAGGTTGAGCTGCTGGGGAAGCAGGTGTTTTCAGCGGCGGTTGAAGCCCTGGACCGCCTGGAGCGGATGGGTCTTTTCGCTCAGACCGGCGATCTGCTGCGCACTCTGGGTGAGGGGAATGCCCTGGATGATCTCAACCGCATGCTGATCGCATTTCAAACCGATCCCGGAGAGGATGCCCCTCCTCCCTCTCTGCTGGCTCTCCTGCGGGAAGTTAACCAGCCTGAAGCCCGGCGGGGGTTAAGCCGTTTGCTGAATGTAATCAACGCCCTGGGAAGTGCTCCGGGGTAAATCAATATTGAAGAGTTTCAAGAAAAGGAGCAAAAAAAGATGACTGAAGATATTCTGGATACCATAGAGTTCGACGATGATGGTTTTATGGTGAACGCCGCTGACTGGACCGAGGAAATCGGCCGGGCAATTGCCGAAGCCCTGGAGATCGAGCTGACCGACCGCCACTGGAAGGTGATCAATTTCGCCCGCAGCGACTTTGAGAAGACTGGCGAGCCGCCTACGCTGCGGCGCATCACCCAGCAGACGGGTGTCAGCATGAAAGAAATGTACCAGCTGTTCCCGGATGGTCCTGCGAAACTGGCGGCCAATATTGCCGGGCTCAAGAAACCCACAGGTTGCATCTAAGAAAAGGAGATTATAATGGCAAAACCTTCCCGGGTCTTACATCAAAGTTCGTCCGCTGCGAATGGCAGAAGAAAACTGGCCCTGGTAGCTTCCAAGGGTTCTCTGGACATGGCCTATCCTCCTCTGATCCTGGCCAATGCGGCCAGGATGAGCGGGATCGATGTGGAAATGTTCTTCACCTTCTGGGGGCTGGACATCATCACTAAGAAGAAGATGGGCAAGCTCAGTGTGGCCACTGTCGGCAATCCCAATATGCATCCCTGGTTTGGGATTCCCACCCTGCTGGGAGCCCTGCCCGGCATGTCCTGGGCGGCGTCCTGGATGATGCGGGGCGAGATCAAGAAACTGGGGTTCCCCCCGGTGGCCGAATTTGTCAAGCTGCTGGTCGACGCTGGCGCCAACGTTTACGGCTGCAAGATGTCCATGGATATGATGAAGTTGACCGTGGACGATCTAGTAGAGGGAGCGACCGTGTTGGGGGCAATGGAGTTCATGGATTTAACGGAAGGTGCTCAAATAGTGTTCGTCTGATTCGTCTGCCCGAATGACAAAGCCCCGATTTCTCAATCGGGGCTTTGTATTTTAATCTTTATGGGAAGATCATTCCTGGTCTTCAGCCGGCCGGGCCTTTTAGGTCTTCCCGGATGCCAGGTGATATTTGCTGGGGCTTTCCCCTGCCTTGAATCCGCACAGGACAATCAGCGCGTTGGTTACCTTGGTTCCCGGATTATGCCATTTGTGCTCCAGGGATGCGGAAAAGATCAGGGCATCTCCAGCCTCCAGGGTGTAGGTATCTTCGGCCACTTCATATACCAATTCACCGCGCAGGCAGAACACAAATTCATTCCCGGAGTGAGACATGGGAAATCTGCCGCTGCTGCTGCCAGCCTCCAGGGTGATCATAAAGGGTTCCATCAGGCCTTCATAATGTTCTCCACCCAGCCCTTCCCATAAGCCGCGGTACAGCGGAATGCGGTTGCGTTCCGAGGATTTGATCAGAACCACGTTCTGTTTGGGAGGTGTTTCCTCGAAGAATGCCGTGACCGGGATCTCCAGGGCAGTGGCAATTTTATAAAGGGTACTCACGGATGGGGAGGACAGCCCGCGTTCAATCACGCTGAGCGCGTTAGCGGACAGGCCGCTTAACCGCCCCAGAGCCCGGATAGACAGCTCGCGTTCTTCGCGCAGCGCACGTAAGCGTTCGCTGATATTAACTGAGAGAGCTTCTTGATCGTATATATCCATGGTTCCTCGTTTGCTGACAGATAACCTGATTATATCAATAAACCAAAATGTAACAATAGAGTTACGGTGGTTGGGTACAACCTTTCTGAAGGAAAGCCGTATATTATGATTGAATAGACCTTTATAACTTATCAGGAGATCAATTGATGACTGAAGAATATAAACGCTTGTACCGCTCAAGGGAAGACCGGATGATTGCCGGTGTGTGCGGAGGTATCGCGGAGTATTTTGAGATCGACCCAACCCTGGTACGCCTGCTGTTCGTTTTAGGGATGCTGGGCACCGCCAGCGGTTTATTCTGGGCTTACCTGGTGATGATGTTCATTGTTCCTGAGCAGGTCCCGGCTTCCAGCGATGTGGTCGCCACTTCCTCAGAAGACCTCCCTGAGGAGTAAGATCGGTCTGCTGGCGCCCTGGAAATGCAAAAAGCCCGGTAACCCGGGCTTTTTGCTTATTATTTAGGGGTCAACCGGTCAATCGATGTAAATCTCCACATGCTCCTGGTCTTCCTCATCGATCACATCGACGATCTTGCCGGTCATATTCTCTGACAGAGCTTCCTTGACCGCGTCCATCATCTGGGCGTTTTCCATTTCCGGCGCAAACTGGGCCGCGATGTTGAGGCCGGCGTCTACCAGGCGCATGGGCACGTTGATCTTTGCTTTCGCCCTCCCGGTGGCCATATCTGTGACCCGGACCCGGAGCATGTGCCCGGCCAGGGAGCGCCTGCCCCCGGATTTGGGCTTTTCGCTGTGTTGTGTCAGTGCCGAGAGCAGCTGGGCGCCCTCTTCCGCGGTGATCTTTTCCTCGCTGATCATTTTCAGGATTTTCATCCGTTCTTCACTGGTAACCATATCCCTGCTCCTTCTGAGGAATTCTCCTAACCGATATATATTAGTACTTTCTGGCCGTCTTCTTCATCATCTACCTTAATGCTCAGGGGCGGGTCTCCTGGTGAGTAGCCTTTCAGGGCGAAGAGCACTTCATCCATCCCCCCTGGCAGATACGGGATCCAGCGCCCGAAAGTCCGCATCACCCAGGCAGTCGCGCGAACGGGGATGGGTAAGCTGAGGAAAATCCTTTCCGGACTTTCTCCGGGCTTCTGCTGGACCCGGATATGGATCCATGGCCCGGTGCGGCTGTTCCACCCCAGCATCATCACCCCCAGTCCGATCAGGAAAGGGATCCAGGCGGCGACGAATCCCAGCCCGATCCCTCTAGCTGCCCAGGCCCAATACATCAGGGCCCCTCCCAGTACGGTGATTGCTACTCCGCTCCAGAAGGGAATGATCCACCACTGCCGCCATTTTCCTGGCTCGTCAGGGTCGAGTTCCTGATCAGGGGCAGCTGCGGACGGGTTCGGGGGCCTAGAAAGCATTTCTTCCCTGGCCTGAATGTATTCCTGGTTTTCAATTTCCAGACTTTCATTCAGAACCTCGATCAGCCGCAGTCCTTCTGCGGGGCTGACCTTCCCCTGCTGGATCATCTCCAGGATTTCCAGACGTTCTCTGTCTGAAGCGGTCATATTATTTACCCTCCAGCGCCTTAAGCAGGTTGTCAGCTTCCTTTGGGCTGATTTTCTTCTCCTGAAGCATTTTCAGGATCAGCAGCCTTTCCTGTTCAGTGACTGAGTCCTGGCTGGCTTTTGTCTCCAGGAATTTATTCAGATCAAATTGCCTGGTCTTTTCTCTGGCTTGCAGGGCTTTCCGCCTGGCTCTGGCGATTTTTTTCTCAACTTTGGCCTGGGCTTTGATGGCGGCCATCTCCGCTTTTTCGGCAGCTTTGCGGCTGGTCTCTGCAATCTTTGCGCCCAGATCCTTCAGGCTTTCCTCAGACAGACCGATATCCTCCAGGGATTCCGCTAGCCCCGCCAGGGATACCTGCAGCTCATCTTCCAGATGGTCCAGACTGCTTTTGATGTGCTCAGCGGTTTCGGATGAAAAATCAACCGTCAGCGCTTCCAGTTCTTCCAGGTTGTATTTGAGGTTGGTCAGTATGCCGAACTCATCGTCTGTGACGAAGACCCTGCCGCCAGCCGAGAGTTGAAGGGAGGTACCTCCCTCTCCCAGCTTTTGTGTGAGATCTTCCTCTTCGCTATTAATGTCCAGCTTGCCCGGGAGCAGGCTGATCTCCTGCCCTCCACAATGAATGACCAGGTCGGCATCGGAATCGGCCGGAATAACGACCGATAAATCGCCCCCGACTTCGATCCGGTAGGCCTGCCAGGGGACAGGGCTGAAAACGGCTATTCCATCCCCGGCTGCCAGGACGTCAATGCCCCCGTCCGCTTTTTCTATCTGCAGGTCACCCGCAAGGTCTTTGAGCTCTACCTGCCCCTGCACGTCATCGATCAGGGCGTCCCCGCTGATCGTCTCCCCTCGCAGGTCTCCCTGGACCCGGGAAGCGAACAGGTCCCCCTTTAGATTTTTGATGGTGGTGGAGCTGATATCCCGCAGGCTGAGGTCACCCGCAAGGGAGTCAATTGCCAGATCACTGGTGAGGCCCCGGACGCTGGCATCCCCTGTGACAGATCTGACCTGGATCGGCAGGCTGTGGGGCAGGTGGATGAACAGGTTATCGGGACTGCTGATCTGGAGCACACCTTTCTTTTCCTTGATCTGAAGATCACCAGCCCCTTCCTTCACCCGTATCTCAGGCCGGTTCCATCCGGTGAGGTGCAGATTGCCGTTCACGGATGTAATTTCCAGCCCCGTCAGGTCTTCAGCAGGAATTATTCGCTCTGTCATGCTTAACTCTCCTCATCCTTCAGTTTCTTAAGGGCTTCTTCCAGACTGATAGACCCGCTGTCCAGGTCATTGAGGATTTGCTGGCGCTCCTCTGGTGTCAGGTTGTCCAGCTCTTCCTCACCGCCCGGCTCATACCCTAAAGACCTGATCACATCGTGGAGCAGTTTGCGGATGGTTGGATAGGAGAGATTGAGCTCCTTTTCCATGCGGGTGATTTTGCCTTCCAGGCGGATAAATGTTTCCACAAACTCCATCTGTTTGGGTGTCAGCTGCGAAAATGACCGGGTGTAGAACTGACCTTCAACCCTGGTATTGCAGTCCCGGCACTCGATCCGGGTGACGATGATCTCTCCGCCGCAAACAGGGCACTGTGATGGTAAGGGATGCATGGTTGACTCCTTCACTAATTAGCTGGATTAATGAGCCGCCTGGGTGCGCTTGATCAAAATCTGCCCCAGGATGATCAGGGCCCTGCCGATGGCCGCGTAGATCCTGGCCAGCGGATGCGAGGATTTTTCCAGGGATCTGATCAACCGGTATGCGGCTGCCTGCTGTTGACGTTGTTCTTGAATCATTTTGGCTGTTTCAAAATTTGCGAAATTCATGCTGCCCTCCTGAAGATCTCCTCTCCGTTGATCCCGGGTTCAGTGGATAAGCGGGACTTTTCGATCAGCTCGCCCCCGGCAGCGATCAGCTTTTTGCCCAGCGATTGACAGACCCCGGCGGCCCGGGAAGTGGGTCTTGCCAGCGACCTGGCCAAACGATATTCTGCCGCCTGCCGCTGCAGTTCTTTTTGACGGGTCCTGTGGTTTTCTAAATGAGTTAAGAACATGGTGTTCTCCTGTTTTACAGCTGAATTCTCTTGCAGTATATCAAAAATATTGAAATTGTCAATAGGAAAAATAAGAAAAATTGAAAAATATATTGATAATATTGAATTTGGCCTTGTTTTATTGCGCTGGAAGAGAAGGTGGCAGGGTTAAATACCCCGGGGAGATGCCCTTCCGGGGCATGAAGAACGATCAAATTAGATTCCCGGGTGGGAATGCAGTTTACTGGGAGGGAGGTTCCGGGGCGCTGATGAGGCTTTTTTCTTCGGCGTCGACGCTGGCAATGACCGTTTCCCCAAACCGCGTCAGGGAGCCCTGATATTCGGTCGCTCCAGCCTGAGCGATCCAGCCGCTGAGGTTGAAGGGAATCACGCCGGCAGCCGGGATCCACTCCCCGTTGTACTTTCTGGCGATATGGATATGGGATCCGGTGCTTTCGCCTCCTTCGCAGGAAGGATGTCCCAGGTGGTCGCCTGTCTCTACCCGGTCGCCTGTGGCAGCCTTGTCCTGGGTTCCCAGGTGGAGATAAAGCAGGACCCAGCCGGTCCGGGAATCGCCATCTCCATCAAGATCCAGTTCTACCAGCCCCGGTTCGCTGCGGGCTATCACTCCCGGGGCCACAGCTACAGCCCACTCGCTGGTGATCTCGCAGCCGCTCACGTTGCTGGGGGGAGCAAAGTCCAGGGCAGCCCAGGGATCGCCCTGGCCCCAGCCGGTGTGAGGGCCGCCAGTGAGGGCCCAGGTTTTCCCGGGTTTGAAGGGCAGGGTCATGGCAGGCTGGCGCAGGCTGCCGGGGATGAGCGGTTCACAGGTCCAGGGGTCCCCGAAGAGTTCCTGGTAGGTGGCCAGGAATCCGTCCGAGGTGACGGTCCGGAAATATTCCCCTTTGGGCTCCAGCCGGGAGAAATAATACTGCAGGGCGACGGTAGCGGCATTCTGCCAGGGGTCCGGGTGCTCGATGGTCTGATCGGAGAATTCCAGGGTGTCCAGATGGCTGTCAAGCCAGCCGTAGTAGCCCTGGTTGAGGCGGTTGGCCGCCCAGACCAGCTGGATGTACAGGCCGTGATAACCGCTGACCCGATATCCCAGGGGGTAGCCGTTCAACAGGCCTTCAGGAGGAGTGGGATCGCTCAGGGCTCCCAGCTGATATTCCAGAATGGCCAGCAGAATTCTGGGGCTGATGCTGAACCGGGAGGAGATGTAGTCGATGATTTCCGCTCCGCTCCGCTGCTGTTCTGCCGCATACTGCTGGAAATTCTTGAACCAGCCCGGCTGCGAATCCACAAAAGCAGCAGTGTCAAACCCGATTTGAGCGGGTCCGTTCACAAAGGCACAGTTGGGCAGGATCTGGAATTGTGGGCCCCACAGTGCCTCGTAATATATGGGAATGGTCATGGGCAATCCCGGAGGCAGTGTGGTGGCATCTTCCGGAATGATCGGATTTTCGGCCAGAATTTCCCTGGTAGTGGTGTTAAAGTGGAAAGCCAGATTGGCCAGGGTGTCACCGCTCTGAGCGGTATAGGAAACCAGCTCCCCGGGTGAGTAGACCGGCCGGACGTTGATGGGAATAGGCTGGCTGGTTGGCGTGGTGCTAACTCCTGGAAAAATCTCAAGCTGTCCTGAGGATTGGGGGAGGCAGGCGGACAGCAGCAACCCTAGCAGCAGGGTGCTGTGTAAGACCTTCGCAACCAAGGAGCGAATCTCTGGCTGGTGGAACATAGGTCACCAATTTTACCGCGTTATCTGGCTCCCGGGGGCGCTGTACGAGCTGGCCGTGACCGGGCTTTCGCCTGGTTTGGTGAGTGTACCCTTGTAGGGGGCAGCGCCTTTGTGGACTGTCCAGCCGCTGAGGACAAAGGGGATCGGTCCGTCCGCGGCCATCCATTCGCCGTTGTATTTCCTGGCCAGGTGAACATGGGTGCCGGTGGCGATGCCCCCTTCGCAGGAGGGATTGCCGAGCCTATCTCCGGTATTGACCTCGTCTCCGACGTTCACCAGCCGGCCCTCGGTGGCGATGTGCAGGTAGAGCAGCACCCAGCCAGTGTGTTCGTTCTCGTTGTAATCCAGGTTGATCATCACCACACCGTCCTCAGCCCTGACAACCAGGCCGGGAGCAGCTGCCGTTACGTAGGCATACGAACGGGAACATTCTCCCCGGAATCCAGAGGGGGCGAAATCCACCGCAGACCAGGAACCCTCCCTTTCCCAGGCTCCGTGAGGCCCACCGGTGTAATTCCAGACTACGCCAGACATAAAGGGCAGCTCCAGTGTTGGCTGACTCAGATCATGCGAGAACAAAGGTTCGTACTGGGTCCTGTTCTCTGGAGACCCGAACATCTCTATATAGGTGGTGATGAAACCGATATCGTCATCCAGCGCCTGGATCCATTCATCACTATCATAAATCTGGGAGAAGTAATACTGCAGGGCAACCGTTCCGGCGTTCAGACTGGGTTCGATCCGGGCGGTCACTTCCTGGTTGGGATTCTGAGCGCTTTCCAGCAGGATCTCCGTCAGCCTGCCCTCACGCCAGCCGTAATAGCCAATTGAGAGCTGATTGACCGCCCAGCGGAGCTGGCGCACCAGGCCGGCATCGTCATAATTGACATATCCCAGGGGGTATTTGAGCTGGGCCAGATTCTGAGGCTGGCCGAAAACCCAATTGCTTTGATACTCCAGCAGGGCCAGCAGCAGGAAAGGGTTGATGGAATTGTTGCGGGCAATTTGTTGGACGATCTCTCCTCCGTTGGTCATGGTGGTATGATCATATTCGCGCTCTTCGCTTAGGTATCCACCAGCTTCCTGCACAAACTGGACCACGTCATCCGGGAAATCCGAATCAGTGATTGCCCGGGAGTAAACGAATTCACTATCTGGAAGCAGATGGATCCCGGAGGTAGTATTTACCAGCACCTGGGGGATGACCAGCAGTGTGCCAGGGTTGATGAAGGAACTTTCTGGAAGTTCCACATTGGACTGGATCTGGTCTCTGCTGACCCCGAAATGAGTGGCAACCACAGACAGGGTATCTCCTGCCTGGGCGTGATAGACGATCGGATCACGCTCTTCCATAGGTGTGGGAACCAGCGTTTCAGTGGGTGGCAGATAGACTGTAGGGGTGGGTTGAAGGTCTTCTTCCGGCGTGGGGGTGACTCCGCTGGTAGGCGACTTGGTTGGCAGGATTTGGGCACCCTCGGCAGTCGGGGTCGAACCTACCGGGGGCACGAATAGGGGGGGTGTCTTTTGGTAAAGACTGCACCCTGCCAGGGAAAGTGCCAGCAGCGAGAGCAAGATCTTTTTCAGCGTGGTCACCGTTGGATCCTGTTGATTTCTGTTTTGGTGTCTTCTGCCTGAATGACCTGGTCGCCGTGGACCAGCAAGCCCTGGTAGGCATATCCCAATCCCTGAGAGACCCAGCCATCCATCACGAACGGCAGGTCCTGGTCGGCTGGGATCCATTCCCCATTATACCGCCGGGCGATGTGAAGATGAGTACCGGTGGAGATGCCTCCTTCGCAGGAAGGATGCCCGATGCGCTCTCCTGCCCGCAGGCGGGCTCCAACTTCCACGCGGTCGCGGGATTCAATGTGCATATACAATATTGCCCAACCGGTCTGGTCGTAGGGATCGCCATCGATGCTCTGCACTACAGCTCCGTGATCGGACCGGACAATTGGACCATCGGCCACGGCCACAACCCATTCATCGCTGGAGCTACAGCCGAGGTCCTTGTCAGCAGGCGCAAAATCAAGTGCTGCCCAGGCTGATCCTTCATCCCAGCCGCCGTGGGGACCGCCGGTGAACAACCAGACCACCCCTTTTTCAAAAGGCAGCTGCAGGTCAGGCTGAACTAGATCGGCCGGGATCAAGGGAGTGAAATTATAGTCAAAAGGAAAACCGAACAGTTTGATATAAGTATCGACAAAACCACCCTCACTGACGGTCTCAAGCCATTGCCGGTAAGGAAGCAGCCTGGAAAATAACCTCTGCAGACCCGCTGTTCCTGGGTTGATGGTTGGGTTAATTGGTACGGTGATCCCGTCCTTGCAGGTCCAGGATCCAATCCCCTTCACCTTCCAGAGGTAGTACCCCAGGTTGAGCTCATCGGCCGCCCAGGCCAGCTGATGGTACAGACCCTCATAACCGCTTTCTCGATAGCCCAGGGGAAAAGGATTATCCTTGCCTTGGCGGGTGGTGAGCCAGCCGGATTGGTGTTCGATGACTGCCAGCAGCAGGCGGGGGTTGACCGAATAGTCCTCGGAGATCCTGGTGATTATTTCCGCTCCAGTTTGGACCTCGCCGTCAACCTCTTCCTGATAGTCTTTCAAATACCCCGGCATGTTGTGGATGTAGGAGTCAATCTGAAAATGCACGGTGTAGGGACTTCTGACCAGCTCGGAATCAGGGATGGATTTAAAACCCGGCCCGGTGTCGCTGATTTCCGGAGCTGGCAGCAGCAGTTGCTGGCCCGAATAGATCAAACTGGGGTCGCTGATCTGATTGGCTTCGATGATCACTTCCGGCAGTAGGTTGAACCGCAGGGCGATCCCTTTAA
>JANTFT010000015.1 GCA_024763275.1 Anaerolineales bacterium | reverse complement strand
GGCGCAGATGTAAGTTACCCGGACCACAAATTCCAGGATGACATGGATGCGGAAAATCTCTATGATACTCTTGAGAATGAGATCGTACCGCTCTATTATGACCGTACCCCCGGTGGCCTGCCGCTCGAATGGATAGCCAGGATGAAAGAGTCTATTCGCACCCTGGCTCCGGAATTCAGCATGCGTCGGATGGTCAAGGCCTATGCCACTGAGATGTACTTTGAACTGCTGGACAGGGAGAAATAGCCTGATTCCACTGGGAGATAGCTATGTTTAGCTTTGAATTCACTACCCAAGCGCTGTTGATCGCTCTGCTGATTTTCCTGGTCCGGGTGGTGTCAACCAGCCTGGATACCCTGCGCTTGATCTTTACCATGCGCAGCAATAAGATCTGGGTCTGGCTGCTGGGATTTTTCAACTCTGTGATCTGGGTGATGACCTTCGCTTTTGTGCTTTCGGATATCAATAACTTTGTGAATGTGCTGATGTACGCGGGCGGTTTTGCCACGGGCAACGTTGTTGGTATGTTCATCGAGGGGAAATTAGCCATTGGTTTTACTGAGGTGAGGGTCATCAGCCCCAAATGGGGAGCAGCCATACTTGATGCTCTGCGGAAGCATAATTATGCCGTGACTGAGATCCCGGCTAGAGGAAAGGACGGAACTGTCTCGGTGATCACCAGCAGCATCCGACGCAGCCAGGTTCCTGAATTTGAGAAACTGGTCCTGGATATCGACAAGAATGCCTTTATCACTAAAGAGGATGTTATTGCAGTAAGGCGGGGATTCTGGCAGGCGAAGTAAAACCTCCTGACATACGCTTTTTATAGAAGCAAAAAAAATCCTGAACAGCAAGTTCAGGATTTTTTTTAATTCAGGGGGTCCTACCTCTCAGGGCAGTTCTTCAACGGGGATTGGATGTTCTTCCAGGGTGAACTGCCAGGCGCAGTAGTAGCCCTCTGGATGGGGGTCAGGTGGACAGCTGATCACTTCTGTGCGGATGCGTGGATCTATTGTGTGAGCAAAATAGGCATATTCGGCGATCCCTACTGGCTTGCAGGGAAAATCGTCCAGACCTCTGCGTTTGCGGGCGCTCTGCACCCGACAATCGTTCATCTCAAAGCGCAGGTGGGTGGAGTCGATTTCGATCAAGGATTGTTCGTTGATGCGGGAATACAATCTCAGCTGGAGCGCTTTTTTGAGAGCGGTCAACCCGCCACCGGATTCGATTCCCTGCCGGCGCATGATCCTCTTGGCTTCGATCTGGGTAAAACTGATCCAGGCTTCCTTATCCAGCTCAATGGCTTTTTCCAGGCCAAAGTGCCGCTCCACAGCCTGAAACCAGAGGCCATCATGGGCCAGCCAGTTCTTGGCCTGGTCTTCCAGCATGTCGATCAGGGTTTCTTTGGACATTGAATAGAGCAGTTCGCGGTCCGGCATGTTACCTCCCCGGGATCCTTGAGTAAACAATGGATCTTCAGAAATATAACTGTTTTTTTCAACAAACCAGGAGATCAACATCAGAGTGAGTTAACTTCCTGGCATTTGATTCTAGCATGAGATCAGCGATCCGCAAACCGCAAGGGTCAGGTTGGAGAGGTCAGGGAAGCTGTCCAACCTTCTCGCCAGAAGTGGGGTAATCCCGGGGTGAGGTTCTCCATTATCACCAGGGTGTAGCTCGGTAGATTGGCACTTTGAAGCAGAAACGCCCTGGGGACAGAGGGAGTTTCCCTGACTTGGCATCTGTGTTAAGCCAGATTATAATCAGGGAGTGGTAAGAAAAAGGGACCCCCGGGAATTAAGCGTCAACGAACTGCGCCGCCTGTTGATTGAGAAACAGCGCGCGGGCAGGCAAGAGCGCATTGACCGCTTCCGCGAGACCGGCCGGGTAGTCAAACTGGTTTCTGATGAAGGGGAAACCAGCTGGGAGGATCTGCGCACATCATATCCCCCTGGCGAGGGTCCTCCCGACCCGGTCGAGGAGAGCAAGCAGAGAAACAAACGCGTGGTTGATGGATTTCTGCTGGCAGTGGAGATCCTGGCCGTCATCGGGCTGTTCTTTGTGCTGTTCAACGGCCTGGACATCCTGCAGCAGCTGAACAGGGAAGTTGCCCTGGCCCTGGAGCAGCCAACTTTGACTCCAACACCCCTTATCAGGGCAGTTGTCCTCCCTGGAGGTCATACACCCCCTAACTCCCCCGGAGGGAGCAAACCCAATATCGAGGAAATCCCTTCTCATCTAAGGCCGGTCGTTCAATCATACTGGGAGATACCTGTCCCCACACCAGGGCCAAATCATGCTATCAGACTGCAGATTCCCAAAATCGGGCAGGATGTGCCTGTTGTGGAGGGTGATGGGCCGGAGCAGCTGAAAAAAGGCGTGGGGCATAATATTTTCTCTGCCAATCCTGGGGAGACCGGCAACGTGGTTCTGTCAGCCCATAACGATATTCACGGGGAAATCTTCCGGAACCTGGATCAGCTTGAGGAAGGAGACCTGGTGATTCTCTTTTCGGCCAGGCAGAGCTACACCTACGCTGTTAAACGGGTGCTGGTCGTGGAACCGGACCAGGTCGAGTACCTTGAATCCACCGGAGAGCCAATTACCACCCTGATTTCCTGTTACCCTTACATGGTGGATAACAAGCGCATTATCGTGATCGCGAAGCTTATCGATGGCTGAGGGGTTAACAGAAGCAGGGAATGATTATCGGCTTCCCTGATGGGATAGAGATGATGTTTATGGGGAAAATTATTCGATGACAGCTGAAGAGCAAGGTTCTCCAACCTGGACTACCACAACCAAGCTGGTCGTGGGGCTTTCCCTGGTTGCTCTTTTTGCCGGGATATTGATATATTACCGGTCGATTGTCTCCCTGCTGATTCTGGCATTTATCATCACCTATCTGCTGCGACCGGTTGCCAACTGGCTGGTTGGCAGAACTAATCTGTCCTGGCGAATGGCCTCGACCCTGGTTTTCCTGTTAATGGTGATTCTGCTGCTTGGACTGCTGACAGGCGCAGGGCTGGCAATTGCTCAGCAGTTGGCTGGTCTGGTTCGGGTAGTGCAGGAATTCGCCAATGACCTTCCAAAACTGGCAGGCAATCTCTCAGCCTTTTTAGCGCAGTACGGCAACGTGGGCGAGCTGGTTAATTTAAACGATCTGGCTAATCGCGCCCTGGCAGCTATCCAGCCTTTGCTGGGTCAGGCCGGGTCGATTGTGGGCTCGATAGCGACCGGGGCCGCTGTCAGTATAGGCCGGATCTTCTTTGTGCTGCTAATAGCTTATTTTATTCTTTCTGAAAGTGGCCAGGTGGGAGAATTCCAGCTCGCTCAAATACCCCACTATGGTTACGATATCCGCCGTATGGGACGTCAGCTGAGACAGATCTGGGATTCCTTCTTCCGGGGGCAGATCATCATCTTTATGATGGTTTTTGTGGTTTATTTGATCGTGCTGTCCGCCCTGGGGGTGCGCTTTTCCATCGCTTTGGCGGCCCTGACTGGCTTGGCGATCTTCATTCCCTATGTGGGGCTTTGGACAACCGCCATCGTCATGGTGTTGGTGACTTTTTTCCAATCAAGTAATTATTTTGGTCTGCAGCCCTGGCAGTATTCTGTCCTGGTGTTGGGTATAGCTCTGGTGATCAATTTCATCTTTGATAATTACATTTCCCCCCGCTTTCTGGGGCGTACCCTGGACATCCATCCCGCAGCGGTCCTTGTCGCTGCCCTGTTCATGGCCAGTCTATTCGGATTGGTGGGTATTTTTCTGGCTGCTCCTATCGTGGCAACAACCAAGGCGGTGGGATTGTATGTGCTGCGGAAGATGCTTGATCTTGATCCCTGGCCTGAGGACGAAGAGGAAGCGGTACCCGTGGAATTTCCCTGGTACCGCTGGATCCGGCAGCTGAAAGAGTGGCTTAAGAGGGTACGGGAAAGGAAAAAAGGTGGTCTGGATTAAACAGAAAACACCTGCTGATCTCTTCAGCAGGTGTTTTAGTTTCAGTGCTACTGCATTACATAGGTACACTGACTGGAGAGTAAAGAATCTCCTGGATATTGACTAATTTCCGGCGCAGGTTCTTGTCCCGCTCCAGCAGATCAGCGATTTTCTCGTGCCCGTACATGATCGTGGTATGGTCCCTACCGCCTAGAATTTCCCCAATCTTGGGGAGTGACAGTTCGCTTTCCTCCCGAAGCATGTACATCGCAACCTGGCGGGGGAAAGCCACCCGCTGACTGCGGCTCTGGCTGAGCAGATCATCCAGTGTAACCCCGTATTCCTGGGCAATAGTGCGCAGAATCTGATCAGGCTCGATTTCCCGGGTTTCCGGCATTAAATCTGCCAAGGCATATTCGACCAATTTTTCGTCCAGCACCATACCTCTCAGATCGGCGTAGGCCATCAAACGGGTCATTGCTCCTTCCAGTTCACGGATGTTGGTCTGGAAGCGCTGGGCGATGTCTTCCAGGATCGTGTCAGGCAGAGAGTAACCCATGCGCTCCGCTTTTGATTGCAGGATGGCTACCCGGGTTTCAAAATCAGGGGGTTGGATATCCGCCGCCAGTCCCCATTCAAATCTGGAACGCAGGCGCTCTTCCAGGGTGACCATGGCGCGCGGGGGGCGGTCTGAGGTCATCACGATCTGTTTGTTCTGGCCATGCAGGGTATTAAATGTGTGGAAAAATTCTTCCTGGGTAGATTCCTTACCGGCGATAAATTGGATATCATCGATCAGCAGCACATCGATCCGGCGGTATTTCTCCCGGAATGCCTGGGTGGTATGGCCCCGGATGGCTGTGATCAGGTCGTTGGTGAACTCCTCCGAGGACACGTACAGGACTTCAAGGTCTTGGGCCTGGCAGACATTTCCGATCGCGTGGAGCAAATGGGTTTTACCCAGCCCAACACCACCGTATAGGAAAAGCGGGTTGTAGGTTTGGGCGGGTTTTTCAGCCACGGCAAGGGAGGCGGCATGGGCCAGCCGGTTGCTGGGGCCCACCACAAAATTGTCAAAGTTATAGCGGAAGTTGATAGATACCCGCTGGGAGGAGGTAGTCCCTGTTCTGTAAACCGGGGAGGACTTTTCCTCCTGGGAAACCGCTTCTGCAGGGGGAGCGGTCTTCTTGGAACCATTCTTAACCACAAAATTGACGTCTACCGGACGGTTTATGGTTCCGGCTAGCAGCTTGATGATGGTGCTTTTCAATCGACTGTCAAGCCAGTCGCGAGCATAAGCGTTGTGGACACCGATCTCGAAATCACCATCGGATACCGAAATCAATTCCGCGTCGCGGACCCAGGTATCAAAGGCGGCTTTGGGCATTTCCAGTTGAAGCTGTCCCAAGGCAGCTTGCCAAGCTTGCTCTCCTTCCATTAACAGAACCTCCTCACCTCTGGCTGAACTGAGGGCCCCTCTTATGCTGGTTTCTCCCCTGTGGGAAACTCCTGTCAGCAGTGCTCTAAATACGTATTTTCTTACTAAATAAAATCCCTGAATGGGGGAACGCTTCAGGCTTAATTTTAGCGGATGGATCAATGTCCAGCAATCCCGCCCCCTAAAAAAAATCGATTTATTAAGGTAAATAATCTTAAGAAATTAATATTTTGTTGAAATTAAATACTAAACCCTACCACAGTATTATTAGTCCTAGGTTTTGGGGATATACTCCATGACACCCCCTACAGATGGGGGTGTTTTCAACGCGTTTGGTTTGAATCTTAAATATTTCAGATTATTTGCGGACTGGGCCAGGAGTATTTTCATTCACAAACTTGAATCTTAGCCCTTAACTGGCTCCATTCTAATTTTTTAAGGTTTCAATCATACATCTGAAATACTGGTTTGCATCCATTCCCTGCTTTCCTCCCCGATCCGGAGAGGAAAGTTCGAGGCTATACCACTATCCCCAGAAGCAGATAACTCTATGTTAGAATTTGAGACATGGAAGATAAAGATTCTCTCCGCTTCCGGACGGTGCTCCCTATCACCTTAATACTGGCCCTGCCAGGGTGGTTTGGTTTGATCTATTTGATGACCCAGACAGTCCCTGATCTGGGAAACCGCTGGCTGTTCTATGTTTGTGTGGTCTTTGCACTGACCGGTTCTCTGATCCCGGTGGTTGCATATCTGAACCGGGTCATTCAACCATTTGGGCAGGCAACCTTTGAGATTGTCGTCCGGGAAGCTACCATGATCGGTATCTATGCCGGGATATTAATCTGGCTCAATAAAGGTCAGGTGCTGAGTTTTGGATTAGCTTTGATCCTGGCTGTTGGTTTGTTGTTGATCGAGCTGCTCCTGCGGCTCCGCAACCGGAGTGAATGGCACCCGGAATGATGATTTTGCCTGTAATTGGACGCAGCAGGGTTGAAGAGTACTTCTATGATGAGTGATCTCAGTAAATTGCCTTCAGTAGACCGGATATTAAAAGACCCCCGGGCCAAAGACCTGGAAGAACGCTATGGGCGACAGCCCACACTCACGGCTGTCCGGGAGACCCTCGAACGAATCAGGAAGGCCTTTCTGGAAGGGAAAGGGGATGTTCCGAGTATAGAGGGGATCCTGGAAATGACCTCTGCTGAATTGGAACGGAACCTCAGTCCAACTTTATTTCCGGTCATCAATGCTACCGGTGTAATTATCCATACCAATCTGGGAAGGGCTCCTTTGAGCAACGCTGCGCTGCGGGCAGTCCAGGAGGTTGGAGGGAAATACTCCACCCTGGAGTTTGACCTTGCCTCCGGGGGAAGGGGTTCGCGCCTGATTCATGCTGAATCTCTGTTCCGCCAGCTGCTTGGGGTGGAATCGGCTCTGGTGGTCAACAATAACGCCTCAGCTGTCTTATTGGTCCTGACAGTGTTAACGCGAGGGAAAAAGGTGATCATCAGCCGCTCCCAGCTGGTAGAAATTGGGGGCGGGTTCCGGATCCCGGAGGTCCTGCGCCATTCCGGGACGGAGCTTGTGGAGGTCGGGACCACCAATAAGGTCCACCTTTTCGATTATAAAAGAGCCTACAGCCCGGAAACCGCAGCAGTGATGAGAGCACATACTTCCAATTATGCCATTGTAGGCTTTACCAGCGAACCAGAAATAGAGGAGATCGCAGCCAGCGCTCACCAGGCCGGTCTGTGGTTCTTTGACGACCTGGGTTCCGGAGCTTTACTGGACACCGCCCCCTTTGGCCTAAAGCATGAACCCATGGTCCAGGAATCTCTGGCGGCCGGGGCTGACCTGGTGTGCTTTTCCGGTGACAAGCTGCTGGGAGGTCCCCAGGCAGGTGTCATCCTGGGCAGGAAGGACCTGATCGACCAGCTTAAGGTGCATCCTTTGGCGCGAGCGATCCGGGCTGACAAAATGGCCCTGGCAGCTCTGAGCGCTACCCTGGATCATTATCTCAAGGAAGATGCTCTCTCCGAGATCCCGGTCTGGCGCATGATCTCAGCGGATGCTAACGATCTCAAGGTCAGGGCTCAGAGTTGGCAGCGGAACATCCAGCGTGGCCGGGTGGTGGAAGGGAATTCAATGGTTGGCGGGGGTTCCCTTCCCGGGGAAACACTGCCCACCTGGAATCTGGCCGTGGATGTGGATCACCCCAACAAGCTCCAGGAGATTCTCCGGGTTAATGCTCCGGCTGTGATCGGCCGGGTGGAGGACGATCAGCTGCTTTTCGATCCCCGGACTGTATTTCCGGAATCGGATGCGGATTTCATTAAAGCGTTTCATCAAGCCTGGAGTGCCTATGAAAAGTGATCTTGAACGGATCCTGGAAAGGGAAAATATCGATGTGGTCTGGATCGTGGGGGCGGCCACACACAACCCGGCCATGACCTATTTTACCGGAAATGTACATGTTAGCCAGGCGGACCTGATCCTGCGCAGGGGCAAGCAGCCGGTGATTTTCTGCAACTCGATGGAGAGGGAAGAGGCTGCTGCCTCCGGCTGTGAAGTGATCGTTACTGCCAAGTATCAGTTTCAGAAAGTGCTGAAAGAATCCGGCGGTGACCTGCTGCTCACCAGTGCTAAGGTTCATAAGATGATGTTCGAGGAGCTGGGAATCACCAGCGGGCGGGTTGCGATCTACGGCAAGAAAGAGGTAGGAGTTGTGTTTGGTGTGATCAAGGAGCTGGAGAAACTCCTGCCGGGGGTTCAATTCCTCGGGGAAAGCCAGGACTCAGTTCTCCTCGAAGCCAGGGCAACCAAGGATCGAGAGGAAATTGAACACATCCGTAAGATGGGAAGGATCACCACTGAGGTGGTGGGCAAGACCGCGGCCCTGCTCCAAAACAGTCAGGTGAATCAGGATGAGATCCTGTTGAACGCTGCCGGTGCCCCGCTAACTGTTGGCGAGGTGAAGAACCTCATCAATCTCTGGCTGGCAGAACGGGGCGCGGAAAATCCAGAAGGAACCATCTTTGCGATTGGACGGGATGCTGGAGTGCCCCACAACACTGGAAACCCGGATGACCCGATCAGACTGGGCAGAACCATCATCTATGACATTTTCCCCTGTGAGACCGGGGGAGGTTATTTTTTCGATTTCACTCGCACCTGGTGCCTGGGCTACGCTCCCGAAGCGGAAGCCAAGGTCTACGCGGATGTCAAATATGTTTATGACACCATTATGGGCGAATTGGAAATGGGTCAAGAAGCGCCCTTTTTCCAGGACCGCACCTGTGAGCTCTTTGAGGAGCGCGGTCATCCCACCATCCGCCAGAACAGCCAGCTTGAGTCTGGTTATGTGCACAGTCTGGGACACGGCCTGGGGCTGGATGTTCATGAACGGCCCTGGTTCAGCAAGCGCGGCAGGCAGGCGGACCGACTCGCGGCCGGGTCGGTGGTGACGATCGAACCTGGTTTGTATTATCCCGAAAAGGGCTTGGGCTGCCGCCTAGAGGATACCGTCTGGGTTCGTCCGGATGGCGAGATGGAGATTCTGGCGGATTATCCTTATGACCTGGTTTTACCTATGAAAAACTGGCACAAATAGGGCAGGCCAGGAAAGGGCAGTTTGAGGAGCGATGATGAGTGAGAGAGTACTGGAAAGTTCCCTGCCGGAAGATCTGAATAATCCGCTCGCCCGTATCCTGGGCATTGAAAGCTCCTGCGATGAGACTGCGGCTGCTGTTGTTGAGAACGGACGGGTGATATTGTCCAGCGCGGTAGCATCCCAAGTTGATTTGCACGCTCAGTTTGGGGGAATCTTTCCCGAAGTTGCCTCCCGTCAGCATATCCTCTCTATTTACCCAATCGTTGACCAAGCTCTCAAAGAAGCCCATCTCAAATTGACGGACCTGGACGGTATTGCAGTGACCCGTGGTCCGGGTCTGCCGGGTTCCCTGGTGGTTGGGATCAATATGGCCAAGGGCCTGGTTATTGGCAGTGGATTGCCCTTGTTAGGGATCAATCATCTGGAAGGCCACCTGTATTCGGCCTGGCTGGGGGAGGAGGGCCAGAAATTGGGAGAGCCCCCCCGTTTTCCACTGTTGGCCCTGATAGTTTCTGGAGGGCATACCGAGCTGATCCTGATGAAGGACCATCTGACTTATGAATGGTTAGGTGGGACCCTGGATGATGCTGCGGGAGAGGCATTTGATAAGGTTGCCCGCTTACTGGAATTGGGATATCCGGGAGGTCCGGCCATCCAGGAAGCTGCCGCGGAAGGGAATCCAACCAGATTTGATTTCCCAAGGGCCTGGTTGGATGATTCCTATAACTTCTCTTTCAGCGGATTGAAAACCGCCGTCCTGCGAACGGTCCAGCAGCTGGAAAAACAAAAAAGTTCCCTGCCGAAGGCTGACCTGGCAGCCAGCTTCCAGGCTGCGGTCGTGGAGGTGCTTTTCAAAAAGACCATTCAGGCTGCCGGGGAATACCAGACCAGCGATATCCTGGTGGCTGGTGGCGTGTCAGCCAACCAGGCACTGCGCAAGAAATTCAAAGCCCAGCGGAAATACCGGGTTCATATCCCCCCCCTGGCGCTTTGCACCGATAATGCGGCTATGATTGCCGGGGCAGGCTGCTTCCGCTATTTCGCTGGTCAGCGGGACGACCTGGAAATGGATGCAGCCCCTTCCTGGTCAATTGCTGATCTCTAACTGAAGTTTCCCTTATTGGTTGCCTGACGGGCCCCTGAAACCACCGGAGGTGGGTCATGAACGCTTTTCGAAATACCCTTTCCAGGATGCTATTCCCCCAGTGGGTCCTGCTAGGAGTAGGATTGGTTGTTGGGGCAGTCGCTCTGCTGATCGGTGTGTCAGATAACCTTCCGGGCATTGGCCTGCTTTACTTGGCACTGGTTTGTCTGGCGGGTGCCTGGCTCTGGAATTGGCGTTCTCCCCGGGAGTACTGGATGCTGCTGATAATCTCTCTGGCAGCGTTTCCCATTGGGGCTATCCTGCACAATCTTTTTGATGCCCTTGGAACCAAGGCGGGGCAGATCCCGGTCATTGGCCAGCTGGTTGGATTCCTGGGAGCGTTTTTCTTTCTGGCTGCGGTGGTGGCAGCGGCCCCGGTGGGGTTGGCAGCGCTGATCGGCGGTATCACTGCCAGCTGGAAGGGACTGGACCGGCTGACCAAATTGAACCGCAGCTATCGCCGTTTTATAGAAAGCAGCCGGATCGGGAAAAAGGTCCTCCTGAAGCTGGTTAATCTGGTCCGCCAGTCCGCTTCCGGGGCCAACCTGCAGCCCCTGAAATTCATCCTTTCCAACACTCCCGAGAAGAACCGGCGGATATTCCCGTCCCTTTCCTGGGCAGGGTATTTAAAGGAATGGACTGGTCCCGCAGAGGGTGAACGCCCGGCCGCCTACATCATCATTCTCGGGGACAGCGAGCTGGCCAAGAGCTTCCAGTATGACGCCGGGATTGCCAGCCAGAGCATCACTCTAGGAGCAGCTGAGCTGGGTCTGGGTGCCTGTCTGGTTGGATCGATCAATAGGGAAAGGCTGCGGGAAGAATTTTCCATTCCCGAGCGCTATCAGATTCTACTGGTGATCGCCCTTGGTAAACCGGCGGAGCAGGTGGTGCTGGAAGATCTCGGACCGGGAGAGGATATCGAGTACTGGCGGGACGAAAAGGACCGCCATCATGTGCCGAAAAGGGCGCTGGAGGAGACCATCCTCGACCTGTAGCTCCAACCCCGAACAGCTTACTGTAAGTTAAGTGCCCTGTCTTACAGGGATCCGTCGGGCTCTGGCTCAGCGGATGGGGCTTCTCCGGATTCTTTCAAAAAATAGGCGATGGCGATACCCCAGATGATGAACAGGATGACTGCCCGTAAGCCAAAGAAGGCGATCCCGATCTTGCGGAGCACGAACATCAGGTAGGTCGTGGGGACATTGGCGTAAATCCCAGTGATCAGAACCGGCGCGAAATCCACCCCCTTTTTACTAAGAGAAGATGCTCCCCATACCACCAACCCCAGCAGGACCAGATAGACGAAGCGCCCTGCAGAGAAGAACAGGAATCCGCCCACCAGCATTGCCAGGTCTACGAAAACCGAGATACCATACCATAACCTGGTCACATTTGACCCATCCAGAACGATCGGGTCGCCGAGTGTTTGGTTAACCTCTGTCAGAGGAATTACCTGGTAGCCATCCTCGTTTACAAGGTGGATCTCGGTCCGGGTCAGCAGCAGCCCCTCGCTGTACTGGCTCGTGTCAATCTGGGTGGTGGTTCCGGTAGTATCGACGCCAAATACCTGGCGGTTGTTTTCAATCAGGTACCTGCCCGATCCTGAAGCGCTGGCGACACCGTTTTCGATTCTGATATCTGGGATCTCGCCACTGCTGTAAGCGCTTTCGATCTCCCGTCCGAAACTCGATAGGTTAAAAGCTATGATGGTTGTTGTGATGATTGTTTGCAGGAGGGCAAAGATCAGCAGGAATACCAGCGCAGTTCCCAGGCGTTTGCCGGCAGCCTCCTTGTAAAATGGGCGGCTCCAGAGAGGATAGACAAATCCTTTAAAAAGCCAATTCAGCTTTTCGGCAAAGGTTCGCTTTTCCCCCTGGTCATCTTGTGGAAAGTTCAGCTCATTTTCCATAGTTCAACCCTCCTGAAAAGCTTGAAATAATGAAAGTTCCCATTTATTGAATATCATATCAGAGATTTGTTATCAGAGCTGGTTTGAAAGGGGATAGTAAGGAAGACGCAGATACTTTCCCTTAACTTCAGGGATGTGTTGCGAGGAACTCCTCAATCTCCCGCCAAGCCAGTGGCCCTTCACGCAGCAGTTCTGGTCTACCCCCAGTGCAGTCTATCACGGTAGATGGCACACCTCCGGGTGCCCTTCCCCCGTCCAGGATCAGACTTACCCGGCCTCCTAGCTGCTTATGGACAAGTTCCGCTGTCAGGGCGGGAGGGGCTCCCGCCAGGTTGGCAGAGGTAGCTGCCAGAGGTCCGGTTTTCCGCAGAAGGTGGCGGGTGAGTTCATGATCCGGTATCCGGACTCCGACCGTTGGACCTGGGGAGAGATTCTCGGGCAGGGAGGGCAGGAGAGGCAGGATCAGGGTTAGTGCGCCGGGCCAGAATTGTTCGATCAGGTTTTGAGCTATCTCAGTCAACTGGGGTGTGACTTTTTCCAGATCCTCGCTGTCTGCCAGCAGGATGGGAATGGCTTTGAGGTGGGAGCGCTCTTTCACCCGGTAGATTTCGTCAATTGCCCTGGGTAGAAAGGCAGATCCCCCAATTCCATACACTGTGTCTGTTGGGAAAGCGATCAAACCGCCGGAGGAAATCAGGCTGACAGCCCGCTCGAAGGCAGCAGGGTGGTCGATGGGCAGGAGGGCAGGTTCTTGTTTCATTGGCATTGGATGGATAGATAGCGGTCTTGGCCGGAAAGGTCCTGGCCCAGCTGGATTGCTGCCCCGGGGAAGACATTCCGGGCCAGCGCCAGGGCGGTGGCTCCTGTATCCTCATCAAGCTCCAGCAGGATCGCACCCCCAGCGTTAACGTGCTCAGGGGCTCCTTGAAGGAATTTCTTGATAAGGCGCAATCCATCCTGCCCGCCGTCCAGGGCCAGAGTGGGTTCGCTTTGGTAAACTGCCAGGGTTTTGAGCTTTTCAGTGGGAATGTAGGGGAGATTGGCAATCAGCAGATCGAATCCTCCGCTGATCTCCGCCAGCAGATCCCGCTCGAGGAACTCCACCTGACCCTCAACTCCATTGAGCTGGGCGTTCTCCCTGGCAATCGCCAGGGCTTTTGGAGAGATGTCTGTAGCTGTGACCTGCAGGGCGGGGAGCATCCTGGTCAGGGTGACTGCAATGCAGCCGCTGCCTGTGCCAACTTCCAGGCAGGATCTATGTCCTGGATGGTTTTTCAACCACTCCAGCGCCAGCTCTACCAATCCTTCGGTTTCCGGACGGGGAATGAGCACGTCCGGAGTGACCTGATAGCTGAGCTGGAAGAATTCCCACTTCCCCAGCACGTAGGGCAGGGGGGTCCCACCTCTGAGTTCCTGCAGGGCTGATTCCAGATCTTGGCGCTGCTGTGGGGATAGTTTGGGGTTTGGATGAGCCAGTATCCGCGACCGGGGGATTCCAGTAAGATGAGAGAGCAGCTCCAGGCTGTCAAGATAGGGAGATTCGCTGTGATCTGCCAGATGTTCCCTGGTTTTTGCCAGCAGGGTTTGTGACGGGTGTTGCTTATTCGTCAAAACCTGCTTCGGCGAGGCGTTTGGCTTCATCCTCGGTTGCCAGCTCCTCAATAAAAGGATCGATTTCGCCGTCCAGTACAGCAGCCAGCTGGTGGACTGAAAAATTGATCCGATGGTCAGTGATCCGCGACTGGGGGAAGTTATATGTGCGGATCTTTTCAGAACGATCGCCCGATCCTACCTGGGAGCGGCGGTCGGCATCCTGTTCTTTCCGGCGTTTGGTTTCTTCTATTTCATACAGCCGGGCTTTGAGAATGCTCATGGCCCGGGCCCTGTTCTGGGCCTGAGAGCGCTCATCCTGGCACTGGACTACAATGCCGGTGGGTTTGTGGGTCAGGCGGATGGCGGTGGAATTCTTCTGGACATTTTGACCACCTGGGCCGCCTGCTTTGTAGACATCCATCTCGATATCGCTGGCTGGAATGTCAATTTCATCCACGTCGTCAACTTCAGCCAGGACAGCCACAGTAGCGGTGGAGGTATGGATGCGGCCCTGGGATTCGGTTTCCGGGACGCGCTGAACCCGGTGGACCCCGGATTCATACTTGAGCTTGGAATATGCCCCCCGGCCCTTAATCAGGGCTGAGACCTCTTTTATCCCACCAACACCAGATTCGCTGAGGGACATCACCTCGACTTTCCATCCCTGGCGTTCGGCGTAGCGGCTGTACATCCGGAAGAGATCTCCTGCGAATAACCCGGCTTCATCGCCTCCGGCTCCAGCCCTGATCTCGAGGATCACATTGCGATCATCCCGGGGATCCCTGGGTACCAGCATGCGCTTCAGGTCGTTTTCAAGGACAGCGATCTTTTCCGTCAGGTTTTCAATCTCCAGTTCTGCCAGTTCCCGCATTTCCGGTTCGGCGCTTTCAGCCAGCGTCTGAGCTTCCTCAAGCTGAGCCAGGGATTCCCGGTACTCTTTGATATCGTCGATAAATGGATCCAGGTCAGCCTTTTCCTTGCCGAGCTCAGCTGCCAGCTGATAGTCATCTCCTACTGTCAGCAGTTGTTGGTTGATCTCTTCGTAGCGGCTTTCTATGCCGGATAATTTTTCTAAGAGCATCTTCATATCTTTTCACGCGATCCCTTGACCTGAACCTGATTGCGGGAAAATTATACCATCTTGGACTCAGGATTCCCCGGCTTGAACTGCAGGATCAGGGGGGGAGAGAGCCATCCTGGAATGGAAAAAACCTCCCGGAGATTTTATGAACAATGTTGCGCGCTCCTGCCCTTCGTGCTATAATTTAGGCGTTCAAACCCCTCGTTAAGGAAAAATTGAACCTGGTTTATTCCCCATTATCGCTCAGGCGCGCATAAACTGATGCATGTTGTTGGACATATCTCCAATTTATTTCACAGTGTATTCTTATCCTATCAAGTTTATCCCTATTGAGAGAGAGTATGGAAACTAAAGAACTATTTGCCAAACCTTTAGCCGAACTGCGTCAAATTGCTGTCGATCTGGATGTCGACCGCGCAAAACGGCTCAAGAGAGAAGCCCTGGTGCTGGAAATCCAACGGGCTGAGGCCGAGCTGAACGGTCGTGAGGTCCGGGGAGGTATCCTGGAAATCATGAGCGAAGGCATCGGCTTTTTACGCTCAGCCGATTATGTCTCCGGTCCTGATGATATATATGTCTCCCAATCCCAGATCAAACGCTTTGACCTGCGCAGCGGGGACCTGGTGATCGGGCATGTCAGGCCGCCCCGGAATTCTGAGCGCCATTACGGTTTGCTCAAGGCAGAGAGTGTAAACGGCCTGGAACCCAAGGAAGCCAAACGGCGTCCTGAATTCCGCTCTTTGGTCCCGATCTTCCCTGATGAGCGTTTTGACCTGGAAACCTCCCCCCACATCATATCCACCAGATTGATCAACCTGATTACCCCGGTGGGTCGGGGACAGAGAGGTTTGATCGTTTCTCCGCCTAAAGCTGGGAAGACGACCATCCTGAAAGAAATGACCAATGCTATATCAGGGAAATATCCCAAAGTGCACATGATCGTCGCTCTGATTGGTGAACGTCCGGAAGAGGTTACTGACATGGACCGCTCGGTGGATGCGGAAGTGATTTCTTCAACTTTCGACGAACCGGTATCCTCCCATGTCCGCGTAGCAGAGATGGTCCTGGAGAGGGCCAAACGCCTGGTTGAATCCGGGATGGATGTGGTGGTCATGCTTGATTCCATCACCCGTCTGGCTAGGGCGTACAACCTGGTGGTCAATCCCTCTGGTCGCACCCTTTCTGGCGGTATTGATCCCTCTGCGCTCTATCCTCCTAAACGCTTTTTTGGCGCTGCCAGGAATATTGAAGAAGGCGGTTCGCTGACCATTATTGGCACCTGCCTGGTTGACACGGGTTCCCGGATGGATGACGTGGTCTACGAGGAGTTTAAGGGCACCGGCAATATGGAGCTGCATCTTTCCCGCACCCTGCAGGAGCGCCGTGTTTTTCCGGCTATAGATATTTCCCGCTCCTCCACGCGCCGGGAAGAGCTGCTGCTGGGACCGGACCTCACCCCGCGGGTGTGGTTGATGCGCCGGATGTACGATCAAATGGTCTCTGATCCCCCCCACGGAGCTGGCATGGATCAGGCCTCCGCTACTGAGACCATCCTGAAGCGGATCAGCGAGACCAGGGACAACGAAGAATTTCTGGCCACCCTGAACGAATAAGAACACCTGGGATATATTTTCAATGATGCGCAGGGACATTCTGTTTTCCTGGTTCTTATGGGTTGTGGCTTTTATCCTCCTGGCTGGGGCCGGCACGCTGGCCTATCTGCATTATTTCACCGATCAGGGAATATCTTTCGCTACTCCTGCCCCTGAACAGGCGGTAGATATTCCCCGCCGTGAGCAGCAGGGCTATCGTATTCCTGACTTTGTCCGGACTCACAGCCAGCTGGCCATTACCAGAGCCCCAAAGTTAGACACAGTCATCCCCGAGCGGGAGAACACCGAGGTCATCACCCATCTGGTTGCTGCTAACGATTCTTTATTTGGACTGGCTGATCAATATAATATAAAACCTGAGTCCATTCTGTGGTCTAACTATGATGTGCTTCAGGACAACCCCCATTCCCTGAGGCCGGGTATGGAGCTGCAGATTCCCCCCATTGATGGGATTTATTACCAATGGGAGGTTGGCGATACCTTTGAATCCGTCGCCGAGAAATTCAAGACCGATCCGGAGCTGATCATTAGCTGGATCGGCAATGATCTGGATCTGCTCAATCCGGTGGTGAAAGCGGGGGATATGGTGATGATCCCTGGCGGCCAGCGCGAATTCCAGCAGTGGATCATCCCCACTATTGCCAGGGGCGCTGCCGGGGTGTCTTCCGGCGTTTACGGATCCGGCGCCTGCTCGGGGCCTTTTGAGGGTTTGTACGGTGGCGGCGGATTTATCTGGCCTACCATCGGCCACTCCCTTTCCGGCAATGATTACTGGTCAGGCCACCTGGCTATCGATATCGGGCTGGTTGTCGGTGAACCGGTTTCCGCAGCGGACACAGGCGTCGTGGTCTTCGCTGGTTGGTCCACAGGCGGGTACGGCAATGTGGTAATAATTGACCACGGTAATGGATACCAGACCCTGTACGCCCATCTCTCAGCGGTAACAGTAGGCTGTGGGCAAAGTGTCCTCCAGGGGCAGACTATCGGTCTGGGCGGAAGTACCGGCAATTCAACCGGCGCCCACCTGCACTTTGAGGTTCGCTTCCAGGGAGGTTTTGTCAACCCCTGGTTCGTGCTGCCTCCACCCTAATATTATTGATTTGAGGAGCTGCAATGACTCAAGATGTCAACGATCAGGATTTGGAAACTGAAGTCATCGCCGAAACCGAGAGCTATCTGGCCTGGCGAGCTGATGAGCCGGATGGAGAAAGTACCTACCATCTGGAGCTCAACAATCTGACCGTCCATTTCTTCGAGGAGGAATGGCAGGAGTTCCTGGATCTGGCAGGAATCCTCTTGGAGGATTGAGGCGGTATTCAACCCGTTGTTCCGGACATTTCCACTGGGGGATATTCTGAAGTTTAATCCGGGCCAAGATATCCGCTAAGGACTGTATTCTTCCCTGATCCCTCTCTGGGGTCAGATAAGCATACATTGGTACCCTTTTATCTTTCCTGCCTGAGGGAGTTGCCCCCCGTCTTGAAGGGCTGATTCAACCATGTTAAACTAACAACATTGGCGGAAAGGTTCAGCTTTCAGGTATCTTTCATTTTTGAAGGTTGAACGGGTTGTTATGAGAAGCCGAGCTGTTGCAGGATATAATAGGAGCATTCAGAATAATCAGGAATCCCTCCCGGATCGGCTGGTTTGACCCCGACTGGTCCCCAACTGTCCTCTGAGACAACTATGACCTCTACCCTCTATCTGATTGACGGCCATGCTCTTGCTTACCGGGCATATTATGCGCTTACCAGCGGTGGCACCAATTCTGCCCGCTGGCTGACCAGCAAGGGAGAACCCACCGCTGGAGTGTACGGTTTTGCCAGTGTGCTGCTGCGGCTGCTGGAGCAGGAGCGCCCGGATTACCTGGCTGTGGTGTTCGATACCGGGAAAACTTTCCGGGATGACATCTACCCTGAGTATAAGGCTACCCGGGAGAAGATGCCTGAAGACCTCCGCCCCCAAATTGAAAGGATCCGCAATCTGGTGGATACCTTTAACATCCCCCGGGCAGAGCTGGAAGGCTATGAAGCGGATGATGTGCTGGGCAGCCTGGCACATTGGGCGGTTGACAAGGGTCTGGCAGTCAAGATCATTACCGGGGATCGGGATCTGCTCCAGCTGGTCAACGACCGCGTTTCCGTGAACCTGCCCGGTAGATCACTGAGCGATGCCCGTGATTATTTTCCAGAGGATGTCAAAAAATCCCTGGGTGTTTGGCCGGAACAAGTTGTGGATCTCAAGGCTATCATTGGCGATCGGTCGGATAACATTCCTGGTGTATACGGGGTGGGGGAAAAAACAGCGGTCAAATTGCTTGAAAAATACCACGACCTGGACAGTATCTATGAGCATATCGATGAGGTTGCTCCCCGCTTCCAGAACAAACTGATCGAGGGGAAAGAGAACGCTTATTTGAGTCAGAAGCTGGCCCGGATTGTCAGCGAGTTGGGAGTGGAAATTGATCTGGACCAGGCTAAACCCGACAAATTCGATCCCCTGAAGGTTAGAGAGCTTTTCCGAAACCTGGAATTCAACGCTTTAATGAACAGGCTTTCCACTGTAGAGCAAATCTACGGCAAATCCATCCCTGAAGGGCAGATGGCAATGTTCAGTGAACCGGACCCAGAGAAGGGAGAATTCTTAACCAAGAATGCTCCCCCGGGATCCATCGGCGTCAAGATAGTAGATACCCCGGAAGAGTTGGATTCTCTGGTCGAAATTCTCAAGAAGGCCTCCTTGATCTCCTTTGATACGGAAACGACCTCAACGGACCAGATGATGGCGGAGCTGGTGGGAATCTCCCTGGCGACCTCTGAGACCGGTGGTTATTACATTCCAGTTGGACATCAGGAAGGGAAGCAGCTGGAACTAGAAACAGTTCTGGAGTCCCTGCGAGGGCCCCTGACAGATCCTGGTATTCCCAAAGCCGGTCACAACCTGAAGTATGACTATATTATCCTGGCCCGGGCGGGCCTGGAAGTCCAACCCTTGAGTTTCGACAGTATGATTGCGGAATGGCTCATCAACCCTTCCTCGCGAAATCTGGGTTTGAAGAAGCTGGCCTGGGTGAGACTCAACCGCACAATGCAGGAAATTGAGAGTCTGATCGGGAAAGGTAAATCCCAGATTACCATGGCTGAGGTAGCCATCCAGGATGCGGCCAGGTATGCTGTGGAAGACGCGGTGATGGTGCTGCTGCTCAAACCTGTCCTTGAGGGAGAATTGGAAGAAACCCACAGCCGGGATCTGTTCGACAGCCTGGAGATGCCGCTGATCAAAGTTCTGGCTGGAATGGAAATGACCGGTATTGGGCTGGACATTGAGTTCTTGCAAAAGATGTCAGTTAGTTTAGAGGAAGACCTGCACAAGCTGGAGAAGAAGATCTACCAGGCAGTGGGATACGAGTTCAACCTGAATTCCCCCAAACAATTATCTGAGGTACTCTTTAAGACTCTGGGGCTGGTGCCGCCAGACCGGGGAGGGAAAACTGCCAGCGGGTATTTATCCACAGCGGCTGATGTGCTTGCGTCTCTCCGCAATCAGCATCAGGTTCCAGCATGGGTGCTGGAATACAGGGAGTACTCCAAGCTCAAATCGACCTATGTAGACGCATTGCAGACGCAGGTCAATCCGCGCACCAATCGCGTGCATACCTCCTACAACCAGACCGGATCCGTGACTGGAAGAATAGCCTCTACCAACCCCAATCTGCAGAACATCCCCATCCGTACAGAGCTAGGGAGGCAGGTCAGGAAAGCCTTTGTAGCTGGGCCAGACTGCTACCTGGTTGCGGTGGATTACTCCCAGATCGAGCTCCGGGTAGCTGCTCACATGTCCAAGGACGAAGCCATGCTGCAGGCTTTCCGGGAGGGGAAGGACATTCACGCCGCCACGGCGGCGGCTATCCTGGACATACCCCTGAAGCAAGTTACCACACAGCAGCGCCGGGAGGCCAAAGCCATCAACTTCGGCTTGCTCTACGGGATGAGCCCTTATGGTTTAACCCAGACAACCGACCTGACCTTAGCAGAAGCAGAGGACTTTGTTGAAACCTATTTTCAGCGCTTTCCGGGCATCAAAGCCTATCTGGATGATGTCCGTGAACAGGCCCGGGAAAAGGGCTATGTGGAAACTCTACTGGGGCGAAGGCGCTATTTTCCCCGCCTGGCCACCGCCACCAACCAGAATGAGCGGCGCCGGGAAGAGCGGGAGGCCATCAATGCGCCAATCCAGGGAACTGCGGCTGATATCATGAAGCTGGCTATGATCGCCGTGGCTGACGATCTGGAAAAATCACCCCTTAAAGCCCGGATCCTGCTGCAGGTCCACGATGAGCTGGTGCTGGAAGCCCCCCGGGAGGAAACCGAAGCGACAATTCAGCTTGTACAATCTGACATGGAGGATGTATACTCATTGGAGATTCCCCTGGTCACCGAAGCCCAGTATGGTAAGGATTGGGGCACATTGGAAAAATACGCTGCCTGAAATGAGGAAATGAGTGAGATTTTATGATTGAACAAAATCAAGAGCTGCAGAATCTACTGTCAAAAGGCAACTCTGCTGCCTGGGAAAAGAATTGGAATGATGCTGCCGTTTATTACCAGCAGGCTCTCGATATTGATCCGGAAAATTTCAAGGCGCTGACCAATCTTGGTTTGGCTTATTATGAAATGCGGGAGTACAGGGAAGCACTGGAAGCCTACAGTAAGGCAGTCGAGCTGAATGCCGAAGATCCGGCTCCCCATGAAAAAAGGTTCCTGATTTACAGGGACATCGATCAGACGCCCGAAGCCGTCAAAGCTGCCCTTCAGGCCGCTGAAGCCCATTTGAAAAACGAGGACATCCAGAAGGCTATTGAAAACTGGAAGAGGGTGCTGGAACTGGATATCAGGAACATCAAAGCTCACGCCCGGCTGGGTATGGTGTATGAGCGCATGGGTAGAAAGAAGCTGGCTGTCAGCGAATATATCCATACTGCCAGCCTGCTGCAACTGAGCGGGAACACAGAGAAAGCGGCTGAGTCAATTGAGCGGGCTTTGAGGTGTTCACCGGAGAACATCATCGCTCTGCGCGCCAAGGAGATCCTGCACCAGGGCAGACAGCTGCCCCTTCCGGAGCCGATCGTAAGGGAACCGGAACCGGAACCGGAGATCGATCTGGAAACACCCCAGCTTGATACCCCCCAACCAGATGAGCCAACCACTTATGAGAATCCCATCGCGGAAGCGGTTGAAAAAGCCCTGGTCATCCTGGCGGAAGCTCTGTTTGAAGAAGAACCTCTGGCGCCAGGCGCAAACAAAGATAGTGGAAGGGATCTGGATTCAGCCTTGAGCTGGAATGCGGAGGATGGGGAAACTGTGGAGGGTGACAGCACTGTCAAGCTCCATGTTTCCCAGACCATTGAAGCCTTTTCAGCGGGCAATGAGAAGGAAGCAGCAGAGCATATCAAATTGGCCCTCGATGAAGGTTATTCCAACCCGGCAGCTTTTTTCATGCTGGGCTACCTCTTCAGCAACCTGGGCAGGATGGAAAGCGCTGTGCGCTCACTCAACAAATCTGTTTCTCACGAGAATTTCGCCCTGGCTTCCCGTCTGCTCCTGGCCGAAAATCATGCCAGTAAGGAAGAATGGGTAGACGCCAGCCGGGAATACCTGGAAGCATTACGGATAGCGGATACTTCGCTGGCGGATAAAGAAGAAGTGGAAGATCTGATCCACTTATACGAAGTGATGATGGATGATCTCGAACAGCAGGAAGGGGATGAAGCATATATCGAGATGAGCGCACATATCAAGGAGATGCTGCTCCGCCCCGACTGGAAAGATATCCTGTCCAAGCTGCGGGCCGATGGCAAAACAGCGGACGGCTTTATGCTCCCCCAGTTGGATGCCTTGCTGGACGACCGCAGAAGCCAGATTATGAGCATGCATCGCAGGATCATCGAATTATCCCAGGCAGGCTATTATGGAGCAGCCATGGAAATGGCTTTCTTTGCCTTGCACAACGCTCCGACTTTCCTGCCTCTGCATATCACGATTGGGGATCTGCTGATGGAGCAGGGAAAAACTTCCGGAGCGGTCACCAAGTATCTGGCTGTCGCGGATGTATACACTGTCCAGGGTAAGACCGAGCGGGCTTTAGCAATGTTGAGGAAAGTTATTGAGCTTGAGCCCATGAATATTGAAATTCGCCAGCGCATGATCGATTTGCTGGAGGAATACGGACAAAAGGAAGAAGCCATTCAGGAGTATATCAACCTGGCTGAGGTGTTTTTCCCATTGGCAGAACTGGACAGTGCCCGCACCGCGTATACCAGGGCTCTGACCCTGGCGAAGACCCTGTCCGATGACGGCGGTGCCAGCCTGCGCCTTCTCCAGCGCCTGGCTGACCTGGACGTCCAGCGTCTGGACTGGGAATCCGCTATCAACACCTTCCGGGAAATATGTGAAGTGTCCCCAACCAACCAGAAAGCCAGTATCTCAATAGTGGATTTGAACTACAGATTAGATAAGTATCAGGCTGCGGAGAGGGAAATCGAGCGCTTTGTTGCCCGGCTTGATCCTGCTACCGAAGGAGAGATCATTCACAGTTACCTGACTGCCCTCAAGCAGGAAATCCCCAGGGAGGAGTTTATCATCAGGCAGCTGGTTGATTTCTATAAAGGACTGGGCCACACCGAGCAGGCCATTGCGGAGCTTGATGGATTGGGCGATCTGCTGCTGGATAAGGGAAGAAAAGAGGATGCCCTGGAAGTCGTCCACGAAATCATTACCCTCAATCCACCCAATGTGGAAGCTTATCAGAAATTACTTGACCAAATGAAGAGCTGATAAACCCTTTACAACAACCTGATCGCTTTCAGGACTCCCGGAGATCAGCAGAAGCCGGGATAGACAGCGGATTGGCAAGGATGATAGATCTCAACGAGAACATCACAAGATCCTTGGCGGGCGACCTGGATGCTTTCAACCAGTTAGTCCTCCAGTTCCAGTCCCAGGTTTACAACCAGGCTTACCGGATCATTGGCGAGCCGGATGCCGCTGCTGACGCAACTCAGGAAGCTTTTATTTCCGCGTACAGAAAACTGCATACTTACCGGGGCGGTTCGTTCAAGAGCTGGCTGCTGCGTATTGTCAGCAACGCTTGTTATGATGAATACCGCCGCCGAAAAAGACAGCCCGTCGTACCCCTGATACCCGAAAATCAGCAAGGGGAAGAACTGGAAACAGCCTCCTGGCTTGAGGATCCCGGGGAGAGTCCGGAACAATCGGCCGAACGCAGCGAACTTTCCCGGGCTATTCAGATTTGCCTTGACCGTCTGGAATTTGATTTCAGGATGATGGTAGTTCTGGTGGATATTCAGGGAATGGATTACGCTTCGGCTGCGGATATCACCAACAATCCCCTGGGCACAGTGAAAAGTCGTCTGGCAAGAGCCCGGAAGAGTCTCCAGGAATGCCTGCGGGGCTTCCAGGAACTTTTGCCAGGCAGATTTCGTCATCTAGATGAGGTGGCAACAGAATGAAGGTCTCTAATAAGGATTGGACTCAGCTGTCCGCATATCTGGATGGCGAATTGAATCCCCGCGAAATGAGCAGGTTGAAAACCAGGTTGGAACACCGGCCTGGGCTTCGAGCTGCCCTGAACGAGATCAAAAGGACCAAGCAGATTCTGTCATTGACGCCCCGGGTTGGGATTCCCCGGAATTTCACGCTGACTCCGGCTATGGTTGGAAAACCTCACAGGCGGTCTCCTGAGCGGGGATACCGGCTGGCGGCAGCAGCGCTGTCTTTCTTGTTTGTTGCCGTGGCGGTAGTCGATCTGGGCTCCGGTATGTTAAAGGGAGGAATGCTCGCAGCCTCCGCCCCTAAATCTGAAGAAATAGCCTTGGAAGCGCTTCCTGAAGCCGCCGCGGATGCTGCTGTGGCTGAGGAAGTTTCGGAAGAACCTGCTGTGCGGGAAGCTGAAGAAGCCCTTCCAAACGAGGAGACTGCTGACCAAGCGGTCGGGATTGCCGCCGAAGAAGAGAGCGGAGCCCCCGAGGCTGCCGGACAGCCGTCTGAAGAAAGCGTTGCGACTGCAGAAACCTTTGCGGAGCAAGAGGAGGTAAAAACCGCTCCGGAAGGAACAGAACAGGTAGCTGAGGAGCAGGTGAGTGAAGAGCCTCAAAACAGGGGTGATTCCGCCAGCGTTCCGGCTTACACTGCTGTTCCGGAACCGGAACAGATCTCAAATACCCCGGCCGGGGAAACAGGTCAGCTTCCTCCCCGCCGGGGAGTTCCCTGGATCCGGATCTTAGAAATCTCTCTGGGGTTGGGAGCCGCTGGTTTTGCCAGCGCTGCCTGGTCCAAGCGCAGGAAGGTATCCTGATCCATCGGTAATTGGAAAGTTCCCTCCTTCCTGCCCGGGAAGGAGGAAGCTGAATAAGAAAAGCCCCGGTCTCCCGGGGCTTCATTGTACTCCTGCGTTCAAGATTGGTTCTAACCGCGCTCTTTGATGGCCCGGCGGACGTCGTTGATGGTAATCTTACCGCCTGCGCCGCTGCCAGTAAGCGAGTTCAGGTCAATGTCTTCCTGCTCTGCAAGCTGGCGGGCGGCTGGTGTGCTTTCTACCGCAGGACCAGGATGGACCCCTTTCACCGGTTCTTCTGGAGGGAATGCCTCGGGAAGAAGCTGATCAGAGGAAGTGATTTGCTCAGATTCCTGGTCAGGGTAGCTGTGAGTGCCGAAACGGGTCAGGATAACCGCACCCAGAACCCAGGCACCGAGGATGAATTTTGGCAGCCAGCCTACACAAGGTACCAGCTGGCTGAAGCCATTGAAAATCAGGACCAGTATAAACATACCCAATCCCGCCATCAGTGGTTCTGGCCAGCTCTTATGGAAGCTCTGCGATAATTTGCGGCCGACCTCGATGCTCAGGGACACCAGCCCCAGCACCCAGGCAGCGATCAAGGCAAAAATGCCTATCAGGCTGACAGGACTGAGCAGGATGGTAATGATCAGGGCCAGCGCCACCAGGGGAGCGACCAGGATTACCCCCAGGCCGACCAGGATGGACATCCAGGCTTCTTTGAAAGCGGTCCGGTTGATTACCACCGCCTGCTCTTGGGCAAAGAGGGTGATCAGCACAGCCAAACCAGTCCAGATGAAGATCCTGAAGACGAACCAGGCAGCCGCCACAAAGGGAAGCTGGGGGAATTGAACCCGGGGGAAATCCCCTTTAAAAAATCCGAAGCTCTTCGGTGTTTTGAAATCAAATGGGATATTCTGTTCAGTGACTATGTTCCCGCTGATCATCGCTCCCGGGTCCTGTTCAATACTGCTTCCCAGGACGGTGAGATCCCCGTTAACCCGGGCTGCACTTTGCAGGGTGACGATCCCTCCCAGGACGACCAGGTTGCCGTTAATGGTCCCGTTTGAAGTGACAGAACCTCCCAGCACCACAGTGTCACCGTTTACGGTAGAGTTCGTTTTTAATGTGACATTACCGCCAAAAACGACCAGGTTGCCGTTAAGGGTTTCTCCTTCCTCCAGGATGTAGTTCCCACCCATAATCACTTTGTCATCCTCAAACCCAGAGGCGAATGCTGTGGAGGGTATGATTATTGTGGATGCAAGCAGCAACAGAATCAGGATGCGTGTAATGGTTTTCATGCGTTTAGCTCCTTATGCAGGGTCCGGTTGATTATCGACCTGCCAACCCAGACTGCAGCAGCTCCTCCCAGGCTGAATAGCATCGTGTACAGCCAGAGGGGAGAGATTAATTTAAGTCCCACCAGAAAAAGCGGGGTGAGGATGTTGCTGAGTTGGCTCAGGAATACCAACCATTCTGCAAGCAACGTTACCAGCTGCAGCATCACCTGGGGGAAGAAATCTACAACTGAGCGAATTTCCAGTCCGATGATTGAAAGCAGCCCTACGGTAGCCAGAGATACGATTCCCAGGGTTGTCCCAAGAATCCTGTAGTTCCTGCGTCTTTCCCGCTTTTCGATCCGCTCCATCCACCTGGAGCTGAAATCCGGTCCGGGAGTGGGGACAGATGCGGTTCTAAAGAGGTGGTCCAGCTGGTGAATGGATTGGTAAAGCGCCTGGCATTGGGAGCATCCTTTCAAATGCAGATGGAGCTCTCGCTGCTGCTCTTGATCGAGGTCATCCTCCAGCAGGATCCAGTTACTATATTGTTGGTGATTCATGTGCAATCCTTTCTCCAGCCTGGTTTTGTGGTTTGGCGGAAACGTCCTGCGTTTCCTGCCATTTTTCTGCCAGAGTACGCCTGGCCCTGAACAGGCGGCTTTTTACCGCGCTGCTGCTGAGGTCCAGGGTCTCAGCGATTTCCTCGTAGGAATAATCGTGCCAGAACTGCAGGATAACAGCGGCCCGATCGATTTCGTTAAGCTCAGCAAGCATTTCCTGAACCAGGGCTTGTTTTTCCTTTTCCAGGGCAGCCCGCTCAGGACTGGGGCCCGGGTCAGGCGGTGCCAACCAGGCATGCTTATCACTGTCCATGGACAGGATAGTCACTTTTTTCTTCCTGAGCTGGTCAATGCTGTAATTGGAAGCGATTGACAGCAGCCAGGTGGCAAATGATCTTTTCGGATCATAGCGATCTAGAGCCTGGTAGGCCCGGATGAAAGCTTCCTGAGCGGCGTCCTCCGCCGCGGTGGGAGTGCCCAACATCCGGTAACATATGCTGTAAACCGGTTTTTGATATTTTTCGACCAGCTTGCAAAATGCCTCCTTATCGCCGGTTTTCGCGTCAGCAATCCATTGTGCTTCGTTTGCCACCCAGTTTCTCCTCGCGCCCTGCCTTGCTAGAATATACGACCTTCAGGCGCTAAAGTTGCAAGCCAATAGAGTTTCAATCCTCTACAATGGGTAAAAACCCTTCTCCCCGAACTTCGTGGACCTGGCCGATGATCAAAAAGGCGCCCGGGTCCAGGTCCCGGGTCAGCGCCTTAAGATGGGGGATCTCCGCCCGGGTGACCACACAGAGCAGGATGGCTTTGTGTTCGCCAGAATATCCCCCTTTCCCATCCAGAATGGTGACGCCCCTCTTGAGGCGGTCAAATATTTCCTGGATGATTGGGTCTGGATAGGCAGTGATGATCAGCCCCGTCCGCAGGATATTGGATCCCTGGCTGATGGATTCTGCGGCAATTCCGCTAACATACAACATCACCAGGGCGTAGAGTGCGTTTTCCCAGCTGAAGGAGATCCCAGCCAGGAAAATGATCAGGGCATCGGTCAGCAAATAGCTCTGAGTGACCGGAATTCCGCGCCAGCTGCTCAGGATCCTGGCCAGGATATCTGAGCCTCCACTGGTTCCTCTGCCGCGGTAAACCAATCCGAAGCCGATCCCGCTGATCACACCACCGTAGAGGGAGTTCAGGACGATGTCCGAGGTGATCCCTTCCCCGGGGAGGAAGTCCAGAGGGATGTCCACTAGGATTGAAAAGGAAATGATAGCAAAAGCTGTTCGAGCGGCAAAACGGGGACCTCCCAGAAAGCGCCAGCCCAATATAAAAAGCGGCAGGTTGCCCAGCAGCACCATGACTCCGATCGGCCAGCCGGTATAGTTGTTGATGATTTGGGACAATCCGCTGATCCCTCCGCTGGCCAGCTTGGCCGGTACCAGGAAGACCCGCAGGGCAGCCGCCTGTAAAGCGGATCCCAGTAGGATTACCAGATAATCGCCCAAGGCCACAGAGTCCAGGTGGAAATTTTGCAGATTAGATAAGGTTTTTTTCATGGGTCCTCCTGCTTCGATCCCCTGCCAAATTATAACTGCTGAAGAAAAAGGCAGAAGGAGTCCCTTCTGCCTTTTTCGGGGGCGCAGTAGGTCAGATACTCCCTTTCAGTCAAGTAGGGAGGTTGCAGCCAATTCCTCCAACACGGCAATCACAGCTGAATTGTCCAGGTCTTTCATTCCCATCTGCAGCATGGCACCATACAGCTGAGTATGGAGTCCGGCCGAGGGCAGGGGAGCCCCATATTCACGGGCGGTTTCCATCACTATGTTGAGATCCTTCTCCTGCATGTAAGCTTTGAAGCCAGGCTGACGGTTCCCGGCAAACAGGCGTTCCGGTTTAACATCCAGGGTCCAGCACTGGGCCGCGCCCCCCTGGATGGCTTGAACCACGCGGGCGGGATCCGCCCCGGCTTTTTTCGCCAGGATCAGCAGTTCACCCATAGCAACCATCTGGGCGGCCACCATGATCTGGTTGGCGGCTTTGGCGATCTGACCTGAGCCTGACTCGCCAACGTGGGTGACAGTCTTTCCAACAACCTCGAATATCGGCCTGACCTGCTGAAGAGCTTCCTCGGGGCCGCCCACCATAATCGCCAGGGTGCCTTTCTGGGCTCCGATATCACCTCCGCTTACGGGAGCGTCAAGGGCAAATGCCCCCCTGGCCTGGAACTCGCGGGCTATCTTCCTGGCCAGGGAGGGTTTGATGGTCGAATGGTCCACGTAAATAAAACCCTCCCGGGCGCTTTCCAGAATACCATCCGGACCCAGAGCGACCAGTTCGACATCCGGCGAATCAGGCAGATTGGTAAAGACAATATCAGCCTGGGAGGCTACCTCCTGGGGGGAGAAAGCTTCCTGGGCGCCCTGTTCCACCAGAGCCTTGACAGCTTCCCGGCTGCGGTTGTGGACCACCAGCTGATAGCCGGCCTTGAGCAAGTTCTGGGCCATGGGCCTGCCCATAATGCCCAATCCAATAAAACCTAATTTGGGTTCGTCTTTCATAAATTGGTCTCCTTCTGTTCAAATTAAAGCCTTCGTCCCCGGGCAGGGGTGTCGATGGATCATTTCTGCACGAGGTGATAGCCATCAGGATTATCCTGGATGAGCCAACCCAGAGATTCGATTTCGTCCCTGAGCTGATCAGCCAGAGCCCAATCGCTACCAGACCGGGCATTTTCTCTTCTTTCTGCCAGCTGAATTATCCGCTCATCAGGGAGATCAAGTGCTGAGGTTATGGCCTGCGATTGCAGAGCAGCCTGCCAGCTGGCCGACGAGATCCCGGACTGGGGATCACAAAGCTGGAAATCTCCCAGGTCTGTCAGATCGATCTCATTCCCAGCTTTGATTCTCTGCTGGCCACTGCCCCTCAGGATGGTGATCTTTCCCTGGCCCACACCATAGGCACAGCCTTTCTGAAAGTCAAATATCAGACCGGTGTTCTCGTCTATACCGATTATTATCTGATCCTGCGGCAGCAAGTCAAGCAGCTCGGCAAAGCGGGTTTTTCCCATATAGCAGCGGCTGGTATCCAGATTTTCTCCCCCGTCCTGGTTGTTCCAGTGGGGGATGAAAACCATCTGCAGGCCGTAGTCGCCGAAAAAATCCAAACCAGGAATCCAGTGCAGGTCCTGACCAACCTTGTAGATTTCATACACAGGCAGAGCTGAAGAGCTGATGGCGATCGTGGCGGCGCTGGAAAATGCCAGCCCCGCGCCCAGGTGATGGCGGGCCAGGATGTATTCCCAGGCAAGGGAATCCCGGAGCTGACGCACGGCATAGCTCGGGCTGCCTGGCCCCATGAATATCAGATTTGATTTCAGGATCGGGCTGACGGTTTCAGGGTCATTCGGACTGAACGGGGTGCCTTTTTTCCTGGCGGGAACGATCTGAATCTCAGGGTTATAGTTTCGGAGATGCCGTTCGATAAAATCACCCACATTGCCAGCGACCAGGGGGGAATTCAGCTCAAATCCGGCCGGGGTTTCCAGGATCGCTACCCTTGGAGAAGGGGATATCAGCTGGAACAGAAAATCAAAGATCTTCTGTCCGCCCGGTGCAGTCTCCCCTGATCCAAAGAAGGCGATCGGACCCGGTTGGAAGGGTAGATGATTGGTCATGGAACGATCCTGGCTGACTGACTGATCTGGCTTATTAAAACCCCATCATACTACATTATGTGGAATACCCGGATCCTGGGCTGGCATCCGGTTGGTCGGAGTCCCCAAGCGTTGGGGGTAATTACGAGTAATGAGCTTTGATGTTCTTGAGGAGATATTCCTGGCAGGCGCGCTCTCCGTCATAAAGCGCTTCCCACCCCCAGTCGGACCGGGCGGCGCTGTCATCCACATCAGCCGGCCAGGAATCCACGATGGCCTGGCGCGGTGGATCAGGTTTGAAGCTGATCTCTGCCTGGGGGAAACCCTGTTTTGTGAAAGCCGCGAAATCCGCCGCCGAAAAACTGAAGCTGGTGACATTGTAAACCCGCTGTTTTAATCCCTCACGGGGGGCATTGGCGAGCATCTGGAGGGACCGTACCGCATCAGGCATGACCATGAAGGGGATCCTGACATCTTCCCTGACAAAACACTCATAGTGCTTGCCCTGGGCGGCAGCATGGATCATCTCCGGGCCGAAGTCACTGGTGCCTCCGCTGGGAACGGTGAAGGCGCTGACGATTCCTGGAAAGCGAATGGCCCGGAAATCCAGCCGGACCGGAATCTCCTCAGCGAGCTGCTGGTAGCCTTCACTGTAGTATGTTCCCACCTTTTCGCAGTAAAGTTTTGAACAGCCGTACATGGTCTTCGGTTCTGTCCACTGGTTTTCGGTCAGAGGGGGGAGATCTATTTTTGTTTCCAGATCTGGTAGACCATAAACGGCAATGGAGCTGGGGAAGATAAACTTAACCGGTTTGCCCCCCCGCTGACTCTGTCGGACTGCCATTTCCAGCATGTCAATGGTGATGCAGGTATTGATCTTATGGGCCTGGTAGGGATTGTGCTCTGCTGTGGTAGAGAGGACCGCTGCTAGATGGAAGATCTGGTTGAAAGAGTATTCCTTATCGAGCTGTTCGATGAGGCCTTTATCCAGCAGATTTCCAGTAATATGGGTGGATTTGCCCTCCAATTTTCCGGGGAGGGGTTTCAGATCAAGGGAGATAATCCTGTATTGGTGATCTTCGGACAGCGCCTCGATCAAGGCCTGACCGATCTCACCGCTAGCTCCGGTTATTAGAACCGTTCTTTCTGGCATATGCTCTCCTGCTCATTTCCAATTGGGCGATAGTATGGAATAGTGTTCTCTTTCTGTGCTAGAATGATTCTAGTCTCTTATAAGTGCTATTGTACAGGCATTTCACAAATTCTCCCCGTGAGGGAAATCATATTATTTTCAGGAGTAAACCATGCCTTTGGATATCGTTGTCGGTGCCCAATGGGGCGATGAAGGGAAAGGCCGGGTGATCGATCTGCTGTCAGGCAGAGCAAATATCGTTGCGAGATACTCAGGCGGAGATAATGCTGGACATACGGTCACCGTTGGGGACCGCACCTTTAAGCTGCATCTTCTGCCTTCGGGCATCGTCCATCCTCATACGATCGGACTGCTGGGAAACGGTATGGTGATCAATCCTGCCACCCTGTTGGAGGAAATTAAACAGGTCCGGGAAGCCGGGATTGAGATCAACCAGGACCGGATCAGGATTTCCCATGCGGCACATTTAATCACACCCGGGCACCTGGCCCTCGATGCTGCCCGGGAAGAAGCCCGGGGTGCTGGCAAGATTGGCACTACCAGACGCGGGATTGGACCTGCCTACACTTCCAAAGTGAATCGTTCTGGATTGCGTATGGAATCCATCCTTGACCCTGATCTATTCCTGGCAGCGCTAAGCGCCCATATCGGGGATGTCAACCATCAACTGGAAGCGCTCTATGGAGCAGAACCGCTGAAGAGCGAGGAAATCATTGCCGCTTACCGGGTCTATGGCGATCAGCTCCGGCCTTATATTGGAGAGATCGGAGCCCTGGCAGCCAAAGCTCTCGCGGCGGGGGAGAAGATTCTGGCCGAAGGGGCTCAGGGCACCTTGCTGGATCTGGATCACGGGACCTACCCCTATGTGACCAGCTCAACGCCCACAGCGCCGGGCGCATTGGTGGGGTTGGGACTGGGAGTTGGATCCGCGGACCAGGTGATCGGGGTTGTGAAAGCGTTCCAGACCCGGGTTGGGGAAGGTCCTTTTCCAACTGAGCTGGAAGGGGAGTTGGCAGCCCGTCTGCGCGGCACTGGTGAGAACGAGTGGGATGAGTTCGGTACCACAACCGGACGTCCCCGCCGAGTCGGCTGGCTGGATCTTATTCTGCTGCGCTACGCGGTGCGGATCAATGGGATCAGTGAGCTGGCTCTGACCAAGCTGGACATCCTCTCCGGATTGCGTACAATCAAGCTGGCCACGACCTACCGGATTGGAACCGAGATAACCGAAACCCTGCCGCTGGGTCCGGCTGACCTGGCTGCAGTCCAGGCTGTTTATGAGGAGGTAGAGGGTTGGAGCGAGGACCTGACCGGGATCCGCTCCTGGGAGGGGCTCCCCCAGGCCGCCCGCGATTACGTTTCCACCATTGAGGATCGGGTGGGAGTGCCTGTAAAGATTATTTCTGTGGGTCCTGAGCGTTCCCAGGTGATTCAACGCTGAAAATTTATGAAAAGAGTTCACCTTGTCCTGCTGCCTTTGCTGCTCGCGGGCTGCCTGGTTGTGGAACCACCACAGCCGCGCAGCACGCCGAGTGTGACATCAGCACCTACGTTGACACCTACGTCCACAGTAGTATGGTTCCCACCTACGGACACCCCCGTGATCACTCCCACGCAGGAAATCACTCCCACTCCCGGGGTGATGGCCGAGCTGGGAGAGGTGATCTTCCGTGACCCTTTGACTTCGCCCGGGGATTGGACGCTGCCAAACTCGGGGCGGGGGCAGGTTAATATTAGCGGCGGGGAAATCAATATCATCATCAATCAGCCCGGGACCATTCTTTCCGCGACCCTGGAAAAACCGGATCTGGGCGATTTTTACGCTGAGATCACAGCCAGCCCGGTTTTATGTTCATCCCGGGATGAATACGGGTTTTTATTCCGGGTATACGGCGGGGATCAATATTACCGATTTGCTTTATCGTGCAGTGGAGAAATCCGGCTGGACAGGTTTTCCGGGGAGGGCTCAGCTGTTCTGTATCCCTGGACCAGGAGCGCGTCCGTTCCTGTCGGGGCACCGAGTGTATCCAAACTGGCGGTGCTTGCCCTGGACGATCAGATTTACCTGTATATCAATGGCTATCCCCAGTTCTCTATCGACAACCAGCCCATCAGCGTGGGCTCATTCGGTGTTTACGCCCGCTCTGTGGGCGATACCGCCCTCACTGTCAGTTTTTCTGATTTGCTGGTCAGGGAAGTAATGCCCAAGTAACCCGCCAGCAGGGGGATCGCCAGAATGGAAGCATATTTATCAGCCCAGCCTTCAGAAACTGAGACAGGGTATAATACTTGGAAAATGGCTTGCAGTATTCCTCACGAAAAAAACGTTGAGGGAAGAACTGCTCCAGAGGAGGAATTGTGTATCAGAAATTAATCATCGTTGGGAACTTGGGAAGGGATCCGGAAATGCGCTACCTGCCGAGCGGCCAGGCAGTGACAGATATGTCTGTGGCGACCAACCGGACTTATACAGACTCCAATGGCCAGCGGGTCAAAGAGACGTCCTGGTTCCGCGTTTCAGTATGGGGGGGCAGGGCGGAAACAGTCAACCAGTATCTCAGGAAAGGAAGCAAGGTTCTGGTGGAAGGTTATCTCCGCCCAGACCCGGAAACTGGCGGACCCCGGGTTTGGACCCGCAATGATGGCACTCCGGCTGCCAGTTTTGAGATGACTGCCCAGAATGTGACTTTCTTGTCATCCAAGGCGGAAGATCAAGCCTTCCAGGAGCGATCCGGTGGTGGAGGCGGGGTTGAGACTGTAGATGAGGATGATATTCCCTTCTAAACTTGCTGATCCCGAGTGAGGGTATAGATATGGCTCAAAACTCAAGTGAGAGAAAAATTCCCGCGCTGGAACTTCCCCAGGATCTGGAAGCAAACTATGCCAATCTGGCCCGGATCACACATTCGCCATCCGAGTTTGTGTTTGACTTTGCTCAAATGCTCCCCGGAATGAAAGCTCCCCGGTTAATGTCCCGTATTTTACTGAGTCCGTTGAGTGCGAAACTGATTTTCAAAGCACTGGGTGATAACCTGGCCAAATTTGAGGCCAGCTATGGGGAGATCACCATTCCGGGCAGCTCTTCCCTGGCGGACAGCCTCTTTCAGCCACCAAAAGAGTAACCAGCAGGCTCCAGCTGGATCGCAGCAGGATTGTTATAATACAGCCTTATGCCAACACAACCTAAGGAATTCAACAGCATAGCCATTGCCGTGCATCCGAAAAATGACCAGGCTTATTCCCTGGCCAAAGAAATCCATGGGTTCCTGGAACAAGCGGGGAAAAAAGTCCTGCTGGGGCGGATGGATGAAGCCACCCTCCAGGACGGTATGCTCAATGGCAATCAAGATTTGCTGATCGCCCTGGGAGGGGACGGGACCATGCTCCGGGCCGGGCATATCAGCGCCAATTCCCAGGTGCCTATACTGGGGATAAACCTGGGCAGGTATGGCTTTCTGACCGAGATCCAGCGCGATGAATGGCAGGATGCTATCCAGCGTGTCCTGGCTGGTGAGTACTGGCTGGAAGAACGCATGATGCTGGAATCCGTGTTGATCCGAGCCGGGGAGGAGATTGGCCGGTGGAATGCCCTGAACGATGCGGTAATCAGCCGCGGCGAAGAGGTCCGTCCGATCCAGCTGAAGATCTTTATCAACCAACGCCACTTGAGCACGATCGTGGCGGACGCGATCATAGCCTCAACGGCCACCGGTTCAACAGCTTATGCCATGGCTGCTGGTGGACCAATCCTGTCGCCGGAACTGCGCAACATCCTTCTGGTACCTTTGGCTCCTCATTTGTCGATTGAGCAGTCGCTGGTGCTGGCGGAATCTGTGCAGATCTCAGTTCATGTCTTTACTTCCCATCAAGCTGTGATCTGTGTTGACGGCCAGAAGCCTTTCAGATTGGAAAACGAAGACCGGGTTGACATCTCTGCCAGTAAAGATGTGGTCAGGTTTGTACGCTTCCAGGACCCAGGTTACTTTTACCGGAACTTGATTCCCTACATGGATCAGAATCCCTCTATTAAAAAGAAAAATGATGCCTGAGACAGAGAATACCCTTACCTGCGCTTTCCACCCCAACCGGGAAACCACCCTGCGCTGCAACCGCTGTAACAGGCCGATCTGCATAAAATGCGCCACCCATACCCCGACCGGCTACCGCTGCCCCGAGTGCATCCGCTCCCAGCAAAAGGTTTTTATAACCACTAAATGGTATGACCAGGTGATTGCTGCCCTGATCACGGGGGCGGTCGCCTTTGCTGGCAGCCTGCTGACCGGGCTGGTGGGCTTTTATACGATCTTCATTGCCCTGGGAGCAGGCTATCTGGCTGTACTCGCGACAAAAAAAGCCATCAGTAATCGGCGCTCTCCCCTGCTGAAAATAGTCATGAGCACCAGCGCCCTGCTGGCCAGCATCTTTCCCGCTTTCATATATTATTATCGGGTTTACTGGCTCTCGGGGATCGGACTTGCCTGGGGCTGGTATGACATGGCCTGGCGCCTGGCTTATGGGGTTATCGTGACAGCTAACGTCTATTATCAGTTGCGAAAATAATATGCTGCTTGAACTTCGGATTAAGAATTTTGCCATCATCGATTCCCTGCATCTGGAATTTCATCCAGGGCTGGTGATCTTGACGGGCGAGACCGGTGCGGGTAAATCGATCATAATGGGAGCGCTGGAAATGCTGCTCGGCCAGCGCGTGGATATGTCAACCATGCGTAAAGGGAGCGACTTTGCCAGCGTGGAGGCAGTTTTTAAAATCCCTCCGAGAGGCAAAGAAGGGCTGCTGGACCTGCTCAGAAAAGAAGAGCTGCTGGATGGTAGTGATTATCTCACCCTGACAAGGGAGCTGCGGGTGGACCGGCCCAACACTGCCCGGGTGAATGGACACCGCACCAGCGTGGCCGTACTGGTAGAGCTGGGAGAACACCTGGTTGATATTCACGGGCAATCAGAACACCTGTCGCTGATGCGCGTCAGCCAGCATCTGGGTTTGCTGGACCGATTTACGGGGTCAGCTCCTCTCCTGGAAGACTACCAGGATAGATACCGGAAACTGCGCCAGACCCAGGATGAACTGGAGCGGCTCAGGCAGATCGGCCTGGAAGCTGATAAAAGAAAAGAGCTGCTTGCCTTTCAGGTTGAGGAAATTGACCAGGCTGATTTGAGGGAAGGGGAAGAGGAGAGTTTGGTCGAGCACCGCAACCGACTCTTGAACGCTGAGAAACTGGCGGAACTCAGCCAGCAGATCCTCCTGCTGCTGGATGAAGCCCCGGGGAATCAACCAACTGTGATAGACCTGGTGGGCCAGATCGTCAGCTCCCTCGAGGCGCTTACTAAGACAGATCCCAGTCTGACACCCTTGAATGAAAAGATCTCCGAACTGAATGACGGGCTGTTTGAACTCGGCCGCGATCTCCGGATCTACCTGGATAATCTCGAATTTGACGCTGGAGAGCTGGATAGGATCCAGGACCGGCTGGTGCTGATCCAGGAGCTGAAAAGGAAATTTGGGGAAACAGTGCCTGAAATTCTAGATTACCGCGACAGCGCCCATCAGGAATTGGAGGAAATTTCCGGCCGGAGCACTCGCATCGGCGACCTGGAAAGGATTGAAAAGGAGCTGCTCGGGGAATTGGCGCACTGCGGGCAGGGTCTTTCCAGAGCCAGGAAGAAGGGTGCGGACCGGTTGGCTGCGGAGCTGGAATCCCAGCTGGCAGATCTAAAAATGGCCGGCGCCCGCTTTGAGGTAGCTTTAAACACGGCGGCAGATCCAGCAGGTATTCAGCTTGAAAGCGGCCAGCGAGTGAAGTATTATCCGGACGGTCTGGAAAAGGTCGAGTTTCTGGTGGAAACTAACCCTGGTGAGGGCTTAAAACCCCTGGTGAAAACTGCTTCAGGAGGTGAAACCGCCCGGTTGATGCTGGCATTGAAGAATGTACTGGCTCAGGCAGACCGTATACCTACCCTGGTGTTCGATGAGATCGATCAGGGGATCGGGGGGCGCATAGGTGCTGTGGTGGGGGAGAAGCTCTACCGGCTGACTGCAGAGCATCAGGTGATTTGCATAACTCATCTGCCGCAGCTGGCCGGATTCGGTCAGCAGCATTTTCAGGTATTCAAGTCCATCTCAGGGGGACGCACTATCATTCAGGTGCGAGAAATAACCGGAGAAGAACGGATTGAGGAACTGGCCACCATGCTGGGTGGGGTCAGTGAAAAGAACCTCGCCTCCGCCCGGGAGCTGCTGGCCCGGATGACAGCCGCCCGCTGACCCTGACCGCCTATGGAAAAAGCACCCTTGATCTTGCATTCCAGAAAGGCTAAACGCACCAAAGGCCGATCCAATCCGCTGGGTTTGATCGGTTTTCTGCTTGCGGCACTTCTCAGTATCACCGGAGCAGGAGGTGTGATTTACGGAGTAAATCGCTATGCTGAGGTCGTCAAAGACCTTCCTACACCGAAAACTCTGGAGGTGCTGCTGGACCCGGTCAGCGGCACACTGCTGACTCCTACCCGGATCTTTGATCGGTCAGGGCAGATCGAGCTGTGGCGTTTTGAGAACCCGGCGATTCCCTCTCGGCATTACGCGGCCATTACCGATGGGGAGATCTTCTTTTACAGTGAAGTTCCCGAGCCCCTGATTCTGGCTACCTTGGCAGCCCTTGATCCAGCCTATCTGGAGCGCCCGGAAGCTTTCCTCTCCGGGATCCTTGATACTTCAGATGATCCTATCCCGGAAACGCTGGTAGAGGATTTGCTGTTGTGGCAGGAGAGTGACCGTCCTTACCACGAGATCCGCGTTGGGCTGCTGGCGGACCAGATTACGGCCCGCTATGGAAGAAAGAAGGTCCTGGAATGGTATTTGAACAGCGCTTTTTATGGGAATTCGATCTATGGAGCGGCCCAGGCGGCGGAGTTCTACTTTGGCAAGGACCTGAAGGATCTGAATCTCAGTGAATGTGCTCTGCTGGCGGCGGTCGGCAGCTTCCCGGCGTTGAATCCGCTGGATGCTCCCAAAGCCGCCAAAGAGAATCAGATGGTCATACTGGAAGAGATGGCCGCAGCGGGATTCATCTCTGAGGGGGAGGCGGCCAGCGCTGCCCGGGTAAAGCTCATCTACGCTGATCCGGAGGTCTCTCCTGAAGCGGGACAGCCTGCCTATATCGGTTTCGTCATCCGGGACGCCAGCCAGGCGATTCCAGCTGAACGTCTGCTGCGGGGCGGTTTTCTGATCACTTCCACCCTGGATTATCGGCTGCAGGACCAGATAACCTGCACCCTGAAGCTCATGTCTCTGCGTGTGGTGGGTAAGGACCCGGAGCTGGATCCGGAGTGTGAAGCTGCCCGTTTGCTTCCTAAATATCAGGGAGATACCCTGGCGGAAACGGATTCGTTGGAACTGAATCTGGCCGTGCTTGATCCGGTTAGTGGGGAACTGTTAGCGCTCGAGGGGCGGAACACATCCAGCCTGCCGCTTACCCTTGACCAACCCCGACTCCCTGGATCGCTGGTGACCCCCTTCATCTATCTCAAAGCTTTCACCCAGGGATTTGAACCAGCTTCTCTGGTTTGGGATATACCGCTTCCGGAAAGTGAGCTTAATTTGGAAGACCTCCATCCAGGATGCGGTCAGGATTGTGCATATCTCGGTCCGGTGAATATCCGGACAGCTCTGGTAAACGATCTGCTTTCTCCCGCTGTCCAAACCCTCCACTCTCAGGGCGGCGGCCAGCTGCGGAATACGTTGGCGCTATTTGGAATGTCGCTTCAGCCGGGTATCTGCCAGGAGTGTTCTGTATTTCCGGAAAGTTCACCTCTGGAGATGGTTGACCTGCTGCAGGGTTATGGAGTATTTGCCAATCGGGGCTACCTGATGGGCAGGGCTCCTGGAGGTTCAGGCCTGGAATCCCATCCAGCCGCGGTGCTGCGCATTGCGGACCCTGCCGGGGTGGAGTACCCTCTGACCACTCCCCTGGAAGAAAGGAAGATTATCAGCGAGGAGTTGGCTTATCTTCTTAACCATGTGTTAAGCGACCAGGAAGCCTGGCTGGATCCCCGGGACCGGGAATTCTATCGCATTGGCAGGCCGGCAGGGGTTAAAACAGGGTATGTGCCTGGGGAGGAGTCCGGTTGGGCAATTGGTTATACTCCCAGGCTGGTAGTAGGTGCCTGGGCGGGACTTTCTGGTGAGAACAGGGGCGGGGACGTTGATCCAGAGAGTGTTTCCTCCAGTTTGTGGCGAGCGGTCACCCAGTATGCTTCCCGGGAAGAGGGCAGCCAGGGTTGGGAGATGCCCCCGGGAATAATCACCAGGGATGTATGTTATCCCTCTGGAGAGCTGCCAACAGATTACTGCCCCAGGGTGGTCAGGGAAGTATTCATCACGGGTTATGAGCCCCTGGTTCCGGATACTCTTTACCAGGCCCTGGAAGTCAATCGAGAAACCGGCCTGCTGGCGTCGGTTTTCACCCCTGCTGAGGCTATCGAGCAGCAGGTATTTCTAAATGTACCACCCCGGGCCCAGGACTGGGCAGCCCAGGCGGGAGTCCCAACAGCTCCTTCTTTATATGATCTGGGGGATCAAAACCGGGAGCAGGGTGGGTTAACCCTGTTGACTCCCGAAAACCTCTCCTTTGTCCGCGGCCGGGTTATCATCACCGGATCGATACAGGAAGAGGATTTTATCTCTGCTCGTCTGCAGTTCGGACCCGGCTTGAATCCCCATTCCTGGCTTCAGATAGGGGATGAGATCAGCACCCCCGTAGAGCGCGGTTACCTGGGTACCTGGGACACCACCGAGCTGGAAGAGGGTATTTATGCTCTGCAGCTGGTGCTGTTCAAGGAAAACCAGGGCATTGAAAAGACCTCCCTGCTGTTATCGGTAGACAATACCCCTCCGGAGATTATCCTGATCACAGATCTTTCCGGGGGGGAGATCAGCTATCAACCAGGTAAAGAGCTCTTGCTGGAAGTTCAGTTCACAAACAGCTCGGAGATCGAAAGGGTGGAATTCCGGATGGATGGCGAATTCCTGGCGTCCCGCAAAGTGGAACCTTTTCTGATTCCCTGGGCTCTGGTTCCAGGGGATCATGTCTTAACTGTGAAAGCCCTGGATCAGGCTGGAAATCGGGCTGATCTGAAAATTGAGTTCCGCGTCGTTCTTGAAGAATAGCGCGCACCGGGCACCCTGCGGGCATCGCTCCCAGGTTGGGAGAATCTATTTCTTGAATCCAAACAAACGCAAAGCGTTCAAATCGTTACGCCAGTTCTTTTTGACCTTCACCCGCAGTCTTAAAAACACCTTTCTGCCGCTCATGTCTTCTATTTCCCTGCGGGCCGCGGTTCCGATGGCTTTGATCATTTTACCCCCCTCTCCGATCAGGATGCCTTTCTGCGAGTCGCGCTCCACAAAGAGCGTGGCCTCGATGTAAGCACCGCCGCTTTCTCTTTCCTTGTATTCATCAATTCTGACCGCTATCACATGGGGCAGTTCTTTTTCGAGCAGGTTCATGGCTGCTGCCCGGATCAAATCGGCCGCGATCTCGCGCTCAAACAGATCGGTCACCTGATCCTCGGGATAGAGAGGAGGACCTTCCGGCAGGATCTCAATGATCCTGGCTTCCAGATCATCCAGATTATCGCCGATTGTAGCTGAGATCGGTATCACCGGGGCGCCTGGAGCCAGCTTCTGATACTGATCCTGGCGGTTTCGCAGTTCTGCGGGGCTGATCAGGTCGATCTTGTTGAGAATCAACAGCACCGGAGGGGGTGGGTCCAGCTCTTTGAGAGTGTCCTTGAAGATCAGGTCCTCCTCTCCGGGAGGGGAGCTGGCGTCCACGACCAGCAGTACCAGGTCAGCGTCCTCCAGGGCGTGCAGAGCGTCCTGGTTCATGAATTCCCCCAGTTTATGTTGGGGATGGTGCAGCCCGGGAGTGTCTACGAATACCAGCTGGGCTTCCGGGAGAGTGAGGATCCCCAGTTGCTGGAGCCGGGTAGTCTGGGGTTTGGGGGATACTGCTGCAATGGTCTGTCCCAGGATGCGGTTAAGCAGGGTTGATTTCCCGACGTTGGGCCGCCCCATGACGGCGATAAAACCGGATTTGAAGCTGGTTTCCATAGGTGTTTCCCTGGTTCCTGGGCTGCCGCAGGATCTCTGAATAGTAAAACTGATGCCTTGACCGATAAAACACAATTTTATATAATTGTGTGTCTGGGTTAATTGCAAGCCCAGAGGGTACTTGTTAATAAAAACAGTATCCGTGTTCAGATTTAACGGACGATTCTCATGCCCTGGTTCGAGACCAGAGCGTATTAACGCGTATAGTAACCGCTACCGACCAGTTTGGTCAAGTAGAAAAAGGAAGAGGGACATTCTATGGCTCATGAAGATAAAGCCAAAAATTACGCTCGTATAAGTTACCAGTATCCTTTGCCGCCATTAATCAAAGTCCAGCTGGATTCCTTCAAGCGCTTGAAGGAAAAGGGAATTGAGGAGTTATTCCACGAGATCTCTCCCATCGAATCTTATAACGGGAAGATGAAACTCTATTTTCCCAGCAGAACCCCGGAAGCAGAACAATGGGATCTGACCTACCGCTTTAAGGATCCGGAATTTTCTGTGCAGGAGTGTGTCGAACGTGATTTGACCTACGCGTCTGACCTGTATGTGTCTGTTCTGCTGGCAGGAGCGAAAGTACCTGAACCCATCAAGCAGGAAATATTCATGGGCGCCTTCCCGGAGATGACCGACAAAGGCACTTTCATCATCAACGGGACTGAGCGCGTGATAGTGTCCCAGCTCATCCGTTCCCCGGGCGTCTACTTTGAAGCTGAAGTGGACCGGACCACCGGCAGGCGACTGGCGGTTTCAAAATTGATCCCCGACCGGGGTGCCTGGATGGAGTTCGAGACCCGCAAGACCGGGTACCTGACCATCCGCTTCAACCGGCAGCGCACCATCCCCGTAACCATATTCTTGCGGGCGCTGGCTGCTGTTGACGATGGCTTGAAGGATTCCCCCATTAAAACAGGTACAGACGAAGAGCTGATCTCGATCTTCGAGGATATCGATACCAATCCCGACCGCATGTTTATTCCGGCCTGCTTCGCCCAGGAACCGGATTGGGAGATTCCGGAAGGGATGACAATTGCCGAAGTGGCTTTGATCGATTTCTTCAAACGCATGCGCCCAGGTGACCCGGCGACCGTTGAGAACGCCCGGGAATTCCTGGAAGACCAGCTGTTCAACGACCGGCGGTACAACCTGGAACGGGTTGGCCGCTACAAGCTCAACCAGAAATATGACCTCGACGACAAAGTGCCGATTGACCACCTGACCATCACCAAGTGGGATGTTTACTATTTGATCCGGCGGATGATCGAGATCAACAACAATATAGAAGACCCGGATGACATTGACCATCTGGGCAATCGGCGCATCAAAACCGTGGACGAGTTGATCCAGAACAAACTCCGGGTCGGCCTCCGCCGCATGGAGAGGGTGATTCGGGAGAGGATGTCCATCCGCGGTAAGAAAAAAATGTCACCGGTAACCCTGGTGAATATCCGGCCGGTGGTGGCCTCACTGCGGGAATTCTTTGGGTCCAGTCAGCTTTCACAATTCATGGATCAGACCAACCCGCTTTCAGAGCTCCGGCACAAGAGGACGCTCTCCGCTCTGGGCCCCGGCGGTTTACACCGCCAGCGGGCTGGCTTTGATGTCCGCGATGTACATCAATCCCACTACGGGCGCATCTGTCCTATCGAGACGCCGGAAGGACCAAACATCGGCTTGATCGGGCGTTTTGCGTCCTATGCCCGGGTGAATGATTACGGATTTATTGAAACCCCCTACCGTAAGGTCCGCAATGTAGCCTCACCAGCGGACCCTGAAATTGAGGGCGCTCAGCTGCGGGAGGATGTTCTGCATCCCTCCTCTGGAAAGGTACTTGGGAAAGCCGGGGAACGCATCACCGCTAAAATGGCTGCGGATATCAAGAAGGCTAAAGTCGAAGAGGTGCCGGTAACTCCCTTTATTTCCGAGGAAGTGGAATATCTGGCAGCAGACTCCGAAGACCGCTTCGTGATCGCCCAGGCGAACGCTGAGATCAATGAGCATTTTGAATTTGTCAAAGAATTAGTCTCTGCCCGCCATCACTCTGATTTCCTGTTTGTAAAGCCCATTGATATCGATTTTATCGATGTGGCACCCAACCAGATTGTGGGTATCAGCGCTGCACTGATCCCCTTCCTGTCCCACGATGACGCCAACCGGGCCTTGATGGGCTCGAACATGCAGGCGCAGGGTGTCCCCCTGCTGACACCGGAGATTCCCCGCGTCTCAACCGGAATGGAAAGACCGGCGGCGCTGGATTCTGGACAGGTGCTGCTGGCAGAGGAAGACGGCGAGGTCATCTCTGTTGTGGGAGACAAGATCGTCATCCGCAACAAGCAGAATGAAACCAAGGAATACAAGCTCTGGAAGTATGAACGCTCCAACCAGAGCACCTGTATCGACCAGCGGCCGATCGTGCGCAAGAGCCAGCTGGTGAAAAAAGGTGATGTGATTGCTGATTCGTCCTCCACAGTACAGGGTAATCTGGCTCTGGGACAGAATGTCACAGTAGCTTTCCTCTCCTGGGAAGGTGCCAACTTTGAGGACTCAGTTGTCATTTCTGAACACTTGGCCATGAATGATGTCTATACTTCGATCCATATCGAGGAACATGAAGTCGAATCCCGAGATACCCGGTTAGGCCCGGAGGAAATCACCCGGGATATCCCCAACGTGGGAGAGGAATCCCTGAAAGACCTTGATGAGACCGGCATAATCCGGGTTGGCGCTGAAGTTGGACCCAATGACATTCTGGTGGGAAAGATCTCCCCCAAAGGTGAAAAGGAACTCTCACCGGAAGAGCGGCTGCTGCGGGCGATATTCGGCGAAAAATCACGCGATGTGCGGGATACCTCCCTGCGCATGCCTCACGGTGAACGGGGCAAGGTCATTGAAGTCAATGTTTTCACCAGAGAGGACAACGCTGATCTCTCCGCGGGTGTGGAAAAGATGGTTCGCGTCTTTGTGGCCCAGAAACGCCGCATCACTGCGGGCGATAAGATCGCCGGCAGGCACGGAAATAAAGGAGTGGTTTCCACAGTGGTTCCGGTGGAAGACATGCCTTTCCTGGAAGATGGCACTCCGGTGGACATGCTCCTGTCGCCTACCGGCGTTCCAGGCCGTATGAACATCGGCCAGGTCCTGGAAGCCCACCTCGGCTGGGCAGCGACAAAATTGGGATTCCGGGCTATCACTCCGGTATTTGACGGGGCCAAGGAAAGCGAGATCGAAGCTGAGCTGGCCAGAACCTGGATGATCGAACAGGCCTGGAAGGAAGCCGAGGAGAAAGCCTGGGAATGGCTGGAGGGATTTGATTACGAGCCCACTGACCTGCTGGACAACAACGAAGCCCGGCGACTGTACCTTGAAAACTATCTGGGAGAACGCGGGTATGACGTTTACAAGCTGGTTTCGGATGAGATCTATGCCCGCCGCTCCGTGCTGGTGGAGTGGCTGAAAGACCGGGGTTATGATCCTGACCAGATTCTGTTCTTTGAGGATCAGGAGATTCCCAATAAGGAACGGGATGCCCAGGATGAGAGAGCCGTGACTGCCTGTTTGCAAATGTGGATTGCGGAGATCGGTGGAGATGACTCCTCCAAGCTGAAAAAACTGGGGCTGGCTGAACTCCGGGAAAAGGCGAAAGAGCTGGTCGATGAAAAAGGGGTGCCCCTGCCGCTGTTTGGCAAACAAACCGTCTATGACGGCAAGACCGGTGAACCTTACTATAATCCCGTTACCGTAGGCGTGATGGACATCCTTAAACTGCACCACCTGGTCGAGGATAAGGTTCATGCCCGGTCCACCGGCCCCTACAGTCTGGTCTCTCAACAACCTCTGGGCGGAAAGGCCCAGTTCGGTGGCCAGCGTTTTGGTGAGATGGAAGTCTGGGCTCTGGAAGCTTACGGAGCTGCCCATACGCTGCAGGAGATGCTGACTGTAAAATCAGATGATGTTGTCGGCCGGGTGCAGGCCTATGAGGCGATTGTCAAAGGTGAGCCTATTGAGGAAATCGGCATCCCGGCTTCGTTCCGGGTGCTGGTAAAGGAGATGCAGAGCCTGGGTCTGTCAATCGAAGCAATCACGGATGAAGGCGAAGTGATCAGCTTTGGAAAGGAAGATACCCGCTCCCAGATTCCGCGCATGAGTACGGGATTGCTGGGTCTGGGAAACCGCTGATCCGGACTCTGCCGGAAAGAAAATCGATCAAGCTAGCGAGATGGACTGGCTTGACGCTCTAAATTGGGCGTGTTAAAATGCTTAGTCGTTGCCCCTGAATAGCACAGGGCGTAAGCGAACGATTGAATAGCGGTTTATGAGCGATCCAAGGCCATCTAGAAAAATCGATGGCCTTGCTATTTGAAAAGGAATCAGGATTAGTACGGAGGCAAATGTGCCAACAATTAATCAGTTAGTCCGTAAAGGACGCGTAGAGAAGAAAACCAAGAGCAAAGCCCCGGCACTGCGTTATACCTTCAACTCGATGAAGCAGCGCAGGATTCGCCAGGAAAGAGGCGCTCCCCAGAAGCGGGGTGTTTGCACCATCGTGCGAACCATGACGCCAAAAAAGCCTAACTCGGCCCTGCGGAAAATCGCCCGTGTCCGTCTGACTAACGGCATCGAGGTAACGGCTTATATCCCTGGTGAAGGCCACGGCCTGCAGGAGCACTCAGTTGTGCTGGTCCGCGGCGGCCGTGTGAAAGACCTCCCTGGTGTTCGCTACCATATCGTTCGGGGCGTGTTGGACTCCAGCGGTGTGGATGACCGCAAACAGGGCCGTTCAAAATACGGGACCAAAGCCCCCTAAGCTTGCCCGATTTCTGGAAGCAGTTAACTATTTGATGGAGATTTAATATGAGACGGAGAAAAGCTGAGAGGAGAAAGATTGAGCCGGATGTGCGCTATAACAACGTTAAAGTGCAGACCTTCATCAATCATGTCTTGAAAAGTGGTAAAAAGAACGTGGCAGCAAAATTAGTCTACGGGGCTTTTGATATCATGGCTGAAAAGACCGGCAAGGATCCGGTTGAGCTCTTTGAACAGGCCCTTCAAAATGCCTCCCCACGCATGGAAGTCCGGCCCCGCCGGATCGGTGGTGCGACCTATCAGATCCCCATGGAAGTGCCGGCCCACCGCCAGTTTACCCTGGCGACCCGCTGGCTTCTGGAAGCAGCCCGTTCTCGGAAAGGTCTGCCCTTTGATCAGTGTCTGGCCGACGAGCTGCTGAGCGCAGTTAATAACGAAGGCGCGGCAATCCGCAAGCGGGAAGAAGCCCACCGGATGGCTAAAGCCAACCGGGCATTCTCTCATTTCCGGGTTTAGTGATCGTTTGATTGAAAAGTATGGCTAGAAAGTACGCAATCGAGCAGTTCCGAAATATTGGTATCATTGCCCACATTGATGCGGGTAAAACCACCACGACCGAGCGGATCCTGTATTACACAGGCAAAACGCACAAAATCGGTTCTGTCGATGATGGGACAACTGTTACCGATTGGATGGATCAGGAGCGTGAGCGCGGTATCACGATCGTCTCTGCTGCTGTATCTGCTGTCTGGAAGCGTCATCTGATCAATCTCATTGATACTCCTGGCCATATTGATTTTACAGCTGAAGTTCAGCGATCCCTGCGGGTTCTTGACGGAGGGGTCGTTGTTTTTGACGCAGTCCAGGGCGTGGAACCCCAGAGCGAAACAGTCTGGCGGCAGGCGGACCTCTATCAAGTTCCCCGGATTTGTTTTGTGAACAAGATGGATCGGGTAGGAGCTTCATATAACCGCACAGTCGACATGATCCGGGAACGCCTGGGTGCCAATCCACTTCCTTTGCAGGTGCCTATCGGCGCCGAGGACCAGTTCCGCGGTGTGATTGACGTGATCACCCGCAAAGCCTATATCTGGGAAACCCGGGACGGAGGGTCTCCGGTGGAAGTTGAGATCCCCGAGGAGCTGAAGGAAGAGGTCGAAGAATCCCGCCACACGCTGGTTGAGGTAATTGCGGAAACCGATGAGAAGCTGACCCAGAAATATCTCGAAGATGTGATCATCACTGAAGAGGAGTTGAAAAAAGCTCTCCGGGAGGCGGTCATCGCCAACAAGCTGACGCCGGTCTTGTGCGGCAGCTCCCTGATCAGCACGGGCGTTCAGCCTCTGCTGGATGCGGTAGTGGAGTATCTGCCCTCCCCCGTGGATATCCCTCCGGTGGAAGGTGTTGATCCCAAGACAAAAGAGGTCCTCCTGCGTAAGCCGGATGACAGCGAACCGCTCAGCGCCCTGGTATTCAAGATCGTCACTGACCCGTACGTGGGCAGGTTGGCTTATATTCGGATTTATTCCGGCGTGATCGAGCAGGGTACAACTGTGTTCAATCCTGGCAAGACCAAGCGGGAGCGCATCGGCCGCTTGATCAGGATGTACGCTGACCGCAGGGAAGACATCACCCGAGCAGGAGCGGGTGACATCGCTGCTGTGCTGGGATTGAAAGGAAGCTTTACGGGTGACACTCTCTGTGACGCCAAGTCGCCTATTATCCTCGAAAATATTACCTTCCCTGATCCGGTGATCATGGTTGCCATCGAGCCTAAAACCAGTGCTGATCAGGAAAAACTGGCCACGGCGCTCCAGAAACTGTCGGAAGAGGACCCGACCTTCCAGGTACGGGTTGATGGGGATACCGGCCAGACTTTGATCTCCGGCATGGGTGAGCTGCATCTGGAAGTGCTGGTAGACCGCATGCTGCGGGAATTTAAGGTCCAGGCCCGGGTTGGCCGTCCGCGGGTAGCCTATAAGGAATCCATCACCCGACCGGTAGAGAAAGTAGAATACCGCCATGTCAAGCAGACCGGCGGGCATGGACAGTTCGGGCATGTGGTGCTCAACCTGGAACCCGGGAAGGACGGCAGTGGAATCGTGTTCGAGGAAACCATTCGGGGAGGTGCCATCCCCAGGGAATATATCCCCGCAGTCGAGAAAGGTGTCAGAGCCGCCGCGGAATCCGGCGTATTAGCGGGCTATCCGGTCACCGATGTCAAGGTTACTTTGGTAGATGGATCTTCCCATGAGGTAGATTCCAGTGATCTGGCTTTCAAGATGGCGGGTTCAATGGCTTTTCGACTGGGTGTGCAGAAGGGCTCACCTGTACTGCAGGAACCGATCATGAAAGTAGAGGTTATCATTCCGGAAGAATTCCTGGGTGATATAATTGGGCAGATTAATGCCCGCCGGGGAGACGTGCTGGGTATGGAAGCCCATCCGGGAGGTACAAAGGGAGTACGAGCGATGGTCCCGCTGGCAGAGATGTTCGGGTATGCCACTGAGCTGCGCTCAGCGACCAAAGGCCGGGGCGCGTTTACCATGGAATTCGATCATTATTCAAATGTATCAGAGGAATTATCTAAAAAACTTGTAGGCGGGGTTTAATCCCCACACTATTGGAATGTCAAGGCTTAGAGATCATTTAGGTCAGGAGAAGACAAATGGCAAAAGAGAAATTTGAACGCACGAAACCGCATTTGAATGTGGGGACGATGGGGCACATAGACCACGGGAAGACCACGCTGACAGCGGCGATCA
>JANTFT010000014.1 GCA_024763275.1 Anaerolineales bacterium | reverse complement strand
TGGATGGGTATTTTGAGGTAACGTTGAAATTTCCCCGCGGTGTTGCGGTGGCAAAGGGATCAAAGGGATCCTTGGGGTTTACTTCCTTGTATCCCAATCCCGAGGAAATTTTAGTCAGGTAAACCAGTTTTTCCCCCTCGTAGGCGGTAAGCACCTGGTCCTCAAGAGAGACGTGGATGAGTTTTTCTTCCGGGGGAATATGGATGCTGGTTGGCAGATATTCAACATCCTGGATCAGCCGGAGGTGGTCCCTGCGCACATAATATTTCAGCGAGCTGGAAAGCTGAGAGGTCAGTTCATACCAGATGTTCCCGTCAGGACCATTATTGATCCCTGTTATCCAATGGGTGGTTTCGTAATAGAGCCGGTATTTTTTCTTCCAGCCGTCATACTCACTGAAGGAATAGGCATCGGTGAAAGGAACTGTCACCTCTGCCAGATTGCCGCACTCAAAGATCTTGTCTACAGGACGGTTCAGCCGGTAGCGAGTCAGCTGGACATACACCCCCGGCAGGTACCCTCCCCAGACCCGATACCATTTGGAGGGAGAGCCATTTTCATCCTCAACATCCAGCTCATAATAGAGATGGAGCAGTTCGTCAAAGACAGTGGCGCGCACGATCTCGCTGTCCAGGTGGGGCTCTTTGTGGATTGAGATCACTTTTTCGTCGGCGGCAATGCGGCCGATTACACCCAGGGTCTTATTAACTTCCAGACCGGGGGAAAGGGATTTGAACCCGGTCCCCAGCAGGGCAAAGAGGGAAAGCTTCAGAAAGTCTTTACGCGAAAATGATGACAATTGGCTGCCTCCTGGATTGATTCTATCGGAGAGTTGCTTGAAATACAAGCTGGACCGTCGTAAACGAGCCAGAGAACCAGGGCGTTTGACAACCCGCCCCGCAGACAGTGGGAATTCAGAGCTTTTAGGGGACGAAGTAGGTCCGAGATGATATAATACCTCCAGCGCAAATCTCAATTATTAAACCTGGTTAGACACGCAGGTTGGAGTCGTCCTTGTTGGGAGGAGATGTATGTCTGGACATTCAAAATGGTCAACTATCAAGCACAAGAAAGCTCAGACGGACGCCCGTCGGGGGGCTGTGTATACCAAGCTGGCCCGGGAGATCCAGATTGCGGCCCGGGAGGGCGGCGGGGATCCGGATGCTAATATCGGCTTGCGGTTGGCTATTGACCGGGCCAAGGCAGCCAATATGCCCAGCTCGAATATTGAGCGAGCCATCAAGCGAGGAACAGGGGAAGACCGCGATGCTGCTGCCATGGAGCAGATCCTCTATGAAGGTTATGCCCCCCACGGCATCGCTGTACTGCTGAACTGCATTACTGACAACCGTAATCGCACCGTAGCTGATATCAGGCATTTGCTGACCAAACACGGCGGCAGCATGGGGCAGGAAGGTTCTGTTTCCTGGCAGTTTACCCGCAAAGCATTTTTTACCATTCCTGTCGATCAGGCTAGTTTTGACGACCTGTTTGAGGTTGCTGCGGAATCCGGTGCAGAAGATGTGCTGGAAGATGGCGAATACTATGAGATAGTTGGCCCGGTAGAAGTCTTTAAAACAATTCACGACCAGCTCAAGGCTGCTTCAATCCAGCCGGAATCCTCCGGTCTGCGGATGGATCCCAACCAGGAGATCGAGTTGGATCTGGAAAAAACCATCCAGGTGATGAGGATAATCGACAGCCTGGAAGAACTGGACGATGTTCAGGAAGTATATTCCAACCTCAAGATCACGGATGAAGCCCTGGCGGGGTTAGCATAGTTGAATGGCTGAACCGCGGACGGTAATCGGTATAGACCCTGGCACCGCTATCACCGGTTATGGGGTGATCAGGGAAAAAGTCTCAGGTGACCTGGTCTGGGTCTCTCACGGTGTGATCACAACTCCGAGCGATTGGGATGAGCCTCGCCGGCTGCTGCATGTCTACCGGGAACTCCGGGAGATCATCGAGCAAACCCGGCCGGACTGCTGTGCGGTCGAACAGCTGTTTTTCCAAAAAAATGTAAAAACAGCTTTGAAAGTGGGTCAGGGTAGAGGAGCGGTGTTGATAGCCGCTGCAGAAACCAATTTGCCCGTTGGAGAATACACGCCGTTGGCCATCAAGCAGGCTGTGGTGGGCTACGGCAAGGCTGATAAGAACCAGGTTCAGCAGATGGTCAAGCTGCTGTTAGGGCTGGATGAAATTCCCCGCCCGGATGATGCGGCAGATGCCCTGGCTGTGGCTATCTGCCATCTGCATTCAACCAGAAGTGTACGGAACCAGGCTTGATATGGAATATCCAGAATCGTTCCTGCGGTCCGGCAGATAAAGGAGGCAGCTTCGCCTTTCCGACGAAGTTTACCTTGATGGTTTTTTCGGTCGTGGATCCATACTTATATGACGAGAGTCGCTAAATGATTGCCAGCATTCAAGGACATGTGACAAATATGGGGGAATCCTACCTGGTGATTGAGGTAGGTGGCATCGGCTATCAGGTTCATGTGCCAGCTTTTCTGGTCAACTCCCTGCATCCGGGTGAGAAAATATCCCTCCTGACCCAGCTGATTGTGCGGGAAGATTCGCTGACTCTGTATGGCTTTCCAGACCAGGAAGAGCTGACGCTTTTTCGGGAGCTGGTCCGGGTCAACGGGGTGGGACCCCGCCTGGCGCTGGAAACCCTTTCCACTCACTCCCCTGACGTCATTAAGCGTGCCGTCTTGAACAAGCAGGAAGGGATCTTTTCCCAGGTAGCCGGGATTGGGAAGAAAACAGCCCAGAAGATCATTCTCTCACTGGAAGACAGGATCTCTTTTGCTGAGGAATTAGTGATTCCTCCTGAGGTGGCCGGAATCAATGAAGAGGTTCAGGATGCCTTGATCAGCCTGGGGTATTCGGTCCTGGAGGCTCAGGCGGCCTTGCAGACCATTCTGGATGACGCTCCTTTGGATCTGGAAACCCGGTTAACAATAGCGCTGCGATACTTCGGCTGATCGTGTTTTGCTGGACAATCTGAGGACAATCAGTTATCATCCTTTTCGAATGTCTTTGGATTCTTTTGGGATAATTTATTCAGCTGTTAATCAGGGATTGGCAACTGAGCATGAAAACCAGAGTTCTTAATTTAATTCAATCACAATGGAGGTATCGTGACTGAATCCATTAATCAAATTGCGAGTGAGTTTCAAAAGTTTATTGATGATTTTCAACCAACTGCGGGTGTGCGCAGTGTTGGCGTCGTCGAGGAGGACGGGGATGGGATCGCCTGGGTTAGCGGTCTCTCTGATGTAAGAGCCCAGGAACTGGTCCAGTTCGAGAATGGCATTGTAGGCACTGCTTTCAATCTCGAAACAGACCGGGTTGGTGTCATTATCATGGGCGAATACGATCAGATCAGTGAGGGTATGGAGGTTCGAACGACCAACCGGATTACCTCCGTTCCCGTAGGGGAAGGACTGGTCGGCAGAGTGGTAAACGCAATTGGGCAGCCCATTGATGGCAAAGGCCCCATCCGCAACAGCGGCTACCGTCCCATTGAGGTGATCGCCCCCGGTGTGATCGAAAGGAAAGACGTCGATCAGCCGTTGCAGACTGGCATTAAAGCGATTGACTCCATGATCCCCATTGGACGGGGACAGCGTGAGTTGATCATCGGCGACCGGCAGACCGGCAAGACCGCAATCGCCATAGATACAATTATCAACCAGAAGGGGAAAGACGTCATTTGCATCTATGTTGCCATCGGCCAGAAGAAAGCGGGGATTGCCCGGACTGTGGCCACCCTGGAGGAATACGGCGCGATGGAACATACCATCGTTGTGTCTGCCTCAGCGGAGGAACCCAGCGCGCTGCAGTACATTGCTCCCTACGCCGGCTGCGCGATGGGAGAAGAATTCATGGACAAAGGCCAGGATGCTTTGATCGTCTATGACGATCTCTCCAAACACGCCTGGTCATACCGCGAACTCTCGCTGTTGCTGAGAAGGCCACCTGGACGCGAGGCCTATCCGGGCGATCTTTTCTATCTGCATTCCCGGTTGCTGGAAAGGGCCGCTAGACTGGCAGACCATTTCGTGATCGTGCCGCCAGATTTCAAAGACGAGCTGGCAGAAGAAAAGGAGGCGGTCAACGGCCAGGTATACGTCGGCCCGCTGGCGTATGATGATGCTAAACAGGCTCTGGAAGGCGGTGTCAAGGGTAAGATTGTCAAGGTGAGGGGTTCTGGAGGATCGCTGACAGCCCTGCCTATCATTGAGACTTTACTCGGTGACGTCTCTGCCTATGTCCCCACCAATGTGATTTCCATTACTGACGGCCAGATCTATCTGGAGAATGATCTCTTCTACTCAGGAATCCGACCGGCGATCAACGCCGGCATTTCGGTCTCCCGGGTAGGTGGTGATGCCCAATTGAAAGCCATGAAGCAGGTTGCCGGACAGCTGCGTTTGGATATGGCCGCTTTTCGCGAATTGGCCGCATTTGCTCAATTTGGTTCTGATCTGGATAAAGCCACCCAGGCCAGGCTTGATCGAGGGCGCAGGCTGCGGGAAGTGCTCAAGCAGCCCCAATTCTCTCCCATGCCGATTGCCAACCAGATTGTGGTGATCTACGCGGCGACTCACGGATACGCAGATGAGATCCAGATTGCGGACATGATCGAGTGGGAAGAGAACTTGATCGTTTATTTGGAAAGCACCCAGGCGAGCTTGCTGCAGGCAATCGTGGATGAGAAACAGATTACGGACGAAATTGAAAAACGGCTGAAATCCGCCCTGGAAGAATTTTCTGTATAAGATGGGTACAGCTGCCAGATCTTATCTGGAAGAGGTTTCATGGCAAACGCACGAGAAGTAAAGCAGAGAATTAAGAGCGTCAAGAATATATCTCAGGTTACCAGAGCTTTGCAGGCAGTCAGCGCCAGCAAGGTACGCAAGGCCATTGAACAAATGGAGGACACCCGTCCTTATTCGGTAAAGGCCTGGCAGGTGCTGCAGCACATTGCCGGTCAGCCAGGTCGCAGCAGCCTGCATCCCCTGCTTATCCAACGTCCTGAAGTGAAACAGATCATTGCCATTGTGATCAGCAGCGACCGGGGTTTGGCGGGTGCTTATAACGCAAACATCACCCGGACCGTGGATGATTGGGCTGTTTCCCTCTCAACTCCGGTGAAGTACATCACCGTTGGAAAAAGGGGCCGGGATCAGCTGCTCTGGCGCGGTAGGGATATTTTAGCTGAGTTCAGCGGTCTGCCAGGACGCCCAAGCTATGTGGACATTGCACCCATAGGCCAACTGGCCGTGGACCAGTTCCTGGCGGGGGAAGCTGATGAAGTGTTTCTGATCTACACCCAGTTTGTCAACAGGATGGTTCATAAACCGGTGGTCAAGAAACTGCTTCCTCTTGAGACGGACCCGGAAAGTCGAGTCAAGAAATTCGCAGATGAGGAGTCCCACTCGGGCGGTTACATCTTTGAACCGGATCAGCAATCCTTACTGGATGCGATCATTCCACGCTTTACAGTCCTTCAGGTCTTTCATGCTGTAATAGAATCCCAGGCCAGCGAGCATTCTGCGCGGATGGTTGCCATGAAAAATGCCACGGACAACGCCACGGATCTGGCGGATGCCCTGCAGCTGGAATACAACAAAGCCCGCCAACAGGCGATTACCAATGAGATGCTGGATATTGCCGGAGGGGCGGAAGCTACAAATACTAAGTAGAAGAACGATTATATGTGTTGTTGTTTGACAATCAAGCTTGGTGGAGGGAATAATGACAGAAGCCAACGGACGGATCATCGAAATTAAAGGCGGCGTTGTTGATGCTGAATTTCCCATAGAGAACCTGCCGAAAATTTATGATGCTCTGGTCGTGAATACAGATAGTGGGGAAGATCTGGTACTGGAAGTGGAAATCCAACTGGGAGGTGGTCAAGTTCGCTGCGTGGCCATGGGACCGACTCCGGGTTTGAAAAGGGGCATGCCTGTGGTAGGCACTGGAGGCCCCATTCGCGTACCGGTTGGAGAGGCAGTACTGGGACGGGTGATGAATGTGTTGGGAGAGCCGGTCGATGACATGGGCCAGATCGCATCTGATGAGTATTACCCCATCCATAGGGAAGCTCCCTCCTTTGAAGAGCAGTCCACCTCGGTGGAGGTCTTTGAGACCGGGATCAAATCCATTGATCTGGTAGCTCCCTTTACAAAAGGCGGAAAGACCGGCGTGTTCGGGGGAGCCGGGGTAGGAAAAACCGTCATCATCATGGAGCTGATCCGTTCAGTGGCTACTGAGCATGAAGGCAACTCCGTGTTTGCCGGGGTTGGAGAGAGAACCCGGGAAGGAACCCAGTTATACCGGGAAATGCTGGAATCGGGAGTGATGAAAGACACGGTGATGGTTTACGGACAAATGAATGAGCCGCCTGGACCTCGCCTTCGTGTAGCCTTAACAGGGCTTGCCCTGGCTGAAAAGTTCCGGGATGAAGGTCGGGATGTGCTGATGTTCATCGATAATATCTACCGTTTCAGCCTGGCTGGTGCCGAAGTTTCAGCTCTGCTGGGCAGGATGCCGTCCGCGGTTGGCTACCAGCCAACCCTGGCTACGGAAATGGGTGACCTCCAGGAACGCATCACCAGCACAAAAACGGGCTCGATCACTTCCATGCAGGCCATCTATGTGCCGGCTGATGACTACTCTGATCCCGCTCCTGTAGTCACTTTTACCCACCTGGATGCTACAATAGCCCTGGAAAGATCCATCGCAGAAAAGGGCATTTATCCAGCAGTGGACCCGCTGACCTCCACCTCGCGCATTCTGGATCCCAATATTGTCGGGCTGGAGCATTATGAAACCACCCGTCAAGTACAGAAAGTTCTTCAGAAATACAAAGACCTGCAGGATATCATTGCCATTCTGGGTATGGATGAACTGTCAGACGAGGACAAGATCGCGGTTTCGCGAGCAAGGAAAATTGAACGTTTCTTCTCCCAGCCGATGTTCGTGGCCGAGCAGTTCACCAACCTGCCTGGTAAATACGTACCCATCAAGGAAACCATTCGAGGATTCAGGGAGATCCTGGATGGAAAACATGACCACCTCCCGGAAGACGCCTTCATGTTGGTGGGAACCATTGATGAAGCGGTTGAAAAAGCTAAGCGCATTAGCTGAGATGAGGACCAGGAGCAGGTATTATGCCTATCCGTTGTGAAATTGTATCCCAGGACAGGATCGTCTTTGAGGATGACGTCGATATGGTCATCCTGCCAGGCGCTATGGGTGAAATGGGAATACTGCCTGGCCATGCCCCTTTGCTGTCGTCTCTGAAAATGGGCGTTATCCGGGTGAAACGCGGTGATCAGGAAGAGGTGTTCACAGCTACCGGGGGATTTGTAGAGGTCCAGCCGGATATTGTCACGGTGATGGCCGACGCGGCTGAAAATATCGATGAGATCGATGAGGAGCGCGCCCAGAAAGCGATGGAGAGGGCTGAAAAGCTGCTGGAAGAATACAGCGGGGCAGATACCGAGAACTATCTCCAGATCCAGGCCGCCCTCCGGCGTTCGAACCTGCGCCTGAAGGCTGTCAGCCAATTCCGCAAACGCGGCCAGCGATCACGACCTCCCGGGATGGGAAGATCGGAATAGGATATATATGGCCTTATTCTCTCAGGATTTCGGGATAGATCTGGGTACCTACTACACCATGATCGCTGAGGAGGGGGTGCTGTTGGAGCGGGCACCTACCGTGGCAGCCATCGCGATCGACGAGCAAAAGATCGTTGAGTTCGGCCAGGCGGCCAAGGACATGTTCGGCCGCGTTCCGGATACTCTGGAGATAGCCCGGCCGCTCCAGCATGGAGTGATAGCCGACTTCGAAGTGACCATGAAGTTGTTGGAACACATGATCAAAAAGGTAGCCGGCCCTATCAGGTTATTCCATCCCCGCATTATGGTCACCGTGCCCTTTGGGGCGACCAGCGTTGAAAGCCGGGCAGTTCAGGAAGCGGTGCTGGAAGCTGGCGCGCGGGAGGTTTTTCTGATCCCGCAGCCGCTGGCTGCCGCAATTGGCGTGGATCTTCCCATTAACACACCCACCGGCAATATGATCATCAACCTGGGCGGTGGCGCCACACAGGCTGCCGTGCTGGCGATGTGGGGCATTGTCTCCGCTGGAACCCTCAGGAAAGGCGGAGCGGATTTCGATGAAGCCATCGCTACCTATGTGAGAAGGAAATACGGCCTGGTGATCGCCCAGCCGACTGCTGAACGCATCAAACTTGAGATCGGCGCAGCCGTGCCCATGGAAGGGAAATCGGGGATTGAAGTTCAGGGGCAGGATCAGGTAACTGGGCTTCCCCAGCCGCTGGCACTTTCAACCGATGAAGTGGTTGAAGCCCTGCAGCCACCCTTGAAGGAGGTTGTGGAAAACGCCCGGAAGGTTCTTGAGAAGACTCCGCCGGAATTGGTTTCCGACATCATAGATCGCGGGATTGCGCTGAGCGGAGGTAGTGCCCTGCTCCCGGGTATGGAAAAGCTGCTCACCAAAGAGCTGGGTGTGCCCACCTATCTGGTTGACAACCCCACCACCTGCGTGGTCGAAGGCGCCTCAAAGGCATTTTCGCCCGCGATATTCCCGAAAGTCCGCAGGAGCTTGATTTCCTGATTGATTGGAAAAATAAAAAAAGGCCGTAATCCAGCTAGGGGATCACGGCCTTTTTTCTTTTGCTGCTTACTTCAAATAATAGCTGAGTTTTTGGAGATGCACTGAGGGATCGATATGCTCGATCTGCACACCAGCAGGTGTTTTGATATAAATAGGGGCATAATTCAAAATAGCGGTTATGCCTACTTCTACAAGATCGTCGATCACACTCTGGGCGTTTTGGGCTGGAATGGCCAGGACCGCGATCTGGACCTTATTCTCGGCCACATAATCACACATCTCATTGAAGTCCCTGACCACCAGGTTGCCGATGCTTTTCCCAATCTTTTGAGGGTCAATGTCAAAGATGGCCGATACCCGGAATCCCCGATCAGAGAACCCTTTATATCTGGCCAGACCGCTGCCTAAGTCTCCCGCTCCAATGACGATCATATCCCAGAGGGTATCGATGTTCAGGATCTGGTTGAGCTTGCTGATCAGGAATTCAATCTCGTAGCCTTTTCCTCTTTTTCCAAGTTCTCCAAAATGAGACAGATCCTTGCGGATCTGGGCTGGGGATATGTCCAGTAATTTTCCAAGTTCACGCGAGGAGGCATAATTATAGCCTTCTTTCTTTAACCTGGATAATGCCCGGAGGTAGAGAGGCAACCTGCCTATGATAATGTGAGGAATATCTGATGTCATTTTATATCCCGGATGGAAACTGCTCAGGCGATAATATCTATCAGGATTGTGATACTTATCTCATTGTACCATAATTATTCCTGATTCAGCCCGATGGTATAATAGCGAAAAGGGGGGGTCTGCAGAAGATCTGAACCAGAATATAGGGGAAATCGGCCCTACAGGGTCAGCGGCTTATATGTATTTTGATGAAGTTGTGATCGAAGTATCCGGCGGAAAAGGTGGCGATGGTGTGATCCGTTTTCGCCGCGAAAAATATGTGCCCCGGGGAGGACCGGATGGCGGTGATGGCGGCCGCGGGGGTGATGTTGTGTTAATTGTTGATCAGCACCAAAACACCCTGGCACATTTCAGACACCAAAAGCAGTTCAAAGCCCAGAGCGGCTCCAATGGTCAGGGAAAGAATCAGACCGGCGCGTCGGGCGAGGATCTCTACATTAAAGTTCCCCCGGGTACGATGGTCTTTGATGAGCTGTCAGGACGTTTCCTGGGTGATCTCGTTGAAGTTGGCCAGGAGCTGGTGGTTTGCAAGGGGGGGCGGGGAGGACGCGGCAATACCAGGTTTAAAACATCCACTAATAAAACCCCCCGCTTGGCGGAAAAGGGGGAGCCTCCAGAGGAGAAGACCCTCCGGTTGGAATTGAAGCTGATAGCCGATGTCGGTATCATCGGGGTCCCAAATGCCGGGAAGTCCACCTTGCTTTCTGTTGTCAGCAACGCCAAACCGAAAATTGCTCCTTATCCATTTACCACCCTGCAGCCCAATCTGGGAGTGGCGGAGGTCGATGGTGAGATTCAGCTCATCCTGGCGGATATCCCCGGCCTGATCGAAGGTGCTCATAAGGGAGAAGGGCTGGGGCATGATTTCCTGCGCCACATCCAGCGCACCCGGGTGTTGATCCACCTGCTGGACGGACTTTCTGAGGAGCCGCTGCTCGATCTGGCTCAGATCAATTCGGAGCTGGCGTTATTCGACCCGGCCCTGGGGGAAAAACCTCAAATCGTAGTGCTGAATAAGATGGACCAGCCGGAAGTTGAAGGTAAATGGCCTGATCTCAAGAAAAAGCTCAAGGATAAAGGCTATCAGGATGTCTATGCCATCTCGGCTATCACCAGGACTGGGATCAAGCCTGTGCTCTACAGGGCGGCCCAACTGCTGGAGGAGGCCCCTGAGTATGTCTATCAAGCTCCGGATGCTTCCGACCAGCTGCCGGTGTACAGACTGGACAGCTCTCCGCAGGATTACGTGATCTTGAAGACTGATCGGGGGTGGAGGATCTCTGGCAAGGCACTGGAACGGGCCGCGGCAATGACCTACTGGGAATATTTTCAATCCATCAGACGCTTCCAAAAGATCCTTGAGGTCATGGGAGTCGACCAGGCGCTGCGGGACGCGGGTGTCCAATCTGGCGATATAGTGATAATCGGTGACCATGAGCTGGAGTGGGAAGATTGATGGCGGGAGAGCGGACAGGTTATTTTGGAGGCACTTTTGATCCCCCTCACCTGGGACATGAGATTCTGGCTCAGGAAGCCCTCTATCAGCTGAACCTGGACGCGGTGATGTGGCTGATCACCCCTGATCCTCCTCATAAAAAGAAGGTGTCCATTTCCCCGGTGGAACAGCGATTGGAAATGCTGGAGCTGGTTACCAGCCGTGAGCCGGCCTTCATGATTTCCCTAATCGACCTGGACCGCCCGGCTCCTCATTATGCGGCTGACACCGTGGAGATCATCAAAGATAAAGACCCCTCACTGGAGCTGATATATATCATCGGGGAGGATTCCCTCAGGGATCTGCCCGGTTGGTATCAGCCAGCCAGATTACTGGCCGCGGTTGATCAGCTGGGAGTCGCTCCCCGCCCTGGCATTCACACCAATCTGGACGACCTGGAAAAGGAACTGCCGGGCATCACCAAGAAGACCTCTTTTTTGTCCGGGGTGATGCTGGAGATCTCTTCCAGCCTGATCCGGGAGCGGGCCAAACAGGGCGCCCCCTTCCGGCATTTTCTGAACCCGGCTGTCGCCGACTATCTGGAAGAGAGCGGGGTTTACTCCCCGAAGACCGATCTGCTGGAAACCAAGTAGAGGATTGATCTATGGAATACAAAACCATCATTTCTGCGGAGGCTCTGAAAGCTGAGCTGGACAATCCTTCCCTGGCAGTTATGGATTGTCGGTTCTATTTGGGAGAACCGGAATTGGCATATCAGGAATATCTGGAGGCTCATATCCCGGGCGCTGTCTACGTTCATCTGAACAGGGATCTTTCTGGCGAGATCATACCCGGGAAGACCGGACGGCATCCACTTCCAGACAGCCAAACCTTTGCTGAGCGGCTATCCAGCTGGGGCATTGACGATACTGTACAGGTGGTCGCTTATGACAATGCGGGGGGAGCAATGGCTGCCAGATTATGGTGGATGCTGCGCTGGCTGGGCCATGATCGAGTAGCTGTGCTGAATGGGGATTGGCGGGCCTGGGTAAAGGCAGGCTATCCCGTGGAAAGCGGTCAGCGAACCAGGGAGAGGAAGGAATTCCCGCCCCGGGAGCATCCGGAGTATATGGTGGACAGCGAATTTGTCAACCAGGTCCGGGAGGATGATGGGTATCTCGTTTTAGACGCTCGAGCAGCGGAGCGCTACTGGGGACTGGAAGAACCGCTTGACAAGATAGCGGGCCACATCCCCGGAGCTGTCACCGCCCCTTACGAACTCAACCTGAACGGAGAAGGTTACTTTCTGGCTCCCGCTGCGCTGCGGGAGCGTTTTGAAAACCTGCTAAATGGCTTGCCTCCAGAGCGGGTTGTTGTCTATTGTGGGTCAGGTGTCACGTCCATTCACAACTTGATTGCTATGGTCGAGGCCGGATTCGACATGCCGCGCTTATATCCTGGCTCCTGGAGCGAATGGATCACCGATCCTGAAAGGCCCATTGCTCCTTAGTTTTTCTGTATGATTGGAGGATTATGAATCCCAAGATCGCCCTCGCCCAATTGGATTTACCACCGGGAGCCCTGGAGAGCAATTATCGGACGGTTGAGAAAGCTGCCGGGGAAGCTGCCAGTAGGGGGGCGGACATCCTGCTGCTGCCTGAATTATGGGCCAGCGGCTATGATCTGGAAAACGCTCCCACCTATGCCAGTCCTCTGGACTCTGGCTGGTTTGAACGTATGCGGCAGCTGGCCAGCAGCCACGAAATTGGTCTGGGAGGGTCTTTGATCGAGGAGAGGGATGGAAATTACTACAACACATTTGTCCTGCTGGATAAGCAGGGACAGCGACTTGGTGCGTACCAGAAGGCCCATCTGTTCCGGTTCTTGAAAGAAGATCATTATTTTCAGCCGGGGGGCCACCTGACTTTGATCGATACCCCCTGGGGGAAAGTCGGTCTGGCAATCTGCTATGATCTGCGCTTCCCTGAACTGTTCCGGGCTTATGCTGTCAGGGGGGCGGAGATGATCTTCCTGGTGGCGGAATGGCCCCGGAAAAGGATTGCTCACTGGGATATCCTGCTTCAGGCCAGAGCGGTGGAAAACCAATGTTTTATCGCGGCCGTGAATAAGGTGGGGACGAGCCAGGGAGCCCGGCTGGGAGGCAGAAGCGCCGTGATAGACCCCCAGGGAAAAATCCTCATTCGCGGGGAGGAGGATCCCTGCGTGCTAATGGCAGGGATTCAGCTTGACAAGACCGAGAAGACCAGGCGCTGGATGCCGGTTCTCCAGGACAGGAACCTGGATGTGTACGGCTGAATATCCCTTTATCCAGGGCTTGCTATTAATGACTGGAAAGCACGTGGCAGGTCGGTCCAGACAGTCCTGAACTTTCCGCCTTGGGACTGTTTGATTTTCAGGGTTATCATTTTTGGAGTATAATGTCCCGCGGTGTTTTAAGGGAGCAGTGGTTGAACCTGATCATAATAGGGGTTCTCCTGGCAGGCAGCTGCCAGGATGTCCTGGAGAGCACTTTTACTAAAATATCTTACTCAGGAAGTGTTTATGCTGGAAGAATTCTTTCATCCCCGATCGGTTGCCGTGATAGGAGCCTCAACCTCCCCGGATAAACTGGGATATGCGGTTCTGGATAACCTGGTGGAAGGGGGGTATGTAAATGTAGGAAAGGTTTTCCCAATTAACCCCAAAGCGGATCGAATTCTGGGCCAGAAAGCCTATCCGTCTGTCCTGGAAGTCCCCGACGAGATCGACCTGGCTGTGATCGTCATCCCCTATCCCCATGTGCCGCCGGTCCTGGAAGAATGCGGTCGGAAGGGCATCCCGGCGGTCGTGGTGATCAGCGCCGGTTTTCGCGAGGCCGGGATGGAAGGGTTGGAACGGGAGCTGGAGCTGGTCGAGATCGCTAAACAGTATAAGATCCGCCTGATCGGTCCTAACTGCCTGGGCATAATTGATACCTTCACCCCGGTTAACGCCTCATTTTCAGCAGGCACGCCTCCCCAGGGACCGATGGCATTTATGTCCCAATCGGGGGCTCTGGGCACGGCAATTCTGGATTGGGCTCAGGCAGGGCGACTGGGATTGGCGAAATTCGTCAGTCTGGGCAACAAAGCCGATGTCAGTGAAATCGATCTGCTGGAAGCCTGGGTTGATGACCCGGATACCAGTGTGATCCTGATGTACAGTGAGGGTCTACCGAATGGGCAGGAATTCATCAAGGTCGCCCGTGAGGTAACCAAGGTAAAACCGGTGGTTGCTATCAAGTCCGGTGTTACTAAATCGGGCTCCCGGGCGGTGTCATCCCATACTGGTTCCCTGGCGGGATCGGAACAGGCCTATCAGGCCGCCTTTCACCAGGCAGGTGTGCTGAGGGCCAGTGATATGGCCGGTATGTTCGATATGGCCCTGGCGCTGGGCTACCAACCGTTGTTAAGGGATGACCACATCGCTATTGTCACCAATGCGGGTGGTCCGGGTATTCTGGCCACAGACGCCCTGGAAAGAAGCGGTATGAGTTTGGCCAGACTTGAGGTTCACACCATCCAGGAGCTGGAGCAGTATCTCCCCGATGCTGCCAGCGCTGCCAATCCAGTGGATGTGCTGGGAGATGCTAAAGCCGACCGCTACCGGTTCGCCTTGGAAGTTGTCTCCCGGGATCCCAATGTGGATGGGATCATGGTCGTCCTGACCCCCCAGGCTATGACAGAGATAGAAGAGACCGCCAGGGCTATAGGCGAGATATCCCTGGAAATTGACAAGCCAGTTCTGGCCTGTTTTATGGGAGAAGCCAAAGTTGAAGCGGGCATCCATATCCTGCGGGGGTATAACGTTCCTAACTATTCCTTCCCGGAGCGCGCCTCTCTGGCTTTCAGAGCCATGTCAAAATATCGAGCGATCCAGGAGCGGCAGGATCCGGTCTTTGAGAAATTCACAGCGGATAACCAGGCCATCCAGCGGGTAATTGATGGGGCGAAAGAGGATGGTCGTTTCGCGATCGGAGATGCCGAAGCCTGGGATATCTTGCGAGCCTATGACATAGCCATTCCCCAATCCAAACTCGCTAAAACCTCCCAGGAAGCGGTGGATATTGCCGGGGAGATCGGTTATCCGGTGGTATTGAAGATCGCCTCTCCTGATATTCTCCATAAGACTGATGTTGGCGGTGTCAAGGTTGGACTGGAAACCGCGGACCAGGTCAAAGATGCCTTCGATCTGATGATCTTCAGGACCGAGCGGTATTTGCCAGAAGCGGAGATCTGGGGCTGTCAGGTGCAGGAAATGGCTCCCCCGGGAGGGATGGAAATCCTGATCGGTATGAACCGGGATCCGCAATTTGGCCCGCTGGTAACATTCGGTCTGGGCGGCATTTACGTGGAAGCTTTGAAAGACGTCACTTTCCGAATCGCTCCTTTCACAAGACACGATGCGGAAGACATGCTGAAAGAGATCCGCTCCAAGGCACTCCTGGAAGGGGTGCGGGGCAATCCGCCAATTGACAAAGAAGCTATCATTGACACCCTGCTGCGTATCGGACAGCTGGTAGAGGACTTTCCCGAGATTGCGGAGCTGGACATCAATCCCCTGATCGTTTATCCCAAAGGCCAGGGTGCAATTGCAATTGATATGCGCCTGGTATTAGAAAGTGAAAAGTAAGGAGAGGAAAATGAAATCCTTGTATATTACCTCCATTGAGAAATATTCTGGCAAAACATCGCTCTGCCTGGCCTTGGGAAAGATCTACCAGGAACGCGGCCTTAACGTTGGCTACTTAAAACCTTACAGCGCCCATCCCTGGAGGATCGGGGACAACATCGCAGACGAGGACGCTGCCTTTGTAATTGATACTCTGGGCATCAATGCCAAACCATGGGAGATGGCGCCGGTAGTGGTCACTTCTGAAATGCTCCGGGACCATCTGACAGCCAAGGAGACGGTGGATTATCTGCCCCAGGTTCTCGACACAGCCCGTTCTTTAGAAGAGAGGCGGGATATACTGTTGCTGGAGGGGGGAGGAAGCCTGCGGGAAGGCTACGCGATCGGCCTTCCTACACCTGATGTGGCCCGGGAACTGGGCAGTGCTATCGTTGTTGTTGTGAAATACATAGATGATGTCTGTTTGCTGGATGATGTGCTGGTGGCCAAGCTGCGGCTTCCCAAGGCCCTTACTGGAGTGGTGATCAACCGCGTTCCCCAGCACGCTTTGAGCTATGTGAATAATCTGGTGGTTCCCTTCCTGGAGAAGAAAGGTGTTCCGGTGCTGGGCGTACTGCCTGATGATAATCAGCTGGCAGCCCTGTCAGTCGGGGAGATAGTTGATGTCCTCAAAGCCGAGGTTCTGACAGCCTGTTATGAGGAGGACGCCCTGGTGGAAGCACTGATGGTGGGAGCGATGACCGAGGATTCAGCCCTGAGAAGGTTCCGGAAGCAGCCCAATAAAGCTGTGATCACCGGCGGGGACCGTACTGATATCCAGCTGGCCGCTATGGAAACTTCCACTACCTGCCTGATTCTCACCGGCAATCTTCATCCCAGCAACCTGATAATCAAGCAGGCTGAGGAAATGTGTGTCCCCATCCTGCTGGTTCCCGGGAACACCATGGAAACGGTTGAGGCCCTTGACAGCATTTTCGGGAAGACCAGGCTGGGACAAAAAGACAAACTGGATAAATTCATCGGCTTCGTCAAGGATAATATTGACCTGAAGCGCCTGGACAAAGCATTGAAAGACTGATTTTCTGGTTAAAATAAAAAAGGAATCCCGGTCATTTCGGCGGGGATTCCTTTTTACTTTTAATCAACCTGCCTTTTCAGGGGAAGAAGGTCACATCAGCCGGCATGCCCGGCTTGAGGATGCCTTTAGCCTGGATGGCAAGTTTAACAGCATAGACCGTGTTCTGGCGCTCTTCCTGGGTTTGCACATTACGCGGGGTGTATTCCGCCTGATCCGCGATCCAGATCACCTCTGCCTGGAAGACTTCATCCGGGTAGGAATCCACAGTAAGTTCGGCGGCATCTCCCAGGGAGATCTGCCCGTACCTGTCTTCCGGCAGATACACCGTTACGGTGAGTTGATCCAGATCCCCAACCGTCAGTAGTGTGTAGCCAGCCCCGATCACTTCTCCTGGCTCTACCGTCCGGGTGAGGATCACCCCTGAAATGGGAGTGGTAAGCTGGATCCTTTCCAGTTGAAGGGAAACCAGCTCCAGGGCAGCTTCGGCGCCTTCTACAGCTGAGGAAGCGCTTACCCGGTTGTTCTCCGCCAGAGCTGCCTGGGCCTGGGCCTGGGCTACCCCAGCATCAGCCTGCTCAATCGCTACTTCAGCGGCCTGAACCTCCAGGGATTTGGCTCCCGTGAACTGAGCTAGCAGATAATCCCTGGTCAGATCATAGCGTTCCCTGGCAACGGTCAGCCTGGCCCGGGCTTCCAGGATCTCAGCATATTTCGGTTCATCTAGCAGTTGATCGTAAGCTTCCTGGGCAGCTTCCAGCTCAGCTTTTGCGTCATCATGGATAGTGTCCACCTGGTCAGTGATCTCCTGCCAGCCGGTGTAGCCAACCGGCCGGTTGGAGAGGGCTTCGGCAACCTGGAAAGCCGCCCGGGCTTCAGATAGGCGCTTTTCTGCTTCCAGGAATTTCCCGTCAGCAACTTCCGCGGCAACCGCCTGGTAGCTTTTCTGTTCAGCCTGATAGGATTCCCAGGCTTGATCAGCCAGAGTTTCCGCCACATCCGCTTTCTCGCTTTGCTGGAAGTACCAGGCAGGGAGGTTGAATTCATCAGGAGAGGTTTGGTTCCAATCAGCCACCCGGTTGTTCCCGGAGATTTGCTGGATCTGGGAAAGGACCAGCCGGTAGGAAATCTCAGCTGCTTCCCGATTCAGTTCCGCTGTCTGCAGGTAAGCTGCTGCGGCTTCTTCGCCAGCCTTGGCGCTCTCCAGTTGAGCCAGCGCGGCATCATAAGCAGCCTGGGCCTGGGCTTGCTGGGCGAGCAGCAGCCCGTTATCGAGAAGCAGGACCGGCTCTCCGACTTCTACCCGGTCGCCCTCAGCAACATATATCTCAGCGACTTTGCCGGGAAGCTCAGCGGCGATGTTGACCTGCTCTGCCTCAACCACACCTGAAGCCTGGATGGGTTCAGAATCGGCCTGACCGCTTCTACCCCCTGAACTGCCGCAGCCTGTCAACAGAACTGCAGTGATGATCCCGATAATAGTTAAAAGGGCAAGTTTATTTTTCATGTGAGCCTCCAGTTTTGTGGCCTTGCATGCAGGCGATAAATACATCTTCCAGAGAGGGTTCAATTTCAATCAGTTTGTGGATCTTCACCCCTGCTTCCCGGGCGATGGCCCGCAATATCTGGGTGTGTGCTTGCGGCTGAGGGGTTATGACATGGATCAGGGAACCGTACAGCTCTGCCTCCAGCTCCGAAAGCAAACCAGATCCCACCTGGTTGGAAATCCTTTCCAGCAGCCTTTCAGGGTCTGAGGATTCGATTTCCAGTACGGTTTCTGACATGGTATTCTCTTTGATGCTGGCAGGGGTTCCCTGGGCGATGAGGACCCCGTGCTGGATAAAAGCCAGCCTGTGGCAGTGCTCTGCTTCATCCATATAGTGAGTGGTGATAAAGACTGTGATGCCTTCCGCAACCAGACCGTAAAGCAGATCCCAAAAAGCCCGCCGGGATAGGGGATCAACCCCGGCAGTGGGCTCGTCCAGGAAAAGCACTTGAGGGCGGTGCAGGATGGCGGCGCTGAGCGCCAAGCGCTGCCTCCAACCGCCTGAAAGATCGCTGGTGGTGGTGTTTTCATAGCCTTCCAGCCCGGATCGCTGAACAGCTGCCCGGATCTTGTCAGCGAGTTCGGTAGTCTTCAGACCGTAGGCCTGGCCGTAAAATTCCAGGTTTTGGGAAACCGTCAGGTCATTATAGAGAGAAAACTGCTGGGACATATACCCGATCCGGGGAAGGATGCACTGCACCTGATCGGGGACAGGCACACCCAGCACCTCGATCGATCCCCGGGTGGGAGGGAGCAGGCCAAGCATCATCCGGATGGTGGTGGTTTTACCGGAGCCGTTAGGCCCCAGAAAGCCGAAGATCTCTCCTTTTTCCACCGTGAAGCTGACCCCATCGACCGCTGTGAAGTCGCCGAATTTCTTAGCCAGATCCTGGGTTTGAATGGTAATGTTATCGCTCATGGTTATCAGTCCAGGGCTTTGCGGATATAGCGCAGGGAAAAGGCCCCGATCACGCTGCCCAAAAGGAGCAGCCACAGGATGCTTGGCAGCAGGTCCATTACTCCTGTGCCTTTCAGCAATATTCCACGCACGATGTCCAGCCAGTGATGAGCTGGGATCAGATTGGCCACCTTCTGGATGATCTCGGGCATGGATTCCACAGGAGCGGCATATCCAGTGAACATGAAGTCGATCATCCCCACCGTTAATACCAGCAGAAAAGCCTGGTGCTGGCTCCTTGAGAATACGGAAATGGCCATGCCCTTTCCCAGTTCTACCAGCGTGTAGAGAAAAGCTAGTATGAGCAGCAGCGCCAGAGATCCCCGCACTGGCACATGGAAAACGAAGTGGACTGCACTCAGCATCAATCCGAAATCAAACATGCCCACCAGGACAACCGGAATCGATTTTCCGATGATGATTTCCGCTGAGGAAAAGGGCATCACCAGGAGCTGCTCCAGAGTGCCGAATTCCCGCTCCCGGGAGAAGGTCAGCGCTGCAAAGATCAGGATGGTAAACTCCAGCATCAGGGCCAGCTCGGCGGGGGTGGTGAAAAATTCTTCGTTGAGAGCCTCGTTGAACCAGACTCGCAAGCTGAAATTGAAACCTTCCAGCTGGTCCGGTCTGATGGTGATCTGCTCCAGGGCGACCCGCTCGCCCAAATAACGCACAACACCTTCGATAGCCCGCAGAGCTTCTTTGGCCGGTATGCTTTCGGCTCCGTTCAGGATCACCTGCAGAACAGGGGACCCGGTTGGGGAATAGAGCTGCTCTGAAAAACCCTCGGGAATGACGACGGCAGCATAGATGGTGCCGCGGTCCATTCTTCCTGTAATTTCAGCCAGCGACGAGGCCGGGGCGGCGAGCTCGAAGACATCAGTGTTTTCCAGCGAGATTACCAGGTTCCTGCTGGCGGTTGTCCTGTCCATGTCCCAGACCATCAGCGGTAGATTGCTGATGGGGCGGGAAGTTGCCCAGCCCACCATCAGCAGCTCCAGGGCTCCCCCAAACAGCATAAAAGCAGGCAGCCACCAATCGTTCTTAAGGTGGAGGAACTCTTTTTTTACCAGGGCCAGGATTCTTCTGATCATCTCATTGTTTCCTCAAGCCAGCTTCTTTTTAAAGAACAGGGCGGCCGTTCCTGTGAAGATCAGTCCCAGAAATACCAGCATCACCGCATAGGGCCAGAGAATTTCCAGGCCGATTCCGGTCAGGAATACGCCTCTGGTGATCACGGCATAATGGGTCCCGGGCAGGAACAGGGATTCCATGCGAGCCATCTCCGGAAGCGAGGCGATGGGAAAGAAAATCCCGGTCAGGAAAAAACCAGGGAACATGACAACCAGGAAGGACAGAGCCAGAGCGGCTGATTGCGAGTGCATGAAAACGCCAATCACCATCCCCATGCTTAATTCAGCGAAGAGGAACACTACCGACAGGAAGAAGAACACCAGAAAATTCCCATGGAAGGGCACCTTGAACCAGGCCATGGCGATCAGGGGAATGAAAATGACATTCAATAACCCCGCCAGAATATAAGGGATCATCTTGCCCAGCAGCAGTTCGATACGTTTAACCGGTGTGGCCAGGAGCTGCTCCATGGTGCGGTGTTCATGCTCTCTTGCCAGGGTTAGAGCCACTGAGAATGCTGGAAAACCCAGCACGATGGATAATAATCCCGGGACCAGATCCACCTCAGGAGCCAGATTAGGGTTGTACCAGGCCCGGATGCGCAGATCAATCGGCTGCAGGGAATCCAGGGGAAAGCCGGCTGCCTGAAGCTGGCTGGCAAGGATCGTGTTGGCAAATGTTTCCGCTCTCCAGCCGATATGGTCAACCGCGAAGCCGCCCGTCTCGGGTTCAGTACCATCAATGATCACCTGTAAATTGAATCCCTGCAAGGAGAGCAGGTCGGTGCTGAATCCCGGGTCGATGATCACGGCGGCCTTGATCTTCCCCCGGATCAGCAGTTCCTCGATCTGTTCGGGGGAGCTGGCACTCGCATAAAGGTCAAGATCGTCACCGGCGGTGATTTGCTGGATGAGTTCTCTGGAGAGCGAACTCTTATCATAGTCTAGGAGAGCAATGGGCACGTGCTCGATGTCCACCGCCAGCGCGTAGGTCATCAGCAGCAGAACCAGGGTAGGGGTGATGAGCACTAAAATTAGAGTGCCCCGATCCCGGAGGATGTGCTGGATTTCCTTGCGAATGACGGCCCAGAGATGGCGAATTGACATAATATCAAGCCCGGTCCATTTTGCGGATTAACGAGATGAATGCTTCTTCCATGCGGGGGGTGATTTCCCTGATTTCCTTGATCTCTAAACCGTTCCCGGTGAGGGCTTTCTCAACAGCCCGGGTTCTTATAGACGTAGAGTCAACCAGGACATGGAGGGCTTCCCCGTAGCTTTGAACTTCCTTCACGCCAGGAAGCGGCAGCAGAACCTCCCGGGCTCGCAGCCAATCGCTGGTGATGATCCTGAGCATTTCTCCGGCCAGCTGCCCCCTGATGGCCGCAGGGGAATCGCACTCCACAATCGAACCCCGGTAGATCAAGGCAACCTGCGAGCAGCGGTCTGCTTCATCCATATAAGGCGTGCTGACCATGATGGTTGTGCCCTGGACGTGGAGGTTGTTGAGGATTTTCCAGAACTCACGCCGGGAGATGGGATCCACACCGGTAGTGGGTTCGTCCAGCAGCAGGATCGGGGGTTGGTGCACCAGGGTGCAGGCCAGCGCTAATTTTTTCTTCATTCCCCCCGACAGGTTAGCTGCCCGCCGGTTCTGGAATTCTGTCAGACGGGCGAATTCAAGTAGTTTGGGAAAACGCTCCTTTTGCTGGGATGGGGAAACGTCGTATAGCTCGGCGAAGAACTGCATGTTCTCCAGCACAGAGAGTTTACCGTAAAGGCTGAACTCCTGGGCCATGTAGCCGAGGTGCGATTTGAGGGACTCAGGGTCCTTGCGGAGATCGAAGCCGTCGACCAGGACCTCACCCTCGGTGATGGTCAGCAAGCCTGCCAGAGTGCGCAGCAGAGTGGTTTTCCCGGCGCCGTCCGGGCCGACCAGGCCGAATAGCTCCCCCTGTTTAACCGTCAGGTTAATCTGATTCAGGGCGACCTTGTCTTTGAATTTCCTGGTCAATTCGTTAATCTGAATATAGGCTTGGTCTGTCATAACCACTCTGTCTTGACGTTCATCTATGAGGGTTTGGGGTATACAGAAGGATTCGCCAGGCGGAGCAGGCTGCAGGATCTTTCATAGAAGACCAGCAGCAGGTCGACTACGCAGATCTTCTGGATCGCCTGGACAATTGGCATCTGGGTAAAGTAAGCCACGGCGTAAGCCCCAACGGAGAGGGTCAGGGTTCCCGCCAGGAGATAAGGGCTGAGAGTTTTTTCGGAAGCGATCCGCTCCCGCAGGATCTGTATATCCAGCAGGAATATGCCACCGATTAAAAAGGCACTCCCGATAGTGTGAATGGTGTGAAACAGATTATTAGGGATGATGTTGACGAATGCGCCCAGGCTGCTCAAATAGAGCAGGATACCCTTGGTCCTGTTATTTATAGCGCCGGGATGCTGATAGTAGGTCCGGGCCAGTTCCAGCAGCAGCCGTCCATTGATGAACATGCCAATGATGACAATGGTTGCGGATGTGAGATTGGGCGTCCCCAGTAGGGTCCTGGTCGTACCGAGCTCACTTAAGGCATGCTGCCAGAAATGGAATTGTTCGGCATAAAAGACTGCTGCCATGATATAGGTCAAAGAGATATTGACCACCAGGTAGCGGTACAACCTGCCTAGCTTGGCATCAAGTTCGATTTCAGTCTGAAATGAAGCCATGCCCTGCTCCTTCCATTTTCATTGCTTGGCTTTTCTGATGATCCAGAGCACAATTAGCGCCGAGGCTGCTGGTTCGAAGATCACCCCGAGCCAGCGCATTGTGTTGCTGAATCCCATGGCGGGTATGACCAGCCAGTCCATCACACCGACAATTATCGTAGTGAGAATTGCGGCGATGTAGTCACCCTTGACGCCGATGGGGCGGTTTTCCTTCCAGATATAACCTGCCAGATAGCCTATCAGCAGTCCAATCAGGATCATAGCGATAATTAAGAATAGCAGGTCCATTTTGGTCTCCTTTACATGATTTGGTTCAATATTAATGATTTCCCGGCAGCCCCGGTCGGGCAGCTTCCCGGGATGGGTTTTGTTTTCTCAGAGGTTAGGGTGGGAAATTTCACAGGTGCTCCTTCCCGGGGTCAGACCGCAGACCATCCAATAGCAGGCGGGTGTTGCTCTGGATGTGCTGGATGATGTCGATATGTCCGGGATCATATAGCCAGAGCATTACCGTGCCCTCAATGATGGAGCCTACTGTGATGGCAGCATCAAGAGCGCTGTCTGTTTGAAATTCTCCAGCGTCGATGCCTTGCTGGATGAGGTTTTCCAGGAGCTGTAAGTTCTCCCGGTAGTACTCTGAGATTGCCTGTTTGATTTTTTTCTGCCGGAATGCCAGGGCAATGAAATCGTACATCAGGGGCATCCATTTCAGCATACCTATAATGTCCTGTCCTCCGCGTTCCGCGTAAAGCAGCAGTTTCTCTTCAGCAGGGCAATCTTCCTCCAGCAGTGATTTCAGGTCCTGAATCTCGGGCTGCAGGACCTTTTCCAGCAGGCTCAGGATGATGGCGTCTTTGCTTTCAAAATACCAGTAGAGGGCTCCTTTACTCAGGCCGCTGGTGTCGGCAATATCAGACATGCGGGTATTATGGATCCCTTTCTTGGCGAAGGTCTTCTTGGCTGCTTCCAGGATCTGATTCTTGCGCTCTTCAGAAACATCGGCTTTTGGAGACATCTCATCCCGCCAGGATAATAAACTGACCGGTCGGTCAATTACAGTATAAATAACTGTCGGGGAGCTGTCAAGGGGGAGAGGAGAATTTTAAACTAGCTGGTGGGATAAGCTGTCTGGTTGCGGCCGGATTTTTTAGCGTGGTACATATACTGGTCCGCCGCGTTTGCCAGCTCGGCCAAGGTGTCCATCTCCTCGCTCAATTCGACAACCCCCAGGCTGAGGGTGATTTTAACCGATTGGCCGTTGATTTGACATTCATGCCCTGCTACCGTTTTTCGAATGCGCTCCGCCACGTGGATAGCGATCGGCAGGGGGGTTTCCGGAAGGATGACCAGGAATTCCTCTCCACCCATGCGGGAGAGGATATCGATCTTCCGGATCACATTCCGGCAGCAGTCAACAACCTGGCACAGTACTACATCCCCCGCGTCATGGCCGTAGGTATCGTTAATATCCTTGAAGTGGTCCAGATCAAAGAAGATGGCAGAAAGCGAGCTGCCAAAGCGCTTGGCCCTGTCGATCTCGTATTGACCCCAGCGGTCCAACCCCCTCCGATTCAGGATATTGGTCATAGGATCGGTGATAGCCAATTCCTGGATTTCCTTGTGCAGGCGGGCATGCCGCAGTGCGATAGAAGCCTGTCCGGCAAAAGCGGTCAGAATTTCCGATAGGTCCGGGTTGTAAAAATCGCGGACATGGCTGTTCAGGGATAAAAATCCAATGACCTGGCCTTCATCGATGATTGGCGCTCCTGCCCAGGAAAGTACGTCCCTGGTGCTTTCCGTCACGACCCAGTCTGCGCTCTGGGTGGTGTCAGGTATGATCAGGGGACTCTGGGAATTGATGATCTTATCCAGTGTGCTGAATCCCGAGATATCCAAATCAGCGGCAGGGTCGCCGGGATTGTCCCGCTTACCAGCCCCCTGGGTTCCTACCTGGCGTACGGTGCGGACGACTCCTTCTTCAAGCAGGATCAGATTAGCAGAATCGTAATCGATCACCGTGGCGATTTGGGTCAAAATCTGATTTAAGACGACTTCCAGATCCAGAGAAGATTGAATGGAGCGGCCAGTCTGCTGAAGCGCCTGGGCGAGCTTACGCTGTTTCCTTTCTTCCTCGAACGTTCTGGCGTTGTTAATAGCGATTGCCGCCTGGCTGCTCAATAGATCCAGCACCTGGAGCAGCCCTTCCTCCAGCTCGCCTGGATTAACAAAGGTGATGTTCATGAGTCCTATCACTGTATGGTGAAAGATCAGGGGTAAGATGACCAGGGCGCCGCTTTTCCAGGTGTCCGGGAGGTTGTTTTCGGACTGGATATCCGGCACCAGGATCCTCTGGCCTTTCCGGACAGCGCGATAAAAAAGACTGTCCTTACCTGGCTGGAATACCGGATCAGGCTGAATGCCTTCACCGTAGATAACTGCTCCGAATTCCAGTGATGTGCCATCGTACAGGAATATCTGGGCGTCCCGGGCAGAGACCAGGGTCAGGGCTTGTTTCAGGATGCTTTCCAGCACACCCCCGAGCTCAAGGTTATCTGAAAGCTGCAGGTTGGCTTTGCGAAGCGATTCTGCCAGGATGCGCTGCTCCCTTTCCGCTTGAAGGAACTGCATGCTGATAATTGCGGTGGCCGCCTGATCAGCCAACAGTCTTAGGATGGTCTTTTCTTCCTGGGTGAACGAGCGGGTTCCAGGGTACCAGATGTTCAGGACCCCGATCGTCTCCGAAGCTGCTTTGAGGCCAAAGGAAATCAGAGCTTCTGTCTGGTCCAGGGTGAACCCCTCGATGTCATCGAAGGCGGTGACATTGGAAATATAATAATCCTGGCCGGATCGTCCCACTAGCCGGGCGATTTTATCCTCGCCTGGATGGGAGTGGGGCAGGGTTTGCTGACCGTTTTTCCCTAGTGAGAGATAAAATACCAGCTGCCCGTTCTCTTTCAGGTAGATAGTGGTGTCGTAGGCAGGAGTCAGCTCGTATATCTGCGACAGGACGCTGTGCAGGCCGGATTCGAGATGATCGCTGGAAGACAGATTCAAGCTGGTCTTTTGAAGAGAGTCCAGTTCCTTAGCGCGCAAGTCCAGGTTCTCCTCAATGCGCTTTTTATAGATGATCGCCCCCAGCGCCTGGGCAATGGACCGGAAAGTGTTGAGCTCGATGGGATCCCATTCCGGGCGTGCCTGGAAGGATTCAAAGCCGATAAACCCCCACAGCGATTGATTGGCGAAGACAGGAAAAATGGCAAACAGACCTGAGTCCCGCAAATAGAAGTAATCGCTGATAGCCTCGCTGAGCTGATCCAGCGAATCCGTGATGGGAATATCCCGGCAGGCGGAATCGACCCAGTGGGACAATTCCGGGGGCATTTCCGTGTTATCGTCTCCCGGGTAGCGGGTTTGGATATCAGCCCAGCAGTGATAGGTCTTGCCGGTGAAGCGCTGAGTACCCTCCCCGGATAACTGCAACAAAAACAAATGCTCGATATCCGCAGCTGCTGCCACCTTTTTCAGCAGTTCCGGGATCTTGCCCATCCAATTCCTGTCGGTGAGCATTTCCGACGTCAAGCGATTAGCGGCGTCCAGGGCTTTAGAGAGGCAGATCAATCTCTGATTGTTGTCCGCGAGGGAAATGAGCTCAATCTGGGTTTTACGCTGCAGATTCCGTAAGTGTCCGGCAAACATTCCTGTGACTGCCAGAAGCGCGAAGCCAATCACATGCTGAAACAGAAGGGGACCGCTCTCCCCTGAGTATCCTGAATACAGCAGACAGGCCAGCAGATGAGACCCGGTGCTGAGCAGAGCTGAGCCAACCCCGAAGTATAATCCCAGCGACCAGGCGGTGACCAGCACTGGCAGCGCGCCCAGGACCAGGAGTGCCCAGTCGTTCTCCTCGCTTTGAAAAAAGATCATCCCTCCCAGATAGATGATCCAGCTCAGAAAGATCATCACCCATTCTGCTGGATCCAGCCTGTAGGGGTCATTCTGGTACTTATCCATGGTTGCGGGCTGTGTTCTCTCCTGCTTGATTGGATCAGAAACGGATAAACAACCAGATTAGCGAAATGGAGATTGTAAGGGCCAGGGCGGGGAGTCCTTTTTTCATGAAGTACTTATAAGTGATCTTATAGCCCGCCCGCTCTGCGATGCCGGCCGTGATCATGTTCGCCGAGGCACCAATTAATGAACCATTGCCACCCAGGGCTGCTCCTACCGAGAGACAATAAAAGAGAACCTTTGAGTCTGCACCGGGAACGATCGTTGTCAAATAGCCAATCACTGGAAGCATAGCTGCAGTGAAGGGGATATTGGCGACGATCATAGAAAGGGCAGCGCTGAACCAGGTAACAACGATCATTGCCAGAATCAGGTTGTCCCCGATCAATTTACCTATCTGAGAGGCGATGATGCTGATCAGACCCACTTCCTGGATTGCTCCAACCACGATGAATAGAGACATAAAGAACACCAGAGTGGTCCAGTCCACCGCACCAATCATTTCCTCGATATCCGGCCTGATCCAAAGCAGCAGGGCTGCGGCTCCGATCAAAGCGGTTACTGCTGGCAGCAAATGGATCCTTTCCCCAAAGATAAACAGCAGCAGCATACCCGCTCCGATCCATCCAGATTTCTTGAGGTTTTCCGGATCGGTTATTTTTCCCCTCTCCGCCAGCTTTTCCAGGAGGGTCGGGGAGACGGCATTTTCGCTTTCCAGTTCTGTGCGGAAGGAAAACCAGCTGTAGATGACCAATCCGATGAAGGCAGCCAGAATGCCCGGTGTCAGGTTTATCAGAAAGTCGTTGAAGGTGATGTTCCCGAAGGAACCGATCAGGATGTTGGTGGGTGTACCGATCAATGTGCTGACGCCGATCACATTCGAAGCGAAAACCTCTGGAATCAGCAGAACCAGCGGGGAAATGCCCAGGGCCAGGGCTATTTGAACGGTTATGGGGGTCATCAGCAGCATGGTGGTGACATTGTCAAGAAACGCTGAGGATATCCCGGTGATCAACATCAGTACAGACAGGAGAATCCACATTTTACCGTTGGATATCCGGTAGGCGTGAAAGGCCAGCCAGTGGAAGATACCTGTGTTTTCGATCACGGCAATCACGATCATCATCCCCATGATCAGGAAAATCACATTCCAGTCAATGTAGGAGGTCGCCTGGGAAAAGCTGAAGATTTCCAGTTGGGGTAAAAACGGGCTGCCGAGGTAGCTGACCATAAGCAGGAAGCTGGCACCGGCAAAGGCAGCCAGGGTGTTATGCAGGAAGCCTGTAGCGATCAGGATCAGGACAACGATAAACACGCTGCCAGCAATCCAGAGTGAGGCAGTGATCTCACGCTTGAGCACGAACGTTGGCAGCGTGACTGAGCTCCCATTTTGTAAGGCGGCAACGGCATCTTTTTCAAGAGGGATTACCCTGTCCTTGAAGTGCGGCCGCTCAAGAAGGATTTCCAGCTCAGCAGGGATCCTGTCGGGGAGAGCGAGAGCGTAGCGGCCGTCCTCTAAAGTGCGGTTGGTAGACAGCACCCTGGCGTCCAGGGCATCCACCAATTTGACGTTGACGTCCTTTACCGGCTGGAACTGCTCGTCCTCTACAAGTCCATAAAGGCGTGGTTGGGATGGGGTCTCATGAGCTGCTGCCTGGTCTTTCACCGGCAGGATCATAGCTCCAGCGCTGACAAGCAAGATAATTATCCAGGGCAGGCGGGTTTTCGATTTCACTCAATCCGATCCTTTTTCAGGGATCCTGGCGGATTCACCCTGTGCCGGCATCAGCACTATCTGCGGGTGAAGCCCACCGGGAGTCTTCCCTATCCACTAGGGTGTCATTTCTCAGTAAATACTACTTCAGCCTGGCAGACTTCCTTGATCTGGTCGGCAAAGGATCCCAGTCTTTCCAGGGTGAGTAAATTATTTTCCATATCCTCTTGGGGGCGGCCCAAGATCAGGTAGGCGGGCTTGTATTCTTCGCAGCAGGAAAGGATCTCTTCGAGCACCTTTCCATCCCGGATGATCCCTTGCGCCTTGACTCCCCCCTTTTCGGCCTGTTCCTGGGCGCTTAGTAAGATGAACTCTCCCATTTCTTCGATTTCCTTGGAGATATGGTTGGTTTTGCTGCTGCTGGTGTGGGTGAGAAAATCTAGGTTAACTACATAAAGGAAATAGATAACCTGATCCGTATCCTGGGCCAGCTCGATGGCTTTCAGGATGGTTGGCTGGCTGGAAGGTCCACCGCGAATTGCACAAAGAATCCCCGACATGTCATTCTCCTTGCTGAAAAGGATGACTGGTTTATACTAGCGAAACTGACAGCTGATCGTTTTGCGGGGGTGAAAAAGCAAGGCCAGTCAGGCGGGTCATTCATCCCCCCGCTAAATAATGTTAACCTAATTTGGTGTTGGCGTTAGTGTGATAGTTGGCAGAGCAGGTGTTGGCGTCAGAGTTACCGGACTGCTGAGGTTCTGGAACCCACTTTGGAGCAGCCCCCAGATGATCTCCAGCTTCCCGGCAGCCAGCAGCGGTTCGCCTGGCAGGTCATTAATAGCCCCATTTACCAGCTTCAGCAGCTCCTCGGCCAGCTCATTCTGGCTTTCTGGCAGGCTGTTTCCCAGCTCGACCAATTCGTCCCTGAGGTCAACCAGCTGCTCCTCAGCCAGCCCGAAATTACTGTGCAGAAGGTATTGGTTGGCACGGGAGAAAAGCACCATGATGCGCAGCAGCTCGACTTCCTGCAGACTGAGGGAGTTTTTCGTCTGGGCAGTGGCCAGGGCGGACAGGTTGCGGGTGTTGGATGCCAGCTGGGCAGTGGCTGTGGCAAGCAAGGAGGGGATATAGGTGGCACTGTAAAAGGTGTTGGCTTCAACCCCGGACTGCAGAGATTGTGAGGTGGCTTCCAGTTGGACGAGATCCTCCGCTATTGTGGTCAGGGTGGCCTGTATCTGCTGATTTTCGGCAGATTGGGCAGCCTCCAGGGTGGCTGAAAGTTCCTCGACCTGTTTTACAAGAGCCTGTTGGGTAGCATCTGCCTGCTCTATACGGGTTTGATTGTCCAGGATAGGTTGGAAGACCCGCTGCTGAAGGTAGGGGATCCACCCGGCGGCGGTGAAGTATACTACCGCTCCCACTGCAATCCCGGCCAGCAGCACCAGGATGAGACGCAGAATGATTCCGGGGGCGGATTTTCTGGCTGGCTTGCGATTCTTCTTATCCTTGAGCGGGGATTTATTTTCTGATTCCATGGTTTCTCTCAGCAGGGAGCTGGTGGTCTTCGCTTATAAAAAAAGCCGTTCCACTGGGTGAAACGGCTTTGCGATGCTGGTGGGTCTTATCTGTCAAGATTGGGCGCCAGCCGTTTAATGCGTTTCTTCAGTCCGCTGGCTTCGACTTCGTGCATTTGCTTCATGTCATTCAGTGAGCGGCTTGATTTTCTGCGGCGCAGGTGGCCGTGATAGCCTTTGGTGCGCAGTATTTTACCGCTGCCGGTTTTCCGGAAGCGCTTGGCAGTTGCCTTGTGTGTTTTGATTTTACCCATATTCCTTTCTCCTAGCGGTAATTTCTCGCTGTCATTTCTAAGCTTACTTCTTGGATTTCCCCTTCATTTCGGGAGCTTTGATTTTCCGAAGCAGTTTATTCAGCTCTTTGGTGGCATCCTGGAGGGATATCTCTCTGGTAGCGGACCATTCCGCAGCGATTTTTTTCTTGATTGTGGTGTGGGCCCGCTGCTCGGTTGTGTTCAGTTTGTCCGCTGCGCGCTTGCCCTGCAGGTCTCTCAACAAGGTGCAGAACCCGACCAGATCACCCTCCGCTATCACGTCGTTGATGCGGGCTTTCCGGATAGTGTGTTTGCTGTCCATTGGCTCAGCCGGTGTTTCCAGTATGGCAAGTGCCTTTTGCAAGGCCTTTTCACTGACCACCCGCCGAATCCGTTCTGGATCAAGGTTGTCTGTGGGAATCCAGTAGGTCCCGTTGCGGGTATTTACCTTGTAGTATTCCCTGCTTTCACCTCCCAGAGATTTCTTCTCCTTACCTTCCACCTGTCCTACACCGTGGTGGAGGTGGGATACCCAATCTCCTTTTCTGAACGATTTGATTTCATCAGACATGACTTACTCCATTTGCGTTCCTAGTAGCTGGAGCAATCATTCAGCCAGCTATTGTATCACAGCTAGTCATGAATTCTTGGACTTTTCCAAATAATCCCGTAAAATTCTCTGGATGCGTGGCTGCCGCAGTCTACGCAGGGCCTGGGCTTCTATTTGGCGGACGCGTTCCCTGGATACACCGACCTTTTCTCCAACTTCCTGAAGAGTGTGGCTTTTCCCATCCGGGACGCCGTAGCGCAAACGCAGGATGCGCACTTCCCGGGAGGGCAGGGCTTCCATAACCTCTTCCAGGTGCTCTTTCAAGAGGTGCTTGGTGGCTGTTTCATCTGGCAGGGGCGTCTCCAGATCCTCAACGAAGTCACCCAGGACTGCATCCCCTTCCTTGGTTGTGGGCATTTCCAGGGAAAGCGGCCGCCTGGCGACTTTCATCATATACTGGACCTTTTCAGGTGCTTCGTCCAGGGCTTCGGCCAGTTCCTCGATGGAAGGGTCTCGCTCCAGGGACTGTTTGAGATCATTCTGCATCCGGAACATCTTGGAGATCTTATCGCCCATATGAACCGGCACGCGGATGGTCCGGCCCTGGTCAGCGATTGCCCGGGTGACAGCCTGGCGGATCCACCAGGTCGCGTAGGTGGAGAACTTGTATCCCCGGAGGTAGTCGAATTTCTTGGCAGCGCGCATCAAGCCGATATTCCCTTCTTGGATCAGATCCAGAAAAGGGACTCCGCGGCCCATATATTTCTTGGCCACACTGATGACCAGTCTGGAATTGGCGGTGATCAGATGATCCAGGGCAGTCCACTCATCTTCGATCATCTGATGGAGCTCAGCTCGACGTTCTTCCGGGACGTTCCCCCTGGCCAATTCCTTGCGAGCCAAGCGGCCCCGCTCAATCCGTTTGGAAAGTTCCTTTTCCTCATCTTTTGACAGCAGCGGGATGCTGGCAGCTTCCTTGAAATACAGCTCGATCAGATCGTTGGTGTCTATGCTGTTAAGGCGATTCTCCAGGTCCTCGTCAAGGTCGTCCTCTTCATCCAGCTTTCTGTTCCCGCCATCCTCGCTGAAGAGCGCCTCCATCTCCTCATCGTCGTCTTCTTCCAGATAAGGGATGTCCTCCTCGAGCAGAGAAGCGAAAGCTTTTTCGAGGCTGGAGACATCTTTTTTAGCGTCCGGAAAATAATTAAGGATGTTTGAGAAGGTAACATATCCTTGGGAATGGCCCAGTTCTATTAGCTCGTTGATAGGATTGATTAGACTTTTTTTACCAGATGTAGTTGTAGTTGAAGTTGTTTTGCCCATAGAGGTTTTTTGAAACGATTAGATGTAATTTTAAACTCGAAGGGTCGCCCTGCCGTCTTTTGGCAGCCCGGCCGGGTGCTGGTGGGGGTGTATCCCTCAGCTGCCCGGCTGGGTTCAAGCCCGGATTCATCCAGGCTTATTCACTTTTCTCTTCCTCAGGAGCCTTGGGAGGCGGCTGCCCTTTCTTATGACGGTATACGATCCGGCCCCGGGACAGGTCGTAAGTTGACATCTCAACCGTGACCCTGTCTCCCAGCAGAACGCGGATATAGTATTTGCGCATTTTTCCTGCGAGATAGGCGAGGATTTCATGCCCGTTGTCCAGCTCAACTATGAATTGAGTGCCTGGAAGCGCTTTGACTATCGTCCCGTCCATTCTTACTTTTTCGTCTTTTTTTGCCATAGATTCCCTTGTCTAGCTTGGTAACTGAGCAGGGTCTAGCTGCGGTCCTGCTGGCATAAAAGCGGGTGCCGGATCGAATTTCCAGTCTCTAGTACGTCCGAATACCTTGTTTTTTCTGCCTTCTTTTATTAGCCATGCGCCTTTTGCGCCGGCGAATCGCTTTTTTGCGCTGGATGCGGCTCAGTTCACTCTTGGAAACGAACCATCTCTTGCGGCGGACCGTGCTCAGCACGCCGCTGCGCGAGACTTTCTTCCGGAAGCGCTTCATCATCTGCTTCTGCGATTCATTAGGTCGTAGTTCAACTCGTACAGCCAAGACTTCTCACATCCTTTCTTTTTGGCCCTCACACAGAAAGGGCGAGACCTTTGATTCTCACCCTTTTGTGAAAAGCGGCCTGAATTAAGTTTATTTTGCCTCTTTTTAGAAGCACGTGGCTCTTTCCACGCTTGCCTATCTCCCCCCCAGTATACCGCTAAATACTTACAATGCAATGTAGGGAATGCGTAAAAAATAACAGAATACTTACATTGACCCCTGAATATAGGTGTACTAGAATGATTTAATGGAAGATTCACCTGCTTCATCCCCTCAATTATCTGAAAACCCCCAAAAGGGGACAGATGCCCTCTCAACCTGGGATGAGATGATCTCCAGGATCCCTCTGGGCGCCTTCCTCTCAACTGGTCCGGGAGCGCGGGTGCAGATGAACCCGGCTCTAGCTGCCTGGCTTGGTGTACCGCAAGCTAACGACCTGGGAGAAGTCGATTTCTGGGATAGGCTCCAATCTCTGGCGGCAAACGTCGAAAAGGCCCGACTGGATATCGAGAAAGCCCGAGGCGACCTGGTGGAAAAAGGGTTAGGAGCCTTTGGTTTTCTGTCCAGGATCGGCCAGCATTTCCAGGTAGAACTGGCTGTTATGGAAACGGAAAATGGCCTCGGGAGAGGATATGCTGGCTGGATCAGAGATGCAGGCCAGGAAATCGAAAGCTGCAATAATCAGATCAACCTGTTGGCCGATATCTGCGCAGGGACAAGAATGGCCGTTTCCGGCATCGCCGGGAATATTGGGGCCATGCTGGAAAATTTTCGGGTTTGGAACACGGATGTGATGGAAGAATTCCTGCGGACCTCTGCGGAGGAGATCAGCCAGATCCAAAGTTCACTGGACCTGGTGCTGAGTTATGCTGGATTGGCAGTACAGACGTCTGTCTTCCGTGATTCAATTGACGTCGGAGCGATGCTGAAGAAGCTGGTCCGGCGAACAGGGAACGACACAATCCGGGTAGCAGCCAGCCCACAGATTGGCGAGAATGTCCCCCGGGCCCGGATTGACCCTGCTCTGACAACGCTGGCGCTCGAAACCCTGCTGCAGGAAGTAGTCCGTCATCATCCTCCCGGCATTCAGACCGATATCATCCTTGATCGCATAGACGAATATTTGGTGGTCAAATTGGTCAGTCCCAGAACACTGCCGCTACCTGGGCTGGGCATCGACCAGGGTGTTTCCAGACCTGGCGACCTTCCTGCCAAACTGCTGCTGGTCAACCGCCTGCTTACCTCCCAGGGAGGAAGAATTTCTTTCCAGGATAGACCTCCCCAGGAGGGAGGTGGTGCGGATATCGAAATATATCTGCCAGTGGGGGGAGCCCCCCGGTTCAATTCGTCAAAAGAAGATTGGGAAAACCTCGGCGGCCGCCAGGAAGGCAGAATATTGGTGGCTGAGGCTCAGCCCGATTATCAGATCCCTCTGCGCGATGCCCTGACAGATCATGGATATAGGGTTGATCTGGCGGTCGAGGGCAGTGCTGCTCTCGATATGGTCCGGAACATCAATCCCGATCTGGTGATTTTGGCGAGGAATTTACCGGGCATGGATGGGCTGCTGGTCACTCAGGGAATCCGGCGCTGGTCTCCCGTCCCCTTGATCATGATCAGCGCCAGAAATAATCCCGATGATCGGCTTTATGCCTACCAGCTGGGTGTCGATGATTACCTGCCTAAGCCGTTCCTTATTGAAGAACTGCTGGCTAAAGCAAGAGTGTTCATTTCCAGGGAGCAGGCTCAACGGCGGGGAGTTGTGCCCGAAATCTACCAATCTGGATCGGTTCGGATCGACCACAGCCTCCGGCGCGTTTGGGTGCGCGGCAATCGCGTCGAGCTGACACCCATTGAGTACAATTTGCTGGTATATCTTTCCCGCCAGGGACGACAGATCATTACCTATGAACAGCTTCTGGAAAGCGTCTGGGAAGGTCCGGAAAAGGGCACCCGTCAGGGATTGTTTGTCCATGTGCGGCGGCTGCGCCAGAAGATCGAAGCCGATCCCAAGAATCCGCAAATCCTCAAGAACAAATGGGGTGTGGGCTATGTATTCACTCCCTGAGGTGGGGCTGTTAATTGACAAAAGGTCTAAAGTTTGTCATAATCTGAACGGAACTGCGCCAGTTCCTGACTGAAACGGCCCGATCCCACTGTTTTGGTCAACTATCAGATCAGCTGGAGTGAGACGAAGAGAACTATGGAGAACGAGAAGCAGGACCCTGAGCAGGATAATGAAGCGCCGCAGACTGAAAATGGAGCGGAGCAGCCTGGTTGGTTCCAGGATTTTGTCGACCATTATGACATCGATAAACCCAAACAGGGGGAACTGCTGACCGGTAAGATCCTGGACATCCAGGAAGGCTCCATCTTGCTGGATGTGGGCTTGAAGAGGGATGCGATTATACCCGGCCAGGACCTTGATCGGGTGGACCCAGAGATCAAAAAAAACCTGGCGGTAGGCGATCAGATAACTGTTGGCGTTCTCAGAACTCCGCTGGGTGATGACGATTTACTGGTATCGCTGCAGAAAGGCCTGACTCAGAAAACCTGGCTCAAAGCCGAAGATCTGCTGAAAAATGACTCGCTGGTGGAGCTGGAAGTGGTAGACCAGAACAAAGGCGGCTTACTGGTAGCGTTCGACAACCTGCGAGGGTTCATCCCCAACTCCCATATCCCGGCAATCAGGAGAGGGACCGGCACCCAGAAGGCCGGGGAGATCAAAGGAGGGATGATCGGCAAGACCCTTCCCCTGAAAGCCATCGAGGTAAACTCCCAGGAACGCCGCCTGGTGTTCTCAGCCCGAGTAGCCCAAAAGGATCAGCGCCTGAAACGCCTGGATGAACTGCAAATCGGAGAGGTGATCAAGTCCAGGGTGGTGAACGTGGTCGACTTCGGCGTATTCGTCGACCTGGAGGGTGTGGACGGCCTGGTTCACAAGTCGGAACTGGATTGGGAAAGGGTTCCCCACCCATCAAAAATGTTCAAAGTTGGAGATGAGATCGAAGTCAAGATTATCGGCATCGATAAGGAAAAAGAACGGGTCAGTCTCAGCAGGAAAGCGCTCCTGCCCAACCCCTGGCAGGAATTGGCCAAGCAATACAAGGTAGGCGATCTGGTGGAGGGCGTGGTTGTGTCCGTGCTGGATTTTGGCGCATTTGTGGAAATCCAGCATGGTTTGCAGGGACTGGTTCATATCAGCGAGATCGGCTATGCCAACCCAGAAGATCCCAAGGCTGTGGTGAAGAAAGGCGATCCGGTCTTGGTGAAGATCATGGGCATCGATCCTGATCGCGAGCGGATTTCTCTGAGCATGCGGCGGGTTCCCATAACGGAGCAAATGGAATGGATCATGAATCTGGAAGATGTGTCCGAGTCCATTCTGTTGGAAGGGGAACCCCCCGGGGAATCCCAGGAAGGTGACCAGGGCGAGCCCGAAGAAGAAGGCACCTCCGACCAGGAAGAAAGCGCTGGACAGGGGGCGGAACCCGAAGAGGAAATCCAGCAGCCGGACGGTGGAGAAGAAGCCTTCTTTGACCAGGAAGAGAGCGCTGAACTTGCGGCAGAGCCCGAAGAAGAAAGCAGCTCTTCCACAGAGGAGATCCAGCAGCTGGATGGTGGAGAAGAAGCAGACTCCGGGCCGTCAGAAGCCAGGGGAGAAGAGGGTCACGACCAATGATGCTATCCCCTGATTACAGTATATCTACTCATTCCCAGGATTGATGCGCCGCATCAGCCATTCTCTATTAAAGGCAGGTTGGGGGTCAGGCTTGGTATCTGCCGGGATGTTGTGGGATAGTCTTCCAGGTCATTGCTGCAATCACACACTTCCCCATTGAAACATCTTAGACAGCAATAATAGCGCTGGCCTTTAACAATTGGCTTCCAACGGATTTCTACTCCGCAGCCATCGCACCAGAGCGTATCACGATAACGTACCACTTGACACCTCCTTCTTTTTGGAATGGTTTTGGGGTAGTGCTGTAATGCTTCTGAATGGAATGTCTCTGCAGAATGTTCACTACCTGGCAGGAAAACGACTGGGATCAGCGGCCAGGAATTGAATCTACCTTTACTATATCAAAGGGGGAGGAAAACTTCAAGTTCTGTCGCTAGATGTTTAGCCAGCGACTGGCTGCTTCAGGTAAATCAGCCAGCGGACCCTGCTGGACGGTGCATTTTGGCAGAGAGCTCAAGAAGAATTGCCCGTAGCTCTTGCTGAGCAGCCGTTTGTCAAAGACGGCGACCACCCCCACGTCCTGCTTGGAGCGGATCAATCTCCCAAATCCCTGACGGAAGCTCAGGATCGCCTCGGGGAGCATGTATTCCTGGAACGAATCCTGGTAGGTCTCTGCCCGGGCGGCGACAATGGGATCGGATGGCACCTGGAAAGGCAGTTTGGCGATCACCAGCACCGATAAGTCCGGGCCGGGGATATCCACCCCCTCCCAGAAGGATCGGGTGCCCAGCAGGACAGCCTGCTCGGCCTGGCGGAAGCTGGACAGCAGGGAATGGGGAGAAGGTCCGCTTCCCTGTTCATAGACGATGATGCCTTCCTTGGCCAGCGGCCCGGTGATCGCGCTGGCGGTGTTCTGCAGCTGGCTGTAAGAGGTGAACAGCACCAGGGTCCGGCCGCCAGTAGCCTGACAGAGTTTGATCAGGCCTCTGGTGAGCTGGAGCTGGTGTCCCTGAAAGTCGCTGGGTTCCGGGATATCGTCGACCAGGTAGAGCAGAGCGGCGTTCTGGTAGTCAAAGGGTGAACCCAGGGCCAGGTCCTCAGCGTCGTCTGCCTGCAGCCGACTGCGAAGGTAATTAAAACTGCCCGCGGTCGTCAGCGTGGCTGAGGTGAGGATCACGGCTCTTTTTTCGAACCAGATATGGCGTTCCATCAATTCTCCGATATGGAGCGGAGCCGCCTGGATGGCGACAGCCGGGCGCTGGGGATGGGACTCGATCCAGTAGATCATGTTGGGGTCGGGCTCAAAGACCAGATTATCGATGTTCTCATACATCTCATACAGTTCCCGGGAGGCTTCCCGCAGATCGTCCAGGAGCGCCTCGTATTGGGTTTTCTCGCCAGTTCTCTGTCCCAGGAGCTTGTTGATAGCCTCCCATAGCTTTTGGATGTCTTCCAGCAGGCCGTAGAGTGATTGGCGGGCATGGTCCCAGCTGGCTTCGAGCTCATCCCAGTCCCCTCCTGTGCGGCGGATGCCCGCAAAGCCGGCCGGAGAGTTGGCTGACTCAATCCGCAGCTGTCTGATGTAGCGGTTCGTCCGGCTGGATCCGGCTAATCTGTCGAGGAAGCCTTTGAAAATCCCGAATACCTCATCCATCCGGCTCTGGGTTTTAAAGGAGCGGGAAATGATGGACTCGACCAGCTGGTTGAGGGCTGCCTGATCAGCAGGGGAGAGCGAATCCTTTCCCAGCGCGAGGACCCAGTTGAGGATGCCTTTTTTCTTGTCCCCGAGAGCGTCAAGGGAGCGCCGCAGCAGGGATTGGGAGGTGTAAAAGCTCAGCGCATTGGTGGTGGCGCTCTCCAGGTGATGGGCTTCGTCAACTATCAGAGTGTCATATTCGGGCAGGACCCGGTTCCCTGTTGCCACATCTGCCAGCAGCAGGGCATGATTGACGACGATGATATGGGAGGAGTGAGCCCGCTGGCGGGCCTGGTAGAAGGGGCAGCGACCGCCGGTTCGTTTAAAGCAATTCTCAGAGGAGCAGTCTTCGTGATCGGCGGACAGGCGATTCCAGACCCGTTTTTCCTGGAAACCATTGAGATTGATCTCGCCCCGGTCACCGGTCAGGCTGGATTCCATCCAGACCAGGATTTTGCCCAGAACGCGCATATCATCGGTTGTTTTCGGTTTGCTCTTGCGAAGGGTTTCCAGGTGATGGGGGCAGAGATAATTCGAGCGGCCTTTCAGCACTGTAGCCCGGCAGTCCAGGTTGAGGGTTTCGAGCAGAGAAGGGATGTCCTTACTGATCAGCTGGTCCTGGAGATTGATGGTATTGGTAGAGACCACAACCCGGTGCTGGTTCTTGGCAGCCCAGAGAGCTGCCGGGATCAGGTAAGCCAGGGATTTACCGATACCGGTGCCGGCTTCGATGAGAATGTGCCGGCCGTCGGAGATCGCCCGGGTAGCAGCCCGCAGCATCTCCAGCTGCTCGGAACGGTGTTCGTAATTTGGAAATGATTTCTGAAAGGGACCGCCCGGTTCCAGGAGTGCGGCAACCTCAGCGATGTCTAAACTCTGGAGGGTTTCCCGGGGTTCCAGGGGTTTGGCCTCGGGTGGTGGCGGCTGGGTTAAGAAGGGATTCTGGTAGGGGGGGATACCCTTGGTTTTTTCGGCTGCAGACTTCTCGTCCAGGGCCCACTGGAAGGGCAGCTTTCCTTGCCAGAGAGTTTTCTCTGCCAGACGGACAATCTCAGCCAGAGTTGAGATCGGGAGCTGAAGGATCCTGTCGTAGAGAATCTCATAGATTCTCTGGGTCACTTTGGTGTCGTCCAGGGCCCGGTGGGTAGCCCGATCGACCACGCCCATCACCTGGCCCAGCGCCCGCAGGTTGTAGCGGCCCTCAGTGGGCAGGATCACCGCAGCCATTTCATAGGTATCAATGGCAGGGTTTTTCTTGAAAGCCCCGGCAGCCCGCAGAAAGGAGAGGTCAAATTTCACGTTGTGGCCTACGATGGGGAGGCTGTCACGGCTTTTCGTATAGCCGAGTTTCTTAAGTTCTCGGGTGAGGAAACCTTCCAGCTCCTGCAGGGCGTCTTCAATTGGCAGCGCTTTTTCGCCGCTGACCATGCTGGTTGTGATTCCGGTCAGATCACTGATGAACCTGGGGATGGGGATGCCCGGGTTCACCAGCTGGGAAAACTCGGATCCCTTCCCACCGGGTGTGAAAAGGACAGCGCCGATTTCAATGATCCTGTCGCGAGAGGCATCCAAACCAGTGGTTTCAAGGTCAAGCACAAGCAGTGGGGCATCTGTCATGGGCAAAGCGTCCTGTTAGGCAAAATAAGGGAAGGTTGAATGTCCGCGGAACTGGCTGAGCGGTGGTAGTTTCCTTCAGGAATTGCCGAACTCCTGGATTATTCTGGCAATGTGTTTGGCCCCTTTAAGATAGAGATCGAGCCGGATGTTCTCGTCCGGGGCATGGGCGTTCCCACCCGGGTAGCCAATCCCGGCTGTGACAACCGGCAGATTCAGGGTGTGGACGAAAGCGTGGTTAGGGCCGGATCCGCCTACCAGGGGAACAAGCTGCATTTTCTCTCCGTAGACATCCCGGGAAGTTTCCAGGACCAATTTGACGAAAGGATCATCAGGGTCTGTGCGGGCGGGTGGGCCGCCTCCCAGGAACTCGATTTTGACATCCGCGAACCCTTCCCGGTCAAGGTGGGCCCGCAGCTGCTGGAGGACTTCCTGCGGGTGCTGGTCAGGAACCAGCCGGAAATCCAGCTTGGCGGAGGCCCTGGCGGGCAGAACGGTTTTTGATCCCGGCCCCTGGTAACCGGAGGTCAACCCGCAGATGGTGCAGGTGGGTTCGAACACACTGGCAACCCGGAGGGCGGTCTTGTCAGGATATTCCTTTAAAAAGCCCTTCAGGCCGTAGCGGGTTTGATATTCCTGGCTGACAGGGGGAAGCTCGGACAGCAGCTGGAGGTCGCGCGGGGAGGGAGGGATCACTGGGTCGTAGAAGCCCGGCAGCCGGATATTTTCCTGGCTGTCCTTGAGACTGTTCAAGGCCCAGACCAGGCGCCAGGCAGCGTTGGGGAAGATCGAACCACCGAGGCCGGAATGGACATCCATCGCTGCGGTTTCCACAGAGAGCTCGACATAGCAGATACCCCGCAGTCCCAGGTACTGTAGGGGGACATCGCGGTGGTCCACCCCGCCAAATTCCCAGATACAGGCATCAGCACTGAGTAGATCCTGGTTGGCTTCGACAAAGCCGGGCAAGTGAGGGCTGCCGATCTCCTCTTCCCCTTCCAGGATGAATTTGATCGTGCAGGGCAGCTCGCCCAGCTCTTCCAGCAGGGCGTCAATCGCTAAAAGGCGGCTGACAAAATGGCCTTTATCGTCGCTGACTCCCCGCCCATAAAGCTTGCCGCCGCGCTCTTCAGGTTGAAAGGGTGGAGAGGTCCAGAGTTCTAAGGGATCCGGGGGCTGAACATCGTAGTGATTGTAGATCAGCAGCGTTTTGGGGCTGGTGCCGGCCCGCTCCCCGAATACTACCGGGAAGCCTTTTGTTTCGTATAGATTAACCTGAAAATCCCGGGATTCCAGCATATTGCCTGCCAGCCGGGCCGCTTCTGCCATCCCCAGGTCCTGGGCAGCCACGGAAGGCTGGGCGCAAAAGACCTTTATTTCCTCGAGGCTTTCTTTCAAGTGGGTTTCCAGGTAGCGGTCAACCGCTGAGAAATCGAACATCCCTTTCATCCCTGGAGCATACCTTCGATTCTGGCGACGATCAGGTCCAGTGCCACTGTGTTGTAGCCGCCTTCCGGAATGATCACGTGGGCGTAGCGTTTGGAAGGCTCCACAAACTCAAGGTGCATGGGACGGACTGTTTCCAAATACTGCTTGATCACGCTCTCCGTTGTCCGACCGCGCTCCTCTATGTCTCTGCGCAGCCGCCTGATGAAGCGGATATCGGCATCAGTGTCAACGTAGATCAGCAGGTCAAAGAGCTTCCTGAGTTCCGGTTCGGCAAAGATCAGGATCCCCTCGATCACCAGGATCTGCTGGGGTTCGATCAGTGTGGTTTCCGATGTGCGGGTATGGGTCTTGAAATCATAATGGGGCAGGTTGATTGGATGTCCGTCTTTTAGCTGATTGATGTGTTCAATCAGCAATTCTGTTTCCAGAGAAGAGGGATGATCGAAATTGATTTTGGCGCGTTCGGCTACCGAGAGGTTGTGGAGCTCCCGGTAGTAGGCGTCGTGGGGCAGGAAGGCAATTTTTTCAGGACCTACCGATTCCAGGATATAGTCAGCGATGGTGGTCTTCCCGGAACCCGTACCTCCCGCGATACCAATGATAAGAGAAGGTTTTTGTTTGCTCATCTTGTCTGTATTATACTTGAATGGCGGCTGATGCAGTTCAATAAACCGATCGAGATTCCCAACTTCTCGGCCAATTTACCGGGATAAGGGACTGCCGTTGAGGCATTCCTCAGCGGAGGATTTTCGCAACTAAAACCGGAGATCTGCGTATAAAGTTATCAAGAGGTTTTAAGGAGAGAGAGCCGATGAGAAAAACAGCTCTGTTGCTGATTCTGCTTATAAGCGTTTTGCTTCTGGCTGCCTGCACGGCAGGCCCCAATGAACTCAGGAATATGCCTGGTAAGGACGGGGAGGTGGCGGGGTTCTGGCAAGGCCTCTGGCACGGAATAATCTCCCCCGTCACATTTATCCTTTCTTTATTCACCAGAAGGATCAATGTGTTCGAGGTTCACAACAACGGTGGATGGTATACGTTCGGGTTCCTGCTGGGCGTATCAGTCACCTTTGGCGGTTCCAGCGGAGGAGCTGCCAGCCGGCGGAAAAAGCGCCGGGATTAACATCTCCCTTTTTCGTTCAGCCCTCTACGCTCAGCGGGGCGTCCGGGGGCTGTTCTGCCTTTTTTCCCAGCAGCTGACTTTTCTGGTAAGCAGCCCAGACAGCTTTAGATAGGATCGTCCGCATGCCGCCTTTTTCCAGCTGGTAGATGGCTTCCGCGCTGGTTCCTCCCGGTGAGGTGACCATGTTGCGAAGTTGTGCCAGATGGAGATCGGACTGCAGGGCAAATTCCACGGATCCTTTGATGGTTTCCAAAACGATCATCCGGGCGTCCCGGCGGGAAAAACCCAGGTGTACTGCCGCGTCAACCAGCGCTTCTGCAAGCAGAAACACATATGTGGGCCCCGTGCCGCTTACTGCGGTGGCCATGTTGAGGGCGTCTTCGTGGTCCACGTACAATTCCTTGCCCATTGCGTCCAGGATGACCCTGGCCTCTTCCCTCTGTTTGTCCGAGACCTCGCTGGGGCCGGTCCAGACAGTCATTCCCGCGCTGATCTGGGCGGGAGTATTGGGCATGCAGCGAATAACCGCTTTGTGGGACAGACCTTTCTGGATGGTCGAGATTGGCATACCGGCAACGATCGAGAAAACCAGGCTCTGGGAGGGGATCTTGCCTTTTAATCCGGAAAGGACTTCCGGCAGCACCTGGGGCTTGACAGCCAGAATGACGATGTCCGCGTTTTTCACAGCCTGGTGGTTGTCAGGGGTAACATTGACCGCGTACTTGCTTTTCACCAGCTCCCGCTGTTCAGGATAGGGGTCGCTGGCAGTGATCTGCTCCGGTGTTAGTTCTTGATTTCTCAGCAAGGCACCGATTATTGCTCCTGCCATATTGCCGCTGCCAATTACTGCGACCTGTTTCTTTGCTAGGCGCTCCATGTTCTCCTCCTGGGTGGTGGTCTCCGTGCCATCATACCCATATGTGTTCCTCCACTAGCGATGCTGTCATTGTACCATTCTGAGCCGAAGCCCTGGCAGGATTATTTCCTGGGGATGATTTTCATTAAATCCTGAGCTGCCTAAAGGGACAGCAGTCGTTCAGGAAGGGGATCTGGTTTGTATTTACAGATCGAGTGGTATTCGTGGATCTGCTGGATGACAGACATAAGGAGGCTCCTGAAAGTAGCTGATTCCAGTTAACATGCGCTATTATCCAACGCCTGGAGCAAACACTCCCGAGTCTATTTGCATATAGGGTATACTGAAAAGGTTAGTGGGAAAGGGAACTATCCTGATGAGACAGAAATCTTTCCAGATAAATGCCATGCTGCTGGTAACAGCTGTGATCTGGGGTGGGGGGTTTGTAGCCCAGCGTCTTGGCATGGAGCAAATCGGCCCCTATATTTTCAATGGGGCCAGATTCCTGATCGGAGCGGTGACCATGGTTCCGATCCTCTACCTTCAGAAGAAACGCGCCCCTGCTGAGCGGGTCCCGCCGAAAAGCATCATCCTGATCGGTGCCGCAGCTGGAACGCTCCTGTTTGGGGGAGCAACCTTCCAGCAGCTGGGGCTGGTTTACACGACAGCGGGCAAAGCGGGCTTTATCACAGGCCTGTATGTGATCTTTGTGCCTCTGCTGGGAATGCTGATAGGATACCGGGCTCCGCTGAGCACCTGGATCGGGGCAGTTCTGGCAGTGTTTGGTTTGTATTTTCTCAGCGCTACCCGGGGAATGAATTTAGCGCCGGGAGATGGCTATGTGCTGATCGGAGCGCTGTTCTGGGCTGGGCATGTTCAATTCCTGGCCCGGTTTGCTCCTCGGGTGGATTCATTCCGGCTCTCAATGGTGCAGTCGCTGGTCACTTCCCTTCTCAGCTTTGCCGTGGGTTTCGCCACTGAAGGGTTCGACCCCGGACAGATCCAGGCGGCTTTCTGGCCCATCATGTATGGGGGTGTGATCTCGATCGGAATTGCCTACACCTTGCAGATCATTGCCCAGCAGTCCGCCAAGCCAACACCGGCAGCCATCATCCTCAGTATGGAATCCGTTTTTGCAGCCTTTTGGGGCTGGTTGATCTTGGGGGAGATCCTCTCTCCCCGTGCTCTGGCCGGGAGTGCCCTGATGCTGGCGGGAATGATCATTTCCCAGATTCGGCCGCGGGGGGATCCCGCCTAACTGGCCAGCTAACCTTCCTTGAATGAGTTTTTCCCGTACACGGCCGGGACCCATTTTTGGCTGGTGATGGGGGGCCTCCTGTAGCCGGGATCCTGCTGGCGGGGAGGCAGTTCAACTGGCCTCGGGGAGAGGTCCTGGTAGTCGATCAAACTCAGCAAATGGTTGATACAGTTCAGGTGGGCATGCCGTTTGACGGTGGCATCCACCACGTACCAGGGAGCCTTCTCGGTGTCAGTATACATGAACATGGCGTCTTTGGCCCGGGAATATTCCACCCAGCGGGCGCGGGATTCCAGGTCCATCGGGCTGAGCTTCCAGCGTCGGGTGGGGTCGGTATTGCGCCTGCGGAAGCGGCGTTCCTGTTCCTCGTCGCTGACTGAGAACCAGTATTTGATCAATTTGATGCCGGATCTCACCAGCATCCGCTCAAACTCGGGGCAGGTGCGCATGAATTCCCGGTATTCATCATCTGAGCAGAAACCCATCACCCGTTCAACTCCAGCCCGGTTGTACCAGCTGCGGTCGAAAAGGACCATCTCTCCTGCCGTGGGGAGATGCGCTACGTAGCGCTGGAAATACCACTGCTGTTTTTCCTTGTCAGATGGCGTGCCCAGGGCGACCACGCGGACAATGCGGGGATTCAGGCGCTGGGTGATCCTCTTGATCACACCGCCCTTGCCAGCGGCGTCCCGGCCCTCAAAGATCACGCACACCTTCAATCCCTGATCCTTGATCCAGTACTGCAGCTTGACCAGCTCCGTTTGCAGGCGAGCCAGCTCACGACTATAAATGGATGATGTGAGGATACCGCTGGCCGTGTATTCAAGGGAAGCTTGTTCTTCTGCCATTGCCTGCTCCTATTGATCGGGTAGCCAACTGGTTTGGAAAGAGGATTCTTTTTATAACTATATCCAAATCCCAAAGTCCCGTCAACTGAAAAGGGCCATTCCGGTGGTTGTTCGTGCCTGTGAAAAAGGAAGAATTAAAAGCGAAGAGCCACCGATGGGAATTGAACCCATAACCTATCGCTTACGAAGCGATTGCTCTACCCTTGAGCTACGGTGGCAGGTGAGATAATTGGTTGACGGGAAAAATTATACCAGCTATTATACAGGAGTGAACAGGCACCCCTGCGGGCAGCCTGAAAAAGACATCTCAGTGAAGGAAAGGGAGCTGTATTGCGTATAGCGATTTTATCCTACCATACCTGCCCCCTGGCGACCCTGGGGGGAAAGGACGCCGGGGGAATGAATGTCTACGTCCGCGATCTGGCGCTGTATCTCGGTCGAGAGGGAATCCAGCTTGATGTTTTTACCCGATCCCAGGATGAGCATGTTCCCCATGTGCTGCATGACCTGGGCTTTGGGAACCGGGTAGCCCATATCCCTGCTGGTCCTGAGCATCCCCTTCCTAAAATTGAACTGGTTGATTATGTCCAGCAGTATGCCGACCAGATTCTGGATTTTGCTTGTTCAAAAGGGCTGAGATACGATTTGATCCACAGCCATTACTGGATGTCAGGCCTGGCTGCGGAGAATTTGGCGCGGGTCTGGCAGGTACCAGTTATTCAGATGTTCCACACGCTGGGAAAGATGAAGCAGCTGGTAGCTCAGAATGCTGAAGAGGCGGAAGGGGAATACCGCATTGCCGGGGAGGCCCGGGTTATCGAGATCGCTGACAGGATCGTGGCCTCTACCACGACTGAAAAAGAGCTGCTGCAAACCCTTTACCAGGCAGACCCGAATAAGATCGACGTAATTCCACCTGGTGTGGATCTGAGCCATTTTTATCCCATCCCACCTGATGAAGCCAAGGAATATGTGGGTGTTCCTCTGGAAATGCGCATGCTGCTGTTTGTGGGTCGAATTGAGCCCTTGAAGGGAATTAAAACTCTGCTGCGGGCGATCTCGCTGCTGCGCGAAAACGGACAGACCGGCGAGAACCTCTGTCTGGTGGTCATTGGGGGGGATCTGGGAGAAGGTCCCGGAAAAGCCTCCGGGGAACTGAAGCTGTTGATGGATCTGCGGGATGAATACGGGCTGGGAGATCTGGTTACCTTCCTGGGCAAACGAGGCCAGGATTCCCTGCCTTATTATTATTCAGCCGCCGAAATGGTGATCATGCCCTCCCATTATGAGTCTTTTGGGATGGTGGCCCTGGAAGCGATGGCCTGCGGCACACCGGTGATCGCCTCGCTGGTAGGGGGCTTGACCCATCTGGTTGAGGATGGGGTCACTGGGTATCATGTTCCGGTAGAGGATCCAGTGGTTTTAAGCAGCCGGATCGCAGCACTGTTAAAGGATAAAGCTCTGCGCTACCGGATGGGGCACGATGCCTTCGCGTTCGCAAAGAAGTATGGCTGGGAGAGTATTTCCAGGAGGGTAATCGATCTTTATCGATCTACGCTATCCGAAGATGGGAGAGCAATCAATCAGAATGGTTCTGATCAGGAACCAGCCCGTAGCGAATGGCCAGGATAGCGGCCTGGGTCCTGTCCGCCACTCCTAATTTCTTGAGAAGCACACTGGTATAGTTCCTGACCGTGCCTTCTGCCAGAAAGAGCTTCTGGGCGATCTCCGCATTTGATAAACCCTGCGATAGCAATGTCAGAATGTCCCGCTCTCGTTCAGTAAAGGTGTAGTGGGTGGGGGGCTGCGCGTGCCCGAAATTCGTTGCGTACTCGGAAAGCAGCTTGCCTGCAACCTGGGGGTCAATGAACGATTTGCCCTCCAGGGTGCCCTTGATGGATTTGACGAGGTCAACCGGTGGAGTATCTTTCAGGAGATATCCTGCCGCGCCGCTGCGGATAGCGTCAAAGATCCACTCATCATCATCATAGGTGGTTAAGACCAGCACATAAAGCTCCGGATAGGTAGTGGTGATTTTTCGGGTGGCCACAACGCCATTCATCCCGGGCATTTTGAGATCCATCAGCACCAGGTCCGGCAGAGTTTCAGGAATCTGCTCCAGAACTTCAGCGCCGCTGTGGGCGATACCGACCACCTCCAGTTCGGAATCCGCATTGAGAATGGTTTGCAGCCCCTCACAGACAATTTTCTGGTCGTCACAGATGAGGATTCTATACATGGTCCAGCTCCGTGCTTAGGGTTACGCAGGTGCCCCGTCCTGGGGCGCTCTGAATTTCCAGGCGGCAGCCGTTCTCCTGGGCTCGTTCCCGCATCCCCTGAATCCCCCATCCGTCCTGCGAGCTGACCCGGGCAGGATCAAATCCGCTGCCGTTATCCTCTATGTTCAATGTGTAGAGATCTCCCTGCTGGGAAAGTCTCACAGAGATCTGGCTTGCCCGGGCGTGTTTGATAATGTTTTCCAGAGATTCCTGGGCGATCCGGTAAAAGGCCTGTTCTATCTGGCTGGGCATTTCCAGGGGCATGTCCGGCAGAACGAGCTGATAATCGAAATCTCCCCGGTGGGCTGCTTGCAGGCAGAGGTTTTCCAGGGCAAGCTTCAAGCCCAGATCTTCCACTTGTTTGGCCCTCAAGTCGCGGAGAGCCCTTCTGGTATCGGTCAGTCCCATGCGGGTGTTCTCCAGGGCGCGGTCGATTTTCTCCTTAACGGGAGTCTGTCCGTCTCCCAGGAGGATCTTGATGGCTTCCAGATTCACGGTCAAACCGCTTAATGTATGGGCAATTGTGTCATGCAGTTCGCGTGCAAGCCGGTTGCGTTCCCGGCTGGTAGCCAGCTGATCCACCATGGCGGCATATTCACTTAATTTCAGATTGGCAGCGAGCAGTTTCTGCTCCTGCGCCCGCTGGGTAGTGATCAGGTGATTCACTATATGCCCGATTATGCCAAAGGCAAAAGCCCGGATCAGTGGGACCCCCAGAATGGGGAGAGTTTGGAAATTGATGGTTTCCAGGCGGGAAAAAAGTATAGTTATCTCGATCAGGGAGGTCAGCAAGATGAAAGCCAGAACGTAGCGAAAATGGTACTGCCAGGCAATGATGACCAGGGGTACGGCCAATATGGGGAAAAGCAGCCAGGAGCGGGTGATGGTCAGCTGGGCGGTTTCCTGAGGGTCAGCCAGGTAGATCAAGTTGCTGAAAAGAGGCAGCGCGGTGGCGGCGATCAGGGCTAGAGGGAGATAGTAACCCCCCAGTTTTCTTTCCAGCCAGCTCCAGGACAGATAACCGAACAGCGCGCCGTTGATCGCCAGGTTCACGTAGGACTGGATCTGAGACAGGTTGACGATCTGGCCTGTTTGCAGCGCCGTAAAGATCGACAGGGCTGCAAAATATGCCATGGCGACTCCACTGAAATAGCGGAAGATTTGGACAACTTCAGATCTTTTTGTACGGGCTGGCATAGGGACATGATAACATAAGCTGCCCCCACTGGATGCTTCCCAGGCCCTGATTTAAGTGGGAGGTGATTGCGGTCATTGATTTGATGATCGAAATAAATCTGAACCCCGGAAGTTCACCCGGCCGGCGAGGTCGAGCCGGCTGCTATCCCCGCGGCCCAGCCGGTGGAAAAGGCAGCCTGGAGGTTGAAGCCGCCGGTATTGGCATCGACATCCAGGATCTCCCCCGCAAAGTACAGCCCCCGGACCAGTTTTGATTCCATGGTGTGGGGATCCACTTCCCGGGTATTAACCCCGCCAGCGGTGATAATGGCCTGTTCAAAACCTTGATGACCGACTATCTGAAACTTGAAATCATCCTTCAGCCAGGACAGCAGGCGTTTGCGTTCCTGACTGGAAATCTGGCTGTTCTTCTTTTCCCAGGGAATACCGGTCTGCCGGACGCAAACCGGGATCAGTTTTTTAGGGAGGAGACCTTCCAGCAGGGTGCTGAACTGCTTGCGCCCCAGAGTCTGCAGGTCACGAAGCAATCTGTCGTCCAGGGTCTGGTGGGAAAGAGCTGGCTTCAGGTCGATGCCAATCTCGACCTGATGCCCATCATCCAGGTCGCTGACGATCTCCCGGCTCAGTGTCAGTATCACCGGCCCGGACAGGCCAAAATGAGTGAACAGCAGTTCTCCAAACAGCTGATCGGCCCGCTTCTGGTCTCGATAGACAACCGCCAGGACGTTGCTAAGGCTCAATCCCTGCAGGTCCTGAGCGGTGCTCCCGGCAGTTTTCAGAGGCACCAGGGCTGGATGGAGAGGTTGAATCGTATGGCCTGCCTGCCGGGCCACCGCGAACCCATCCCCGGTGGATCCTGTGCCGGGATAGGCTTTTCCACCGGTGGCCAGAATGACCGCTCGGGAAGTGAAATTCCCCCGGGATGTTATCACACCCTGAGCCGCTCCATTCCGGATTAGAAGTTTTTCCAGGCGGGTGCTGGTGAGGATGGTCACACCGTTTTTGTCAATCCAGCCCCGCAGGGCGTTTAAGACATCGTGGGCGTCCTCGCTGGAAGGAAAGATCCTGCCCCCTCTCTGTTCGATGGTGGGAACTCCCAGCTCGCGGAAAAAACTCCTGAGCTCAGCTGTGTGGAACCGGTAATAGACCTGCCTGAGGAAGCGGCCCTCCTTATTGAACTGGTTTATAGCTTCCTCAACCGGAGCGGAGTTTGCCAGGTTGCAGCGGTGTTTTCCAGTCAGCAGGAGCTTTCTGCCTGGACTGTCCATCTTTTCGATCAGCAGGGTGGAGCTTCCTGCCAGGGCTGCCTGGCCGGCAGCCATCATTCCGGCTGGTCCTCCTCCAATCACAATCACATCATAGTTGTTCATTCAGCACCTGA
>JANTFT010000013.1 GCA_024763275.1 Anaerolineales bacterium | reverse complement strand
CTTTGATCGCAATGGTGCGGGATAAAGTCAGTGAGAAGTTCGGGGTCGAACTGGAACTGGAAATCCAGTTTGTCGGCGATTGGAATAAGGAAAATATATGAATCACCCTGTTCGTTTAGGTGTTTTGTTTGGAGGCAGGTCCGGGGAGCATGCGGTTTCCCTGGTCTCTGCTCGCTCGGTGCTGGAAACACTGGACCGGGACAAATATCAAGTGACCCAGATTGGCATTACTCTGGAGGGAGATTGGCTGGTTGGCGATGATGTTTTGAGTGCGCTTGCCAACCAGAAATACAATTCCCTTTCTCCAGCAGCGATGCTTCCGGTGCCCTCCCGTCCGCAGGTGTTTTCCCTGAAAAAGGTTGAGGGCGCTGAGCTGCTGGAGGTATTTGCGGAGCTTGATGTGATTTTCCCTGTCCTGCATGGATCCTATGGGGAAGATGGCACCGTGCAGGGTCTATTTGAGCTCAACAATCTGGCCTATGTGGGCGCCGGGGTGCTGGGTTCTTCTGTGGGTATGGATAAGGCTCTTTTTAAGGACGTGATGGTCGCCAATCAGATTCCGGTAACGCCAGCAATCCTTATTCGCAGTTCAGAGCTGGATGATATGGAGGCGGTCCTTGCCAGGGTGAGAGATTTCAACCAGTTCCCGGTTTTTATCAAGCCGGCAAATATGGGTTCCTCAGTGGGAGTTCATAAATGCCAGGATCTTGAGGAAGCCGCGGAAGGCATCCTGGATGCGGCCCGCTACGACCGGCGTATATTGATAGAAAAAGGCATCAATGCCAGGGAGATCGAACTGAGCGTGCTGGGCAACGACCACCCCCGGGTTTCCATCCCCGGGGAGATCAGACCTGCCGCTGAATTCTATTCTTACGAGGCGAAATACCACGATGACAGCTCCGAGCTGATAATTCCGGCTCCCCTGGAGGATGAGCAGGTAAATCTGCTGCAGGAGTATGCCTTGCTGGCTTACCAGTCAATTGATTGCCTGGGTATGGCCCGGGCCGATTTCCTGGTTGACAAGGAATCCGGGGAAGTTTTCCTGAACGAGGTTAATACCATCCCTGGCTTTACCCCCATCAGTATGTACCCGAAGTTATGGGAGGCCAGTGGGTTGTCCTATGCGAATTTGATTGAGGAGCTGATCGATCTGGCATTAGAGAGACAGCAGGAGAAGGATCGCATCATTCGTAAGTACGATTACGAGGGCTAAGGGAAATTATGGACAGAACGATAAACAGGCAGGGCGCTACTCAGGTTGAGAGCAGAAGGTCCCAGCGAAACCGCCGGGGATCTTCAGCTGTCAGCTCTCGGCGAACCCCACCGGTTCTGTCCCGGAATGAGATTGGCATTCACGCAGCCGTGGCTGACAGCAGACCTCTTCCGCGCCGCCGGGTGGACCTTCCTTTATCAACTCCAGGGGCGGAGATCCGTCTGCCGGCGATGCCGGCTGTCGGCAACAGATGGCGGGTGCTTTCCGGAATGCTGACTATCAGTCTGCTTGTCGGATTGATCTTGATGACCCGGTCCAGCCTGTTCCAGGTCAAGGGAATTCAGATGGAAGGGTTGGAAAGGTATACAGCGGCCGAGATCTCCCAGGCCATCAATGTAACAGGTTCGGCGATATTTTTCATCAATCCGGAACGGGTCAAGGAAGACCTGACTTTAACCTATCCTGGTTTAGCCGCCGTGGATGTCCAGATTGGCTGGCCAGCCAAAGTCACTATCTCTTTAAAAGAGCGCAGACCGGTGCTGGCCTGGAACTGGGATGGTCACGTTCGCTGGGTGGATCACAATGGCGTAGCTTTTGAACCCCACGATCCTGATCTGAAGGTCATTCAGGTGAGCTCCCCGGTGCTTCCGCCTACGGTCCAGGACAGGTTTGTGGACCCACGCATTGTTGATACAGTGGCAGCGCTGGCGGGTTATTTGCCCGAGGATGTGAATATGATCTTCGACCCGGACCATGGGTTAGGATGGCAGGATAGCAGGGGTTGGGTGGTGTATTTTGGATTGAATGACGATGATGCCACTCAGAAGATGAACGTTTATTTGTCAATAGTTGACTACCTGGAAGGTAAAAGAATCACCCCCAAGGTAATTAGCGTTGAATTTGTGGATTCGCCTTATTTCAGGATGGAACAATGAGCACGCAGGACGCACCGATCATCGTGGGGATTGACATTGGCACAACTAAAGTCTGCACCCTGGTAGCCCAGGTAGAGCCGGAAAATAAATTCCGGATCCTGGGCGTGGGAATCGAACCATCCCGGGGAATGCGGAAGGGAGTTGTGGTGGATATCGATTCTGCCAGTAAAGCCATCAAACGGTCAATCGATAAGGCTGAACGCAGTTCGGGTCTGGAGATCACATCTGCTCAGGTTAGCCTGGCCGGGTCCCATGTATCCTCCCTCAACAGTCAGGGAGCTAGTGGGGTAACCGGTGGGGTGATTGATCAGCATGATGTCTTCCGGGCCCTGGACGCGGCTAAGGCTGTATCCATCCCTCACAACCGGGACATCGTTCATGTGATCCAGCGGGGTTTTACGGTTGATGGCCAGGAAGGCATTCACAAACCGATAGGTATGCATGGTTATCGGCTGGAAGTGGAAGCTCACATCATCACTGCCGCCTCTACATCGCTGGATAACCTGGAGCAGTGTGTCAATGCAGCGGGAGTGGAAGTTGAAGCATTTGTGCTGAATCCCCTGGCGTCAGCCGAGGCAGTGCTCACTGATACCGAGCGCGAGATGGGGGTGGTGGTCTGTGACATTGGCGGCGGAACGACTGATCTGGCAATTTATATCAATGGAGATGTCTGGCACACCATGGTATTGGGGATTGGCGGAAATTTGATCACCTCGGACATCACCCATGGATTGAGCCTGTCAATGGATCAAGCCGAGAAGGTCAAGATTGATCATGGCCATGCCCTGCGTTCTGAAGTCAGCGAGGATGAGGTTTTTTACGTTCGGCCCTTTGGAGATGAAGCCCGCAAAGAATATAAATGCAGCGATCTGGCTTTGATCATTGAGGCTCGTGTGGAGGAACTCTTCAGTTATGTGATCCAGGAGATCAAGCGTTCGGGCTATGACGGCCTGCTGCCGGCGGGGTTGGTGCTGACAGGAGGAACAAGCGCTCTTCCCGGTATCAGCCGGTTTGCCCGCAAACTGCTCAATTGTCCGGTTCGAGTTGCCCAACCAGAAAACCTGTTGGGAATGACCGATCAGCTGCACAGCCCGGCTTTTTCGACCAGTGTTGGTTTATTAGAATGGACGGTGTTGATGAATACTATTTCTTACGAAAAGGATAATTACCGCAAGCAGCTGCATGAAGATTCGGTCAGCTGGAATAATGTGATCAATTTCTTAAGGCGATTGTTGCCTTAGTCTATGGCCATACAACGAGAGGATAGTTAGACAGAGGAGAATACTATGGAACCCATCAAAGAAACTGAATCATTTGCTCGCATCAAAGTTGTAGGGGTTGGTGGCGGCGGATGCAACGCTGTTGACCGGATGATCGCTGCCGGTCTTACAGGGGTTGAGTTTATCGCCGTCAACACAGATGCCCAGGCGCTGCTGCGCTCCAAGGCGCCCATCCAGGTCCGGGTAGGTGATAAACTGACTCGCGGCCTGGGATCAGGAGGGGATCCCACCGTAGGACGGGGATCTGCCGAGGAATCAGCTGATGATATATACAGCGTCCTGAAAGGGGCAGATATGGTCTTTATCACCGCTGGAATCGGTGGTGGGACTGGCACCGGAGCTTCGCCTGTAGTAGCCCAGGCTGCCCGGGAGATTGGCGCCCTGACTATCGGTGTGGTCACCCGACCGTTTACCTTTGAGGGCAATCAGCGGGTGAGAACGGCTGATGAGGGCATTGCTCTGCTCAAAGAACAGGTGGATACGCTGATCGTGATCCCCAATGACCGATTGCTGCAGATAGTGGACAAACGAGCCAGCCTGCAGGAAGCCTTTAAGGTTGCGGACGATGTCCTGCGGCAGGGCATCCAGGGCATTTCTGAACTGATCACTGTGCCGGGTTTGATCAACCTTGATTTTGCCGATGTGCGCTCGATCATGTCAGAAGGTGGAGCTGCCTTGATGGCTGTGGGAGAGGCCAGTGGGGAGGACCGGGCTGTCAAAGCGGCCGAACAGGCCATGACCAGCGAGCTGCTGGACATCACGATTGACGGTGCCCGGGGTATCCTCTTCAATGTCACCGGCGGAACGGACCTGTCTCTGTTTGAGGTCAATGAAGCAGCCGCGATCATCAAAGAGACAGCTCACCCGGACGTCAACCTGATCTTCGGGGCAGTGATTGATCCTGCTATGGAAGAAAAATTCCGCATCACGGTCATTGCTACGGGTTTTGAGAAAACCGGTATGCCCACCAACATCATGACGCGGACTGGCCGCCGCAGCAAGGTCGAGGGCAGAGCGGGAAGCGACAGGCAGGAAGACCGAGAGGTCGAGTTCGTTCCCCGGGTGTTAAATCCTGAGACCCTGGATATACCGGCCTTTCTTAGAAAGCAGGGCCGAGGCCGCTAGGAAGTAGTGTCTGGTTTTGAGATTAAAAATAGCAAATTGGGGCTCCAAGTTCTCCTCGGGCGTATATAAGCGGGGAAATCCACCCTAAACCGGCCTCCTCCTGGTAGGGTTGGATGTTGTCTGGTCATGTTCTCCTGCTGGATTTTCAGCAGGAGAACGGCTTTAAGGGAAGAGGTATTATGAGGATTGAGAAACCCGGATCGGGAAAGTGAGTATCTATGTTAAAATCTAATTTGATCGAGGTGCTCTTTTAGAGGGGAGGCAGACCATGAAATGTCCCTACTGCAAAGGCGATGACTCCAGAGTTCTGGACACTTCCCATGATAAGCGGGGAGGTACCAGGCGCAGGCGGCTGTGCCTCAACTGCCAGCAGCGTTTCAGCACCTATGAGCGGGCTATTCTGGATACTCCCTTGATCGTCAAGCAGGATGGCACCCGGGAAGAGTTCAACCGTCATAAGCTTACCCGGGGCATCCAGATTGCCTGTGATAAACGGCCTGTTTCAGCGGCTGATATCGACCGCCTGGTAGGAGATGTGGAGTCAGACCTGCAGTCATTAGGGGAGATTGAAGTCTCTTCTCGGGTTGTGGGTGACATGGTGATCGCCGGTTTGAAGGAAATGGACCTGGTAGCTTACATCCGCTACGCGATCGTTTATCTGGGTTTGGAGGATCTGAATGCGATCCGGGGTGAAATAGATGCCCTCCTGGAAGTCTAAACAATCGTCTGGAAGAAAAAAAAGAGCCTTCTTGACTGAGAAGGCTCTTTTCTCTTTAATTGATCTCTGCTTAATTGATCTCTGCTATCCGCATCCCCCTCCAACGGGGGCGCGTTTCAACTCTAGTTTGATCTTGGGCTCATAATCAAAATGGTACTTCTCGTGATCCGGATAAGCCGCCGGGCAGTTTGACCCCAGCGCCGCCTCAAATGTATAATGCAGCTCATCGTCTTCAACCTCAACAACTTTACCGCAAAACTCATCTTCAAAAGGCGTTGCAAAGGTGTCCAGCCAGTTGTTGATCCCACCGCTGAGAATATAGACGTTGGGGACAGATTGTGCGGTGAGGGTTTTCCAGACTTCCGTAGCTTTGGTCTCGTCATTGCCCATCAAAACGAATACCGTATTAGCCGGCTGAGCGATGAATTCATCGATTCTTCCCGGGATTTCCTCGGGAGGAATATGCTCGGCGTCCAGCAGGTGGAAAAGGTTGTAATCCGCCTCGTCACGAATATCGATCATCAGCAGGTTTAGCTTGTGATCATGCATGCTGTCCAGCAGTTCACCGGGATGGATGTAGATCTCCCGGTTTTCGATGGCTGAAGCTCGGAGAGGCTCCAGCCGGGACCAGCGGTCAGCTGTGGTGGGCTGGCCAATGATGGCCACGAGCAGGGAGAAGGCGACCAGCACGCCCGCTCCGTAATAGCGAGCTTTGGGTGCTTTGGCAGGATCTTTTTTACCATATATCTTCTCCAGTTGTTCGCCTCCCCATAACATGAAGACCGCCATCAGGGTGACCAGGATGACAATGATTCCAGCCGGTAGGTTAAAGACGTCCATCAAGGTCAGGCGTCCGTAGTAGCTGCCATTGAAGAAATACTTGAAATAATCAACGGTTTCACCAAAGAGGGAAACTCCTACAAGGCCTCCCAGCACGAAGAAAATGCCGTCAACTTTCAATGTTGCCAGGGCAACCAGGGATGTGCCTGGACAGAAGCCGCCCAGAATGAACCCCGCTCCCATGATCAATCCGCCCACGATTCCGGACCAGAGATAGGTGGGGTTCACCCAGATCAGGTTGTAGTCCAGCAGACCGACCGCGGAGCTGAGGAAGATCAACAGCATGCCTACTACGATGGCCGTAAAGAACACCTTAAAGACCCGCAGGTCCCGGAAATAGAACTGGGCAGCCAGGGAAGGGGAATGGTTAAACCCGGATGTTTCCAGGACATATCCAAACAAAAAACCAATCATCAGGAAAACCAGATACATGAGCGGTTTTCCCAGGAGTGATTCCAGGTTAAGGGGAAATGGTATCATTGCATTCTCCTCTAGATCCAGAGCTTGCGGACAAAGTATGCCAGGGCGTATGCTCCGCCAAAGATAGCGAACATCACCACCCAGCTTCCTGCCGAGAGAGTCGCTCCGCCGGACAATGCCTGTCCGGAGGTGCAGCCCCTGGCCATCCGGGCGCCATAGGTGAACAAGATCCCACCCAAAAAAGCAAACAGCCAGCGGGTCTGCTTGGAGATGTTGGGACCTTTGTGGGTTTCGAGTTTAGTTCTGCCGTGGATGATCCCCGAGGTGAATCCACCAATCAATACCCCGGTTGTCACCATCACGATCCAGCTGTCAAGCGGATTCAATTGTCCGCCGGCCATATGGATCAGATAGGGAACCTGATCAACGTGGCCGGGGGCTATCAAATCTTCGATGAAAGCTGCATAGCGGCTTAAACCGCCTGATGCTCCTAAGCCGTTCCCAGTGATGAAGTAGGAAGCGAACAACACCAGGCCCAGCAGCACTCCCCCCAGGTAAGGGTTGGCGTAGGGCTGAGATGGCCTGCTGAACAGGTTTTTCAGGGTGATTTTTTCCGGTTGTGTACTTTTCTTTTCTGGCATAGCTTCACTCTCATTTCTAGGGAAGGTTAAGTTCGAAGTTTCCGAAATGCCTTTATTGCCGTTCAATCTCCTCATAGCCTGTGATCATGGCTTCTATACTGGAAACAGCGGTATGGCCGGTAGTTGTCAGGTAGACATGCAGCACGATGAATGAGGCAAACAACCAGGCAATGATCGTGTGAATTGGAGCGAGTACTGGCAATCCTCCCAGCGCGCCCGCTAGATTCGGCCAGCGCTGGACACCCCACATCAAAATGCCTGTGATCCCCTGAAGGGGGAGAAGAACGTTCAACAGACCAAAATAGGTTGCCTGCTGAAGGGGATTGAGTTTCTTCTCGGGGGTCTTTTCAAAGGGATGGTGTTCTCCCTTGAAGATTCCCCTCAGATAGTAGATTGTCTGGGTAATGGTCCGGTCAAAAAAGCCTTTTGGCCGGGGGATGTACTGCTGGATCTCTCCACTTGCCAGATGGTAGAACAATGCCAGGAAGGCATTGGCGGCTAGAATAGCTGCCAGGATATTGTGGATAAGAACCGTGTTCCTGAAATTCATAAAGCTAAAGGTATCCGGGCGGTGGATAACCAGACCAGTGAACAGGAGGATTGCGATGCCTGCTGTCTGCAGCCAGTGCCAGAGACGCTCGTAACTACCGTACATGTAAACTTTTTCTGTTTGTTTGTTACCCACCGGGTGACGATATGTAAGGTATAAGCGCAGACCTCCATGGGTGAGCACCCCTAAGAGGACGCTGACAAAAAGCCCCAGCCCTATCCGGTCCAACCAGATAAGATTGTTGTGCCCGAAAATGTAAAGGTTAGCAGTTGAGGGGGCAGGGGAGTAATATAAAGCTCCATCCCCATCCTGGAAGATTTCTCCGTCGAGAGATCGTCCAGTTCCTGAGACGAATTCCGGAAGAGCAGCTCCCGGTGCTGCAGAGGCCAGTTTGATAGGCTGGGTGACCCGGGATTGCTCTCCATGGCAGGCAGTGCAATCATTCAAAGCCCATTCAGCACTGGCGACATCGTGATTGATGCTGTAAACCTGGATTTCTCCTCTGATGCGGGGATTTGACAGGCCTAACCTGCTCAGCCGATCCTGGACGAATTCCTCCTTGGCAGGGGTATCGATGACCAGCTCTTCTTTGGTTAACTCTCCATCCTGGTTGGCATCAAAGCGGAGCAGAATGCCGGGGAGGTAATCCCCATTTTCAAAATACACCTGCTGTAAATCTGAGTAAATGACTGGCCGGGGAGGATCTCCGTAGACCCAGAACCATATTGTGACCAGATTGTGGGGAGCAAGCTTCATTTCCCCTGATTTATCAGGGCTTGGAATCAGGACTGGTTCGTAGCCGACCAGCAGGTTTTTCATCGCGTTTGACTCACCCTCAACTCCCCGGCATTCCTTCCGGGAGCCGTTGTCAGGGAGCAGCACAGTCCAGTCCTGAACCATGTTCGCGGAAGAATACAGCTGGGGGATGTGGCATGTTTCGCAGCTCAGAGCTGCCAGGTGGCTGTCAAGGTATGGCAACCAGTCATGAGTTACGTCTACTGCATGGCATGACTCGCAAGTACGCATGGTGTCATTTAACTCAGGAGAAGCGTGGTATTGGGCGCTGTTGCCGTGGGCAAATTGGTGGAGGGGCTTTTCCAGATATTCTCCAATTTCCACTCTCCGGGGATCAAAGAGCAGATGTTCCGGTTTGGTGGCTTCGCTTTCCTGGAAAAAGAGCGGATTGTTGAGGGAATAATGGCAGTCAACGCAGTTTAGAAGGCGCTCTGCGTGGATGTCCCAGGAGCGGGTTAAGCTTTCCTTGTTGGCCAGGTTCATTCCTGAATCTGCCATTTGTTGAGGTGAGATGATCTGCCCGGTGGTGATGGTGCTCCAGCGTTCAGGAGAACACCCCAGAGTAACCAAAGGGTCTTCCACGTTGGCGTGTACCAATCCGTGGCAGGCGCCGCAGTTGCTGTTGGTCGGATCCTGGATTTGGATCACATCCTGGCTGATCTCCTTGTCCTCGGTAAAGGAAGCCTGGTTCCAGCTGTAACTTTCATCTGTGAGAACCACGATATCGGACCCCAGCAGAGTTGCTGTGTTGACCCATTGGAATGCTCCTGCTCTGAGAGCATCCTCCCGGGCATCCTTGTTTGGAGTCGGGATATGGCACAGAAAACAGTTCATCTCGATGGTCCCGGATTCAGACCAATCCCAACGCTCCAGCTGGCCGGTTTCGGGATCTATGATGTTGGTTTCCAGGCTGTTCCTGCTGTAGGGCAGGTCAGTCAACAGGGCACCGCTCTGACTGTATATGGCTGGCCCCCCTCCCACATGCCGCAGGCCGTACAGACGGATCCAATCCGGGGTTGTCAGATCTATCCTTTTGTCACCAGGTGAAGAAAGGTAGCGGTATTCAATCGGATTCCAGGATCCAAAAAAGCCTGGGGATATATCCCAGGGGCGCTCAGTCACCGTACCGCCAGGAGAGGTCAGGTTGTTCATTCCTACACTGGTGTGATAGCTGTGCTCGGCTATGAAGGCCGTGTCATGGCAGGATCCACATGTGTTCATGGTGGATACGGGTTTTCCGGAGTCGAGTACATTTATCCCATCTTCATCAAGGAAAGGAAAATCCGGGTGGAAAGGCGAGGATTGCAGGTTTTCGTTCTTAGATGTGCTGGCGGAAACCAGTCGCTGGCTGAAGAGAACTGATCCGGCAATCAGGACCAGGGAAATCCCGGATAATAAAAGTGTCTTGCCGAATTTGCTAAAGCGAGGAGTTGTGTTACCCATATCAGCTGATGTCCTTTTTACGGTTGATAACTGTTGGACTGGAACCTGCCACCCCAATCAATCGGGTCCCCATAATAGCCCAACGCTAACCAATCCATTCTGCCATCAGGGCCATGACATTGATCGCATGTTAAGGCTTCGGTTGCTGCTGTGACCATGTGGGTGGTTGGCCAGTACATCTCGGTCTCTGTAAAGCCGTAATTGCCGCTGTAATCCAGGCCGGCGATGTCTGATCCCAGCTGCAGAGCTAGATCCCAGTCGAATTCTTCCCAGAAACCGCCTTCACCGAAGGTTTTGGGTTGAAGGAGGATATTATTGACTGTGTCATAGGGCTGCTTCGCGAGGTGGACCTTGAAGGGGAAAATTCTGGCTGATGGATCCTTGATATCCCCTGCTGGCAGATTGATGGAAACAATCTCATCAGGGTTGATTACATCGCCGAGAATATAACGTTCAGCGACCTCCCCGTTATACCAGTGGTAAACCGGTGTGAAGTTAGCTTCGTAAACAAAACTGCCCTTGATTTTCAGATATGTATGCAGGCTTTCTTCGATCTCGTCGCTGCCAGCGGTGGACCAGTCCCAATACATTTTCGTTGCATCCCGGGTCGCCGCGTTGGGTATATGGCACGCCTGGCAGGCTACCGAGTCTATGTGGGCGTTAATGCGGTCATCATCATGCAGGTCTTCTGTGTGGCAGTCGGTGCAGTAAATCTGGTTGGCATCATCCAGACTGACGGAGATCGACCTGCCCATGATGTTATGATTCTCTGTCCGGTGGCAATCCGTGCACAGGAAATCGTTTTCTCCCATGTGAATGTCCTCGTTTGAGGGAGGGAAGTAGAGCGTTTCATCCAGATCGCCATGCTTCACGGCATTCCCGCCTCCGCCGTTGAAATGGCAGCCGCCGCAGTTTTCCCTGGTCGGGGCGGCAACACTGCGGGCAACTTCGAGCAGGTCAACTTCTTCTACCGGTATTCCAGCGTATCCTTTAACATAGAGTCCGGTGTTGTCGTGGCAGACCAGACAGTCCACGTTCTCTTCCTGACTGAAATCAAAATTGGCATCTTCCCAACCGTAGCCAGCGTGGCAGGATGTACATCCGGGCCAGTTGCCTTGAATGCCAATACAGAAATTGTTAATGGAGTTCTTTTTACCAACAGTGACCGCACTGTCCCTGCCTTCCAGTTGATAGGGCTGGCTTTCCCAGGTCCAGTGCACCGTGGCCATCACTTCCTTGGCCGCGTCTTCGTGACATTCCAGGCAGGCACGGGTAACATCCTGGCCGGTTTCGAAAGGCCCCTGAATGATGGCGGAATGGTCGGTGTGGGGGACTCTCAGAGGGACATTTTCCCAGGGATCATCGCTGATGGGTTGATCACCACGAGGTAAAAATATTATGATCGGGATTACAATCAGACCCACGATCAGCAGCAAGCCAAACAACCAGCTGAATTTGGAGAATTTCATAAGCTTCCCTTTTCATTTTTTTGAGATTGATTGACGAGTTCAACCTGTTCGGCCATTTGATGCAGCATCACTTCCCGCAGCAGGTCGAGAGCCTGGATAAAGCGTTCGTCTGTCAGGGTGTAGAGCACCTGGGGGCCTTCCCGCCGGGCCTGGATAATCCCTCGTTCCCGGAGCACCTTCAGGTGCCGGGAGGCCGCCGACTGACTGATGCCAACAACCTCAGCCAGGCTGTTGACATTGCGGGTTTCCTCGGCAATGGCATACAGCAGTAGAATTCGGTGGGGGTCTGAGATTGCCGAACAAATCCTGGCGTGGAGTTTATTGATCTGTCGTGATAATTCTTTCTTGTCCACTTTGATATATGCGCATAAAGGAATACATTAGATTGTGAAGATTGTAACATGTCGGCGAATGATAGCAGGTGACAAATGTCACGAATTACCAGTTGACATGTTACGGGTCTGCGGGACGATATTCTTGAAGAGGTAATATGTAGATAGAAGCTGGAAGCGAGGGGGGTAGGGATGAGCGCCTAGGCTCCAAGAGCTATTTTTTGGAGTTCGTCGCCAGATGTGACCATATGTTCCCAGAAAGCATCCCGGGCGGCTGTGGAAAGCTGGGTTTTATCCCGTACGATAGTTGCGTAGACCGGAACGTTCAAGCCTTTGATGGGGATGATTGCTACCCGACCGATTGTAGTAGCAATGGTTCTAGCGCTGAAACTCAGACCCAGACCATTTTCAACTGAAAGGACAATGGCTTCGGGATTGCTCAAAGTCAGAAAGGAATTCAATTGAAGCAGAGAGAGGTTCCTGGTAGCCAGGGCAGAGTTCACTTTCAGGTAAGTGTCGGTATCTTCTCCTGGTAAAATATAGGTTTCCTCAAGCAATTCTTCTGGATCGATTGCCTTTCTTTTTGTCCAGGGATGATTCAGGGGCGCGATCAGGACGATTTCTTCTGTAAGCAGATTTTTGACCTGAAAGCAAGGCTCGTAGGCCTGCCCCTGGTTTGTAAACAGAAAATGCAGATCGCCACTACGCAGGGCATCTAGAGGATTAGAGCGGTGGTCTGTCCGGCAGGATATGGTCACTTCCGGGTAAAGCTGATGGAACTTGGCAAAATGGATGGGGAGGATATACCTTCCAGAGAGTGAGTTGCAGCCAATTTTGATGCGCCCCTTGATCTGCCCTTTCAGGGAAGACATGGCTTCATTGATGCGGGTACTCTGTTTGATAAATTGCTGGGCCAGGGGAAACAGCACCCGGCCGGCATCCGAGAGGATCAGCGATCTGCCTTGGCGGATGAAAAGTTCTTCCTCAAAATGCTTTTCCAGGGCGCGGATGTGCTGACTGACACTGGGCTGGCTCATGTGAAGGCGTTCCGCTGCCTGGGTGAAATTGAGGGTTTCTGCAGCGACTAGGAACACGTTTAACTGGTGGGCATCTAGCATGGCTATATCTGAGATTATTTTTGGGTATTGCTCAGTATTCATTGTTATTATAACCCAGGCCAATGTCTCTTTTTAAATGTAGTGTCCTGTCCTGTTCTGCTTGAACCCATATCTGAACTCCCCGGGGAAAATGGGAAGAACGCTGCCTCTCCTCTGAAGTACATAATCCGTGATGTAGATCTGGTTCAGGATCAGTGAGATGGCTCATCTTTTCTTGGAAAGATTGGAAGATACCTCACCCCAAAACTAAAAGTCAGCAGCGCGTAGGCTATGATGCCCAGGGAAACGATGATCTCGTTCCAGGTTGGAAGGTAGGGGGCTGAAATGATCCGGCCCAGCACACCAGGTGACCAGTGGGGAGGTGCTACCAACCCTGAAAGAGTTACGTTCCAGCGGTTGACTGTGACTCCGACTACGATTGCTGCCAGAGCGAATAGGAGGTATCGATCGTTTTTGCGGAAGCGGTCGGTAAAGAGGATTAGCGCAGGTAGAATACCGCCTATGACGATTTCAATCCACCAGAAGGTACGGGTGTAGGGGGTGGTGGTTTGCAGCAAAGCCAGGGCTTGGGTTGCTCCAGGGGAATGGCTGTAGTAAGAGGTCGCTGCCCAGTCCCAGAGTTTCAGGTACAGATAAGCCAGCAGCGCAAAACCTGCCAGGCGGGAGATATCACTGCGCAGTTCTTCGGTAATGATCTGGCGGCCGGTCAGTTTGCTGACCAGCACAGTCAGCAGCAGGGTCATAGAAATTCCGCCCGCCACTGCTGAGAGGATGAACATCACAGGAAGAGAAGGCTTGTACCAGATAGCCCGGCCGGAAAGCACACCGTAGGTAGCTCCCAGGGAAGATTGATGCAGAAGCGAGAGTCCCAGGCCGATACCGGCAAAGATAGGAGCGGCTTTATGGATCATGCCTCCATATACCCTGAGTTTTGGCCAGCGGTCAAAATATGAGTTTTCAAACAGGATGGGCAGGAACTCCAGGATCAGAACAGTCGAGTAGAGGATCACGCACCAGGTGATTTCCCACAGGACAGAGTGGACATTCCAGAAGACCAGCGGATGCCAGAAGCGGTCCGGCCGTCCGATGTCCATTGCCAGCGATAGCATGGCTGAGGAATACCCCAGAAAACCTACAAACACTGCGGCCCGGGCGATCGGCCGGTATTTCTTAATCCGGAACAGGTAAACGATCGCGGAAAAGGTGAAAGCTCCTGCACCGGTAGCGATCGAGCTCAGGTCCTGGGTAATCCAGAGACCCCAGGGCACCTGGTCTGAAAGGCCGGTGACCTGCAGGCCTTTGACAAGAACCCGGATGGCGCCAAACAGACCCACTGCCAGCAGCAGACCCAGTACCCCGATCCAGATCCACCAGACACGCTGGCGTCCTTCTTTGGGAATGGAGATATCAAGTTTCAGCATTTAGGCATTCTCCTTTTCGGGGCGGACATAATGGACCTTGGGTTCGGTACCAAAATCCTCCCGGAGCCGGAAGGTATCGTTCTCGGCCAAGAATATGGAAATTGGGCTTTCGGGATCGTTGAGATCGCCAAACACGCGGGCATTTACCGGGCAGATATTGACACAAGCAGGAGTAGCCTCCCGGTCGATTCCCGGGGTTAATCCAAATTCAATTCCGCGGTCAATTCTCTGGTTGCAGAAGGTGCATTTTTCTACCACACCGCGAGCGCGGCGTTCTATCTCTGGGGATCCCCAGGTGGGTTGATAATTATTCTTTGCGGTGGATGGTTTCCAGTTAAACCGCCTGACATCATATGGGCAGGCTACCTCACAATAGCGGCAGCCAATGCAGCGATTGTAGTCCATGGCAACAATGCCGTCAGCCCGGATCCAGGTTGCTCCTACCGGGCAGACCTTGACACAGGGGGCCTCCTCACAATGCAGGCAGGGACGGGTCATAAAGAAATCAGACCCAGTTTCAGTTTTTTCGGGAAAGCCGATATTCCAGCGCATATCATCGTCCGGGACATCATTGGTAGCCTGACAGGTCCAGACGCAATACTGGCAGCCTATGCAGCTACTGAGATCGATGGCCATGGACCATTTGTGTTTGGATTTCCCATCTTCGGCACCGTGGGTTCTTTCCCCGATACCTTTTATCGCCTCTGGTGAGAGCGGCCCGGTCGTGATCAGCTGGGTGACCAGCGCAGCGGCTCCAGTAGCGCCGGCTATCCCCAGGAATTCCTTGCGGGAGACCAGCGGTTTTTTACCTGCTGGTTTTTGCTTGGCAGGTCTTTTTTTCTTAAAGATCATTATCTTCATCCTCCTCCGATTTGCGGCGAAGATTCTGCCCGACAATCCAGGCCGTGCTTCCGCCTAAAACCAGACCGATCACCGCGCCCTGGAAGAGGCTGGTCACCCGGCTGCTGGCCAGGGCAGTCTCCAGAGCCTGGACTTGCTGCTCAGAGCTCACTTGAGATTCAGTAGCAGATATGTCTAGAGGTCTGGCACCACCGGATTCTGCCCCCGCTTCTCCGCCCTCAGCCTGGCCATTACTTGTGCTGGAAGCTCCATTCTCGTAACCGGGCAAACTGAACCCAGCGTGCAGGGCATCGGTGTGGCAGGCAACACAAGTTTCAGGGGTGATGTTGAAGGTATGGCCGGTGGGGACAATGCCGTCTTCTGGGGCAACATCTGGGGGGATAACCAGGGCATGACAGTCCACACAGCCGATGCCCTTCTGCAAATGCTGATCATTCAAGTACTCTTCCATCTCGCCTTGGTGGCAGTTGATGCACAGATCGTCGGGATTCTCAAAAAGCGCTTTCTGGCTGTGAGGTTCATGGCAGTCCATGCAGCCAACATCCGCAGAAGCATGTCCGGTCTTCCGCCATTCACTGAGAGTGGTTGTATGGCAGGAACCACAATATTCCGTGTCTGCTTTGGTAGGAACGATCTCCGGGGGGTGGTTGACTGTCGCTGTGCCATGGCAGGACTTACAGGAAACGCCTTCCGTGTCATATTCACCTGTGGAGGCAATGTAATTGGTGGTATGGCAGGCTAAACAATTATCCGGGCTGCCCAACCCGATCCACTCCTGCTGAAAATTGGTATCATCATAGGCGTGGGCGTGGGGGCTGTGAGCCCAGTTGTCCGCCACGTCTAGATGGCAATCCCGGCAGTCATCATCGCTTAAAGTCTGAGGTTCAGGGTCATCGCTTTGGGTGGGTGGTGAAGCATATACCAGCCCGGCGAACAAAGACATGCTCAATAACCCAACGAGCAGTCCGGAAATAAGAGCAGGTGCAATTTTACGTCTCTTCATAATTGAATCCCTCTCGCAAGTAGGTTTAGCCAATAGCTTCACTTGTGAATGTTAGCACAATTTCATCAATATTAGTTATCAATAATCCGTTATCTGAATAGCTTCTACTTATGTAGAAGATAAGCAAAACCGATAAGATAAACCTATTCTGAACGTATATTTGCATGGTAAATGCTTATAATTGGTGTTATAATCCGCCACGTGAAAAATTTAACAAGCGGATCAAGGTGAGAGCAATATGGTCAAAACACTGCAAAGGTTGATCTCCAGAGTGCGCTATTTCCATCTGCTGATCCTGGGCGTTTTGTTGCTGATTGGCGCTGTCAGCTGTCAGGCTGCCAATCGGCAAACAGATACCCAGCCGGAGGTTGAGGCAACGGTAACACAGATTGCTGCCACCGCCAGTCCGCAGCCCACTGCGGTTTCCGAGTTGGCTGCGCAGGATAGTGACACTGAACAGTCAAACCAGTGTCTGGCCTGCCATGAGGATCAGCAGGCATTGATGGACACGGCAGACAAGGTTGAAGTGGTGGAGAGTGAAAACTCCGGCGAAGGTTGAGGGGGAGAGGTGGCTCCGTTGGAGCCTTGGGAAAAAGCCCTGATTGATGGAGAAGCCTTTTCATCCTCGGTGCATGGCAAGATTGCCTGTCAGGATTGCCATCAAGGAGAACAATCAGCGGATAAGGAAACTGCCCATACTGACCTGATCGCTTATCCCAGCGATAACCCGGAAGCGGCCTGTGGTGAGTGTCACCCTGATCTGGTTTCAGCGGCAAAGACCAACCTGCATACCACATTGGCCGGGTACTGGACTGTTTTGGAAACCCGGGGAGTGTCTGCTGACGATCCCCATGCCGAAGAGATGTTCGGCAATCACTGCACCAGCTGTCATGCCTCCTGCGGAGACTGCCATGTCAGCCGGCCAACTTCCGTTGGCGGAGGTTTTATCTCCGGCCATGTCTTTGAGGCTGAGCCTTCCATGACTAACAACTGCACAGCCTGTCATGGCAGCCGGGTGGGAAATGAATACATGGGCAAACACGATGGCTTGAAAGCGGACGTACATTTCCGGCAGGGGCGGATGACCTGTACAGACTGCCATACCGGCCATGAGATGCACGGCTTGACTGCCAATTGCCAGGATTGCCATGAAGGGCCAATGGACAGTCAGGTGGCCCCTGAGGACCACCGCTATGACGGCCTGCAGATTCCCAGCTGTGAGAGCTGCCATGCCTCGGTGGCGGCAGGGAATGACGGGATCACAATGCACGAACAGCATCCCGGGATCCTGTCCTGCCAGGTTTGCCATTCTGTTTCCTATACCAGCTGTGATGGCTGCCACGTCTCTATCAGTGAGGCTACAGGGAACCCTGTTTTTGCGACTGAGGGATCCTATCTGGGCTTTTACATCGGGAAGAATCCCCTGCAGAGTTATGCCCGGCCTTATGAGTATGTGCCAGTGCGCCATGTGCCCATCTCTCCCACGAGTTTTGATTACTATGAGGTCGGAATGGTTTCCAACTTCAATGGGAGGGAGACCTGGGTGTATACCACGCCCCATAATATCCAGCGCAATACACCTCAGGCAGAATCCTGTGAAAGCTGTCATGGAAATTCTGCTATCTTCCTGACGGCTGATAAGATCGCCCCCGGAGAGCTGGATGCCAATCGGGATGTTATTGTGGATGTTGTCCCTCCCTTGCCCCGCTAGGGTGGGCCTTAACCTGACTGTTGGGTTATTTCTAATTATCTAGATGCAACAAGGAGAGAGAGTTATGAAGAAAGTGTATTTTGTTTTGACCCTGGTTATCCTGGCCAGCATGGTCTTATCCGCTTGCGGCGGACAGGCCAAGCCTGTTGTAGAGGAAACCACCCAGGAAGCGGTGGTTGAAGAGGTTGTAGAAGAGGAACCTGCACCCACCGAAGCTCCCCCCCCAGTGGTAGCTGCCGGTGCTGAGGAGCTGGATGCTGTATTTGGCGCCATGCTCGCCAGTATGTCTGGATACAATGCTATCCAGGCCGATGGCCTGCTGGAAGAAATGGCTGCAGACGTACCACCATTTATCATCGACGTGCGTACAGTAGATGAGGTCAGTGGCAGCGGGCACATTGAAGGTGCAGTCAATATCCCCTTGAACGAACTGGCCGAGCATATCGATCTGCTCCCCTCTTTGGATACGCCCATAGTGACCTACTGTGCGGGCGGCTGGAGAGCAACCATTGCCATGACCGCGCTTCACGGGATGGGCTTTGAGAATGTCCGGGCTTTGAAAGTGGGGTTTGCCGATTGGAAGGACGCTGGCAACCCTGTCGCTGAAGGTGTTCCGGAAGCAGTGGCCCTCAACGCGGCTGTTGTCGATGAGAGCCTGCGGTTGGCCGCGGATGCCTATCTGGTTGGCATCAAGGAGCACGGGACGAAGTTCGGCATCATCTCCGCGGATGACCTCAATCTGGCCATCGGAGACAACCCGGATCTGATCGTGATCGATGTCCGCCGGCAGGAAGAGGTGGATGAGCAAGGCTATATCGAGGCGTCCAACTGGATCCATATCCCACTGGAAAGCTTTGTGGATTCCCGGGCCGATTGGCCGGCTGATCTGGAAGCGCCCATCACGGTTTACTGCGGCAGCGGCCACCGCTCCACCATGGCTATGACGATACTTTTTGCCTATGGATACAGTGATGTAACCAGTCTGGTTGGTGGGTTTGGTGGCTGGGTTGGAGCTGGTTTCCCGGTGGCAGGTGGCATGGGAGCGCTGGACACAAACTACAGCACTATGCTGGAGAATATGGTTGGCTACAATGCCATCAAATCCGCTGATGTGCTGCTGGCTGAGATGATCGAAGACCAGCCGCCCTTCGTACTGGATGTTCGTTCTGCTGATGAGCTTGCTTCTAGTGGGTACATCGAAGGCGCTTCAGCCAATATCCCCCTGGACGTTCTGGCTCAGAATGTGGACAAGCTGCCTGCTTTTGATACCCCGATTGTGACCTACTGCTCGGGCGGCTGGCGAGCGACCATTGCCATGACAGCTCTGCACGCCATGGGCTGGACGGATGTTCGAGCCCTGAAGGTCGGTTTTGGCGACTGGGCAGAGGCGGGCAACCCGGTCATGGAGGGCGCGCCTGAGACAGTCGTTCTGAACGCGGCCCAGCCGGATGCTGGCGTGGTGGCAAAAGTGGATGCTGCCCTGACAGCAGTTAAGGGACTGGGGACCAAATGGGGTATTATGAGCGCTGATGCTCTCAATACCGCCCTGGTGGAAAAGCCTGATATGATCCTGGTCGATGTGCGCAAGCAGAGTGAACTGGAAGAAAATGGTGTTGTTGGCGTGGTTGATCAGCAGTTGATCAATGTCCCTCTGGAAGACTTCATTGTCAGCAAGGACCTCTGGCCGGCAGACAAGGACGCCGAGATCGTGGTTTACTGCGGCTCCGGCCACCGCTCCACCATGGCGATGGAAATCCTGCTCAGCTATGGTTACAGCAACGTGACCAGTCTGAGCGGGGGCTTCGGCGGCTGGGTGGAGGCAGGTTACCCGGTTGTAGAATATGCCGCTCCCTAAGAGACAAACCCCATCACTATAATGGTAAAAGGCTCCTGCAGCGCGCGGGAGCCTTTTATTTATAGGGTTTGACGTGGATGCCAGATATCTCTTTAGGAATAAGTTATGGTATGATAGCAGTGCTTTGTATATTGACCGTTAAGGAAAGAATGGTTGATCTAACAAAAATAGAGATCTTCTTATATGCTGCTCAATATCTCAATTTCTCTGAAGCAGCTCGAGCGCTGCATTTATCCCAGCCAACGGTAAGCCATCACATCAAAACACTTGAACAAGAGCTGGGAGTCACTCTCTTCGAGCGCCAGGGTTCTGCCAATAAACTTACGGATGCCGGACGACTGCTGATCCCCTGGGCTAAGCGTATGCTGCGGGATTCGATCGAGCTGCAGGAGATGATGGAATCCCTTAAAGAGGGGATTGCCGGTGACCTGATCATTGCCTGCAGTACCACTGCTGGGAAATATATTATTCCCCAGCTGGCTGCCCGTTATACCATCCGGAATCCTAATATCCGCACCCAGCTGCTGCGATGCACGCCTGGCAGCGTGGTCCAAAAATTGGTGGATCGGGATGTCAATCTAGGGGTGGTCAGCTATGAGATCCCCGGCAAGGAAGTTGAGCAGCAGAAATTCTTTCAGGATTCGATCGTTTTTATCGTTCCGAAAGGGCACCGTTTTGCTTCGCGGAGCAAGATCAACCCGGAGGACCTGATCGGAGAACCCCTGATAATGCGGGAGATTACATCCGGCACCAGGAAAGTTGTCCTGACTGAGCTGGTGAAATATGATATCAGCGTGGAAGATCTGAATATCTTCATGGAAATTGGTAACGCCGAAGCCATTGTCCGGACAGTCTCGGCTGGTTATGGGGTTTCGTTTGTGTCCAAACTGGCGGCAACCTGTGCTCTGGAGAGAAGGAACGTGGTGGCCGTGCCTGTTGAGGGGTTGAAGTTGGTACGGTCAATTTATATGATCAGGAAGCGCTTAGATACCTCGAATCGCCCAGCCGATGCTTTCTGGAGCTTTGTACATGACTCCTCAAATAAGGATTTAATCGAACTTGCGGGGCGGGGGGATTTGAGCTTCGCTATCTAGGATATTTGGTAAATTCGTAACAATTCAATTGATTCCTGCTATAGCCAAGGACGGAGCCCAAAGTAGGGCTTCGTCCTTGCTATTCTATCTCTTTAGAAACAAAAAGTGATGTTGGCGTCCTCGATCTTCATCAGGAAAGGCGGGGCCTTGGTGATTTGAATGCGCTCATCGCGCAGATCCTTAGGATCAATGCCCTTGTTTTCCAGTGCCAGTTCGCAGAGGATGATCTCAGCGCCCAGATCGAGAATGTCATTGAATAGTCCTACTGGATCCGGAAGTCCTTTTGGAGTTCCTAATTTCTCCAGTTCGCCTTTTAACATCCATCTGGCACCTGCGGGGCAGATAAAGATCACCACTTCATTGTCAACGGCTAGGCCGGAGGAGGAAAAAATCAAGGTGGGCATAATGCTCGCTGCGGTGTCTCCATTACATACTACTGCCATTTTACTCATGGATGAATCTCCTTTATTGTGTGTAGAAATTGGATCGATATCAAATTGCCTTGAAAGTGATCGGCTGAACCTGGTTTTCACCTCCTATTTTCTGCGATCGGTCGAAAGTTCGGAGTGTTTTCTTGGACCGTATCTTTGACATAATTTGCTCTACTCTCTCCACTCAAGGTAATCGCCAATCCTTTTTGTTTATGAACAGAATCATGATTAGTTAGGACTTGCTGGTGCTGGGGCTGCAGCAGTTGTATCCTGGTATTCTTTCGCCCTGAGTTTTACGGCTTGAAAATATGCAGCCAGAGGTCGATAGAAAATATGGGTCCATTTTCCGATACCAACTTCTGTATCCAGCATAGCGATCATAACCATAACATGGAGGACATAGAGAATATATGTGGGCCAGGGTAAGCCGGTATAACGGAATATGTGGACTAAGATACCGGTAAGCGTGCCTACAAACAGGAATCCGGGAAAGAGCCAATCACTATGATGGGAATGTTTATGAAGCTCTTCCTTCTTTTTGATGCGCCCAATCAGAGCTTCACCTGAAGAGTAGAGCAGTACGATCGTAGCGTAATAACCCAACCATCGTTGGGGATGGTAGATAGGATAGATGTTATCGGTTTGGAACCACCACAGCAATCCCACAATCAAGACCAGCATCAATCCATACCCGGAAATTAATATTAGATGTTTTAGCCAACGGCTGTTGTTGTCCTCTTTACAATCACGCCAGCGCCTTTGTGTCAACAGGTAATCCAGGAAAGTTTTCAATTCCTGAATGTATATTGACAAGGGGATCTTGTTCTCTTTCGGTTTCATGACAAGTTGAAACATATGTGCAATGTTCGAGAAGAGGCGGAAAGACAGAATCCCGAAATCTATCAGAACTACAGCCCAAACCCATAGGGTAGGAGCAAAGGCGTTGAGATCTACCTTGTCTGTAACGAATCTTAAATTCTCGAACCCTCTCACTCCTAATGAGCTCAAGGTATGCCCTATGATCAGCAGCAGCAGCGGAACCAGGGAATAACGCAGGATAGCAAAAATCGTAGCTTTCGTTGATGTGTACAATTTCGCTCCATGGCCGGATCGATCGTATTGTCCAATCAACCACCTGCGAAGCGTCATCATTGCCTCAGCAGGCTCTGCACCTCTGGGGCAGGTCTCGGTACACTGACCGCAGTAATAACAAAGCCATGGGTCAAGACTTTCCAGGACCTTCTCTTGCAAACCTAATTGAATATAGCGGAGGTTTCTCCGCGGAAATGGATAATCCTCATTGGATAAGGAGCAGATTGCCGTACAATTTCCGCAGTTAAAACACTCCTCAATATTTACATCACCATATTGCTTGATTTCTCTCAGAAAATCAGGATTCACCCGCCATGCCATCTTCAATCCTCCTTAAGTGCATAGGTAAAACAATCAAACACCTGTTTTTCGTAGGTAGCCTTCCCGTATTTGACCATGGCAATTAAGTGCCAGAAAACTTCTTTTTGAGGTATGCCGGTCTGTTCGGAAATTTCCTCAACGGTGCTCAATCCATCCTTCAATGCTCCCTGAATGTCCTCGATGATGGATTGATGGTGAAGGATCGGTTCCGGAGGGATGCAATTTACGCATCGGAAAGCCTCCTCGCGAGCCTGTTCGGGTGTATATCCGAGAACTACCTCCTGGAAAGTATCCCGCTCGTCCATTGGGATACTTGGAATACTGATCTGCTGCTTGTGCCTGTCGATGGTTTTGTCAGCTAACACTGTTCCTTCAGATACGTACTGGCCTGTCCGACCTTCTTTTAAATCCACCCCCCGGCAATAACGGTCGATGGATTCAGCAGCTTCCATCCCTTCCCGCATGGCAAGAACGACAATGCTTGGCCCGGTAACACAATCTCCGCCCGCAAATATACCGGGTATATTCGTCTCCTTTGTAATGGGGTCTATTGAGAAAGTACCCCATTGAGTAATATCCACACCCAATAAGTTGCCCAATCCATCTACATCAGGAACCTGGCCGATTGACACCAGGATATCTTCACATTCGATCTCAAAATCTTCTCCTTCAACCGGGATTGGCCTGGGGCGCCCGCTTCTATCAGCTTCCCCCAGCCTCATTTTGTGGCATTCCAAAATCTTGCTGACTTCCTTGTCCTTGATGCATTTTGGAGCTGTCAGCAATCGCAAGGAGATACCTTCCTCTTCAGCGTCTTTGACCTCAATGACATCAGCTGGCATTTCATCTTTGGTTCGCCGATAGACAATCGAAACATCGGCACCAAATCGTTTTACCGTTCGGGCCACGTCTGTAGCGGAGTTTCCGCCTCCAATAACCAAAACACTACACCCAACTTTAACCTTTTCTCCCAGGTTTACCTTTCTCAGGAACTCAATTCCACTCTTAACCCCGGATAGGTCTTCTCCATCTACTCCAAGCTTTTTATCGATATGTGCTCCAATGGAAATAAAAATAGCCTGGTGGGATCTTCGTAAGTCATTCAGGGTGATCTTTTCACCGATGCGAGTATTGAGTTTGAGTTCTATGCCTGTGTCAAGGATCTTTTGGATTTCGTTGTTCAGGATTTCCGGGGGTAATCTGAAATCGGGTATACCCACCCGCATCATACCTCCAGGGACTGGCAGGGCTTCATAGATTGTGACTTTATAACCCTTCTGGCGGAGCTTGTATGCACACATCAATCCCGCAGGCCCTGACCCAATGACAGCGATCTTTTCTTTCCGGAGTGTGTCGGGTTTTGGCAAAGTGTAATCAGGGTGGATGTCTATTGCAAACCGCTTCAAACCCGGGATCTGGATGGCCTCATCCAATTCGCCCCTGGTGCAAGACTTTGTGCATGGATGAGCGCAGATCCGGCCAAGTGTTCCTGGCAGGGGATTATCTTTCAAGATGATTTGGGCTGCCTTCTCAAAATTCCCTGCTGCAATGCTTTTTACATACCCCTGGACATCCTGATGGATTGGGCAGGCCGCCTGGCAGGGCGGCATCAATTGATCGGTTTTCATTGAATTCGTCATTAAGCTAACTCCTGTGCGGGAATCAACATTTTGCTTACCATGTTTTTATACTGAGGGATGGTCCAACCCTGAATATTGATGGCATCATTGGGACAAACAGCCACACACATCCCGCAGCCGTTGCAGATGGTCTTGTTGATCACTGCCTTCCCGTTCTCCAATCGAATGGCATTGACTTCACTGCATTCCTCTATGCATAGTCCAGTACCAGTGCATAAATCTTCATCAACCCGGGCAATGTATGGGTTTAGATATACATATTCCTGGGAAAGGATGTTCATCGACTTGGCAGCGGCGGCTGAGGCAGCAGCTGTCGCTTCTGTGATATCCATTGGCCCCTGGCAGGTTCCTGCTAACATGATTCCTTCAACTGCTAACTCAACAGGCCGCAGTTTGGGATGGACTTCTTGGAGGAAGCGATCAGCACCCTGGGGAAGTTTGAAGATGTCAATTATTTGCTCGATATTCCGGGGCATCATGCCGACCGAAAGGACAACCAGATCCACGCCAAGCTCCATTTCCTCACCTTGCGTGAGCAGATCCTTGACGGTGATTGAAACAGCTGTCTCCCTGCCATTTGAAGGTCTGACTGTGGCTGGGTTCAGGGGATCGTACCGTAGGAATAGGATCTGATTTTTAGATGCCTGCTGGTAGTATTCCTCATGTCCATGGCCGTAGGTGCGGATATCTTGATAGAGATCGAAGACGTGCAGATCCGGATAACGCTCTTTCAATTCATTTGCGGCTTGAAGGGTAGCTGTACAGCATGCCCGGGAGCAATAATTGTTCACTTTCCCATCTGGCTGGGGATTGTTTATTCCCTCGACCTGGCGACTTCCCACGCAATGGATGAAGGCAACAGACCGAACAGGGTGTTCATTGATCTCCAGCCTGCCGTTTGAAGGCCCGTCGTCTGCCATTAACCGAACGAGCTGGGGCAAAGTGATCACCTCTGGGATGGTACCGTAGCCATATTCGCCCTGGGCGGGCTGATATGGGTCAAATCCGGTTGCCAGGATGATGCTGCCGCCCCTGACTTCAATGATTTCCTTGTTAGGCTGGAACTCGAATCCGCTGCCGTTCACCTTGTCGGCATCTTCTGGTTGGAAGTTTTCCCAGTCTACGGCCGGTATGGATGGCCAGCAGCCTTCGTATGGCATCCAGATTGATTTCCGGTAGGAGAGTCCATAATCGAACTCATTCTTTATATCCTTGGGTAAGTCTTTGATAGCATCTTCCAATTCCTTCAGATCGTATTTTTCTGTGCAGCCTCTGAAGGTTTGTTCTATTTTTACGAAAAAGTCACCGAGAGATCCCCCACCATCGATGACCTGGGAATTGAGGTAGATGGTGACTTTTGGGTCTGCTATCACCTCTTTGATCAGTTTATCCAGTAGGTCCCGGGCTTTTTCTTTAGTGGGAAACACATGGTCCAATTGGGCGGTTCTACCTCCCAGGAAGGGGCTTTTTTCTACCAGCACCACATTCATGCCCCATTTTGATAGGTCTCTTACTGCTCGAAGACCGGCAATACCACCTCCGATCACAATTCCACAGGGAACAGTCTTTACCTTGATCGGCTCTAGTGGTTCCAACATTTCGGCTTTTGCGGCAGCAGCAGCTACCAGCTGTTTTGCTTTGTTGGTAGCAGCTGCATGATCATGTGTGTGGGTCCATGAAACCTGTTCGCGGATATTTGACTGTTCAAGCAGGTATATGTTTTGCCCAGCCCTTGAAAGAGCCCCCCGGAATGTGCCTTGATGAAGCTTGGGTGTACAGGAAGCAACAACGACGGAATCGATCAATCCATCTTTAAGATCCTGCTCAATCATTTTCTGACCATCGGATGAACACATAAACATGTTCTTTCTGGCAACCGCGACACCATCAAGTTTTTCAATATAGGCCCTCACCGCTTCTACATCCACAACATCGGAAATATTACCTCCACAGTGGCAGATATATACGCCCACCCTTTTCTTTTCTTTTGTCATTGGACCACCTCTGAAATGTTCAAGTTCTGTAGATAGGCGCTGGCTTGCATGGCTGCCGCACTCCCTTCGATGATTGAATCAACGATATCCTTCGGTCCTGATGCAGTTCCTGCCACGAAAACACCTGATTCTGATGTGAGGGTAGGTGAAGTCTTCGGGTTGATAGATGCGACAAATCCATCTTCGCCGATCGCAAGATGAAGAGGGTTGTTCCCAGTATTTTTAGGAACCATACCGAGTGAGAGCACACACAGGTCGTGTTCAACTTCCCGCAATCCCCCATTTTGACCGATTTCTTCAATGCGCAGTTTGATATTCCCATTCTCGGCGGCATTTATCTGGGCAACTTTTGCTTTGATGAAATTGATGCCCATTGCCTTGGCATTTTGGTAAAACTGGTCATGACCTTTCCCAAAAGTGCGAATATCCATGTAATAGATCGTGATATCCGCCAGGGGCAGGATTCCTGAGAGCAGCATAGCTTGTTTGATGGCATACATGCAGCAGACCCTGGAGCAATAAGGTATGCCAAGGGTTTCGTCGCGGGATCCAGCACATTGGATAAAAGCGATGGAATCAGCTAGATTGCCATCCGAAGGCCGCAGGATTCCACCGTAGGGGCCATGAGGGGCCAGCAGTCGTTCCATTTGCATCGGACTGATCACGTTCTCCAGGTCTTCAGCATGGTATTCTGCCTTTGCGTTCATGGGCGTCAGATCAAAACCTGTACATTGGATGGCCGTTCTAACTGTGATCTGGATGTCCTCCGGTTCATCAAGGTAGTTAATACAATCTGGTACCGGACAAACTCTAGTGCAAGCTCCACATTGGATGCAGTAATCCATATCTAGTACTGCAGCCAGGGGGATGGCGTTCTTAAATGGAAGGTGGATTGCTTTGGTAACGCCAAGATTGAAATCAAAAGGATCTGAGCGGAGAACAGGGCAGGCGTATTCGCATTTCCCGCATCCGGTACAGGCAACTTCATCGACGTAGCGGGGTTCTTTGTGGATGACCACTTTGAACAGCATACCCTCCCTCTTAAAGCTTTTAATGTGAGAGAGAGTCATAATGGTGATATTGTCGTGATTTTTCACCGCAGACATCTTTGGGGTAGTGATACAACTGGCGCAATCAAGTGTGGGAAATACTTTCGAGAGCAAAATCATCGCCCCACCGATGCTTGGTTCCTTCTCAACGACCAGCACCTTGAGTCCCTGATCAGCTAAATCGTTGGCGGTTTGCATACCAGAAATACCAGCACCAATGATCAAGGCATCGAAATTTGACTCCATGCTAATTTACTCCTTGCGGAATGTCGCCCAGGGCTTTTTTGATTGGTGGTAGAGTTTTCAAGTTTCCAGCCATATCCTCAATCTCTTTCACATAGGCTTGGGCGCAAACGGTGCAGATGGCAGTTAGTCTTAGGCGATCGGTTTCCAGATTACGCTCTTTCATCATTTTGTAAAGATGGTCAACTCGTTTAGCTAAACGGTCATATGCCCCTGGGTAGGGACATTCAGCGCCACAGGACATGATCAAGATCCCATCAAACCCTTGCTCAAAACAATAGAAATAGAACTCCTCCGGGAACATAGCTGGGCTTGGAACCCGTAAATTGAAGGCTTGAACATAGTGATCCATATGCATCTGCCCGGCCCAATCTGCTCCCGGGTAAGCACAGTCGATTGTTGAAAGCAGGAGGATGTTTGGTGTGTATGAAGACTCAACCTTTGTCATCGGATATTTCTCCCTGGATAAGGGACTATTTTTTCCTGCGAACGAAAATTCGGTCATATCCATCGGCAGCCAAAAAGCCTAAATATTCATGACCAACCTTCGTGCACCATCTATCCATTGTTTGTTTTGTAGATTCGTCACCTGACCAGATTTCCAGGACTTCATCGATACCTACAGTTCCAATTCCTTTCTTTGCCTCAAGGAGAGGACCAGGGCAGGCACTTCCACGAGCATCTACAACTTTTTCGACCGAAACTTTTTCCAGTTCTTCTGGTGACATGAGATTCTCCTTATAGGATAGGGACTTAGCTTGTCTGTGAACGATTTTTAGAAATTACGGGACAAACCCGGCTGAATTCTGTTTCTGCAATGCGATAGTAGATTTCCCTTCCATCTCTGCGGAACTGCAGGACCCCTTTGTCCTTCATCAACCGAAGATGCTGGGAAGTATTCTGCATAGAGGTATCTATCCGCTTTGCGATTTCGCTGACAGTGAGTTCTTGATCCCCAAGTGCCCAAACGATTCGGATCCTAAGCGTATTTCCCAAGATCCCACAGAATTCCGCTTGTTCCTTAGCTTTTGATTTCCTTTTGGGATCCATATATACTCAATCACTTAACAGAATGATTAATTACATGACTGAGGAAAGTATAGATTTGTGAAAGGCTTTGGATAAGTGCAATTTATCACAAGCTTTATAAATGATTTCAATAAGGGGTCATAGGCGAAATTTATGAGCTGATGATGAGCTGTTTTCAGACAAAGCAACCCGGCTGTGGTTGTCTATAAAATGGAAGATTCAAGCGTAAGTCCAGCTCTCTGGAGAGATGGAAAACACGTGACATTTTGGGATAAAATAGGACCAAAAGAGGAGAGCAGCATGACAGGATCCTTTTATGAGGGAAAGACCGCCCTGATCACAGGTTCCGGACGGGGGATCGGCAGGGCCATTGCCCTGCATTTCGCTTCCCTGGGGGCAGACATCGTGGTCAATTATTTTCGCAACCGCGAACCGGCTGAGCAAACTGCCCGGGAGATTTCCGGACTGGGTGTCAGGGTGGAAATCGTCAAAGCCAATGTCGGCGACATCGCGGACATCGACCACCTGGTTTCTGAAACAGAGCGGGCCTTTGGCGGGCTGGATTTTCTGATCAGCAATGCCGGCTCGGGCTACAACCGGCCTATTATGGAGCAGCGGCCCAAAGGATGGGATTGGACCCTGGACATCAACGCCCGGGCATATCTGTTCCTGGCCCAAAAATCTGTCCCCCTGATGGAGAATAGAGGAGGAGGCTGGATTGTCAGCATATCCAGCCCGGGATCTTTCCGGGTTCTGCCCGAATACGCTGTGGTTGGCGCCAGCAAGGCTGCCATTGAGGCCCTTACTCGCTATATGGCAGTTGAATTTGCCTCCCGGAATATCAGCGTTAATGCGGTCTCACCAGGAATTGTGGCCACAGAAGCGCTTCAGCATTTCAACACCATGCAGGATGAGGATCTGCTGGGAGAAATCGCGGAGCAGACACCTGCTGGAAGGATAGTGGCGCCGGAGGATGTGGCCGGAATCGTGGCCTTCTTATGCTCCCCCGCGGCCAGCATGATCAGGGGGCAAACCATCCTGGCTGATGGAGGTTTTACCCTTCCTGCCAGCGGTTTACGGCGTCCATCCTGAGGTTGGGAGTGTCCTGCCTTGATTCGAAGGATGAGTGGTAGGTGAGAGGCTGTTTCTGGTCAGATACCTGCCCAATCGTTCCTTGATATATATTCGAATTATGTTATACTCCACAATCAAGTGATGATTTCTTAAGTGTCACATTTCCCAAACATAAATCGCGAAAAGTCTGTAAGCGCATAGTTTAATTACAGGTACATTTTAAAGCAGAGTAAATTTCCAGGACCATACCTCGATCAGGTGGAGGGGTATCCTGTTTGGGCTCTTGTGGATTGGTAGGTCAGCCGGATGGCATTCCTGACTTTGCGGCAACCGATTGATTCAAGGGAGAAAAAACAGACAAGTTCTTCAAACACTAGAAAGGAGGTAGACCGAAAAGAATAAATACTACAACGATGACAGCAATATGTTGGTTAGAGAATTTCCCTAAGGAGGAAACACGTATGTCAAAACGATATTTGTTTTTTAGTATTTTGGTCGCTGTCAGCCTGATACTGGCTGCTTGCGGCGGTGGAGCAAAAGCTCCTGATGTCTGCGCCGAAAATCCTGATGAAACAGTCTGTGCGGTCATTGAGCCAGGTAAAACCGTTAAAATTGGATATGGCGGACCGATGGCTGGAGACTACTCTGCCTTTGGAATTGACATTTCCAATGCTGGCTTACTGGCTGTCGAGGATGCCAATAAAGCTGGAGGAGTAGAGGGGTTTGACTTCGAGCTGTTGGTTGAGGATACTCAGGGAAGCGGTGAAGGCGGCGCCTCAGTGGCAAACCTCTTCGTTTCCGATCCCGATGTCGTGGCCATCGCAGGACTCACATTCTCGGGTGCTACAGCTGCGGCTATCCCGATCTTCAATGCGGCCAGATTGCCGATGCTTTCCCCTTCGGCGACCCGTGCTGATCTCACTGGTGGAGACCAGGATGTGTTCAACCGCATTCCTTTCACCGATGATATTCAGGGACAATTCGCGGCTGAATATCTCTTTAACGTGCTTGGTGTGAAGAAACTGGCTGTAATGCATGATGGTGATGCTTATGGTAAGGGTGTTGCCGAGAAAGTCCAGGAAGTGTTCACCAGCCTGGGCGGTGATGTGGTTGCGGTGGAAGCTGTCACTCCCGGTGAGACCGATTACAGCGCAGTGCTGACCGATATCGGTGCGGCGAAGCCTGAGGCGATCTATTATGGTGGTTACTATCCTGAAGCAGCGGTCATCGCCAAGGATATGCCTGTCGCCGGCCTGGAGGGCGTCATCCTCTTCAGTGATGACGGCACCTTCGGTGACACTTTCATCGAACTAGCTGGCGAAAACGCAGAAGGCGTTTATGCGGCTTCTGGCGCGCCGGTTTCCAGCCCGCGGGTGGAGGAGTTCAACACTTACTTTGAGAGCGTTTACGGTGATCCTCCCGGCGCTGTCTCCACATTCACCTGGCACGGTTACGATGTGACTGATGCTCTGATCCAGGCGATCAAGTCCGTTGCTATCCTGGGTGAGGATGGAAATCTGTACATCCCCCGCGAAGCCTTAGTTCAGGCTGTCGATAATATGGAAGGTTACGAAGGCTTGACCGGTATGCTCTCCTGCAACGCTGGTGAGTGCAATGCCTCCGGTCCTTCATTCCTGGTCGTCAAAGATGGTGCCTGGGTGCTTCCCTAAGCCAACGAACCAAGAGTGAAAGAGTGTTTGAAAAGCGAGGCAAGCTTGTCTAGCTTGCCTCGCCTGACTCTTTCCCCTCCGGGAAGGTTTATTTACAAAGAAGGTTACTATGAGTAAAACCCTTTCCCAAAATACAGCTGGGCCGATCAACACCTTTTTAATTGTCCAAGTTATCATCTCTATCCTTTTTATCGCTTTTTTGACCTGGCGGCTGTACACCGTGATCGATTCCGGTGCTTACGGGCCGGATACCTGGCTGCGATTCGCAATCAGTGGACTGATCATCGGCAGTGTCTATTCAGTGATCGCTATCGGGTATACGCTGGTCTACGGAATCCTGTTCATGATCAACTTCGCCCACGGCGAAGTCATGATGCTGGGAGCTTTTGCCGGTTATTTTGTATTTGAGGCATTGAAATCCATCCCGGTTGAGGCAACCGGGTTAAGCTTTTTAGATTCCTATCAGATCGTCTCCGTTATCCTGGCCTTTCTGGCTGGCATGTTTATCTCGGCTGTGGTTGGCTACTTCCTGGAGCGGATTGCCTACCGGCCCCTGCGCGGCGCGCCTCGACTGATCCCTCTCATCAGCGCTATCGGTGCCTCGATCTTCCTGCAGAATGCGGCCCAGGTGACATTTGGGCCCAAACGCCGGACATATATCAATCCGGCTTCCCTGCAGCGATCTGTGGGATGGCGGATCCCCGTCGCGGGTGAAGAAGTGATCCTGACCTATACCGGCGTGCTGACTTTCGTGCTCTCTATCCTGCTGATGGTCACTCTTTACATCCTGGTGATGAGGACCCGTTATGGACGATCCATGCGGGCAGTTGCGGAGGACAAACAAACCGCTGCCCTGATGGGTATTAACGTAGATCGAGTGATCAGCAACACTTTCGTTATCAGTGGTGTGATGGGTGGTGCAGCAGGTGTGATGTGGGGTATTCACAACGGCATCATCTACCATTATGTCGGATTCATCCCTGGGTTGAAAGCCTTTACCGCTGCGGTCCTGGGCGGAATTGGGAATATTCCGGGCGCGATGATCGGTGGGATGATCCTGGGAGTCGTGGAGTCACTTGGACCCGCTGCGCTGGGTATAGATTTCCAGCTGAAAGATGTGATTGCCTTCTCTATATTGGTCCTGGTATTGATCTTCCGACCGTCTGGTATCATCGGCGAGGTGTTATCTGAGGAGAAAGTCTGATGAGAGATCAATTAAAAGCTAGTGCCAGGTCGGGCTTGATTTTCGGTGTTGTGATCATATTCTTAATGTTGTTTGGACTGACAAAGACACTTTCCGATATTCTCGGTGAATTATTTAACTTACAGTCCATCACCAGGACAGGAAATAGTGGTGGATTGATGCTCCTGTTTGCCTTGCTGGCCTGGTGGGCAGGATCACGGGCGGCAAAAGAGGACAAAGAGAATTGGAAGGCAGTGCTCAGAAACGGGGCAGTTTCAGGTCTGGTGATCGGATCGATCACAGCTCTTTTTACCTTCTTGGTCGGTTCTCTGGACGGTGCGGATATTGAAATGCGCACTTATCTGGCACAATTGGACCGTCCTTCTGTGCAATTCCTGCTCTACGGCCGCAGTATTATAGCCGGTGCATTGATGACATTCTTCATTTTCCTGATCTTCAATCTGGTAGGAGCCCTGGCGTCCTATATCCTGGAAACCCGTCATGCAGGAGGTTACCTGCAGAAAAAATACCTCCAGATCAAGGATCGCATATCAGGGACCAGCATAGTTGTTCGCTACAAGGAACATCCCCAGTCCAAGTGGATCGGGTATGGCATCCTGCTGGCTGGTACTCTGCTAATGCCCCAATTTTTGGGTAAATACTGGAACTATGCAATGGGAACGGTAGGCATATATGTCATAATGGGCCTGGGGTTGAACATCGTAGTTGGCCTGGCAGGACTGCTTGACCTTGGTTATGTGGCTTTCTTTGCCATCGGTGCCTATACAGTGGGCTTGCTGACCGCGCCAGCACCCATTCCCATTCAGTGGAGTTTTTGGCCGGTCCTGGTCATCAGCATCCTGCTAGCCGCCTTTGCCGGGATACTGCTCGGTATACCAGTCCTGCGCATGCGGGGCGACTACCTGGCTATCGTGACATTGGGTTTTGGCGAGATCATCCGGGTCTTGATCCGCAGTGATATGATGTCCCCTTATCTGGGGGGACCCCAGGGAGTGCGGGATATTGGTGGGCCAAGCCTGTTCGGTATCTCACTCAGCAACGAAAGAGCCTATCTTTATTTGATCATTCTGGGGATTTTGCTGGCGATTTTATTAACCAATTTCCTCCAGAAATCACGCGTCGGGCGAGCCTGGATGGCCATGCGGGAGGATGAAACGGTTGCTCAGGCGATGGGCATTAATACTCTTTACTACAAGCTGATGGCCTTTGCAACGGGTGCAGCTTTTGCAGGATTCGGTGGGGTGTTATTTGCGGCCCGCAATCAATATACTGGCCCAGCCGACCACACCCTGATGGTATCTATCAATGTGCTTTCCCTCTTGATCGTGGGTGGAATGGGCAGCATACCCGGCGTGATGATTGGCGCATTTGTGTTGAAAGGTCTACCTGAGGTATTGCGTGAACTGGACATCTACCGCCTGCTGGTCTTTGGCGCGTTGCTGGTGATAATGATGATCATCCGGCCTGAGGGTATCTGGCCCGCTCCCCGCAGGAGAATGGAGCTGCATGAATCGGGGTTGGAGGAAATACCACCGGATGAAAGCTTAATAGGGGAAGAGGGCTAGTCGATGAGTATTCTAGAGACCCGTGACTTAACCAAGAGATTTGGTGGTCTGTCCGCCGTTAACCGCGTCAATGTGGCAATTCCGGAAGGAGCCATTTACAGTATCATTGGACCCAACGGGGCAGGGAAGACCACGTTATTCAACTGCATCACTGGATTCTATCCACCAGAAGAAGGAGAAGTCCTTTTCATGGGGAAAAATCTAACCGGGCTGAGCCCGGATAGGATCACCCAGAGGGGGATATCCCGGACCTACCAGAATATCCGCCTTTTCCCGGCTATGACCGCTTTGGAGAACATCCTGGTTGGTGCCCATCCACGGTTAAGGTCGAATTTTGCAGATGCCATCCTCCGTACTCCCCGCCAGCGGGCCGAGGAGAAAACCGCCCTTGAGAAAGCCATGAAGCTGTTGGAATTCGTTGGTTTAAAAGGTAAAGGCGATCTGCTGGCGCGCAATCTACCTTACGGTGAGCAGCGCCGGCTGGAAATGGCCCGGGCTCTGGCAAATGAACCCAAGATCATTCTGCTTGATGAGCCTACCGCCGGCATGAATCCCAATGAGTCCCGGACGATGATGCGGTTTATTGAGAACTTGCGTGAAGAGCTGGGAATCACGATTCTGTTGATCGAGCATGACATGAAAGTAGTCATGGGTATCAGTGAATTCATCTATGTGCTGGACTTCGGCCAGCTGATTGCTCAGGGTTCTCCAGAGGAAATCCAGAGGAATCCTCAGGTAATTGAATCATATTTAGGACGGGGCGCTGCCTGACTTTCCGGTTGAGCACTCCAAAGAGAAATTATGCTATGGCTATGCTTGAAGTGAAGGACATCCATACCTATTACGGCAACATCCACGCTCTTAAGGGAATCTCACTTACAGTCGAAGAGAACGAAATTGTGACCCTGATTGGTGGAAACGGCGCCGGGAAAACCACCACTCTGAGGACGATCAGCGGGCTTATTCACCCGCGCTCCGGAGAGGTCTTCTTCGAAGGAGAAAAGATCACAGAAACACCGGCCCACGAGCTGGTATACAAAGGAATCACCATGGTTCCCGAAGGGAGGGGGATTTTTGCCCGTCTGACGGTTTTTGAGAACCTGGATATGGGTGCATATTCCCAACCAGATCGTTCAAATTTTAACGATGATCTGGAACGAGTCTTTCAACTTTTTCCCCGCTTGAAGGAACGCCGCAGCCAGGTTGCCGGCACATTGTCTGGTGGTGAGCAGCAAATGCTGGCCACTGCCCGGGCGCTGATGGCCAGGCCCCGGCTGATGCTGATGGATGAACCCTCGATGGGGTTGGCGCCCATACTGGTGGAAAGTGTGTTTGAGACTATCGTCGAGATCAATAAAAGCGGTACGACCATTCTGCTGGTCGAGCAAAACGCCATGGTTGCCCTGTCTGTTGCTGACCGCGGCTACGTGCTGCAAACAGGGGAGATCGTGCTCAGGGACACCGCTGAGAATCTCCGACAGAACGAAATGGTCCAGAAAGCCTATCTGGGTATCGAATAGATTGTAGATTGCTGGAACCAGATCCGTCCTGTGGTGTTAAAATACACTGCAGGACGTTTATTTTTTTTGAGGTGAGAGATGCCAAGTGCGGAAATATTAACTATTGGTACAGAATTGCTGCTGGGAGAGATTGTCAACACCAATACCCAGGTGATTGCCCGGGCATTAAGGAAGATTGGCGTTGATGTCTATCGGACATCGACCATCGGGGATAATGCGGAAAGGATATCTGATATTATCAAGGAATGTCTCCAGCGAGCGGATCTCCTGATCATGACTGGTGGTTTGGGTCCTACTGTGGATGACCCAACCCGCCAAGCTATAGCCAACGCTTATGGACTTGAACTGGAGTTTCATCCGGATCTATGGGATGGGATCGTTCAGCGCTTTTCTAAGTACGGCATCCAACCTCCAGAGAATGACAAACAGCAGGCTTATCTGCCCGCAGGCGCGAACAGCCTGCCTAACCCCCGGGGAACTGCACCGGGCATTTATCTGGAGGTAGGAGGAAAAGATATCTTTTCCCTACCAGGCGTGCCTCTGGAAATGGAAGGGATGCTTGATGAGCAGGTGGTCCCCAGGATCACAGCCAAATACGGGTTGACTGGAGTGATCTTGGTCCGGAATATCAGGGTGGATACTATTGGGGAATCTCAAATTGATACTCTGATCAGTGATCTGGAGGAATTGTCCAACCCCACAGTCGGTCTGGCTGCCAGCAAAGGATACGTTATTATCCGCTTGACTGCTAAAGCTGAGAATGAAGATCTGGCCGATGCCCTGCTCAGTGAATTGGAAGGTGAGATCAGGAAGAGATTGGATGGTTGGTCCGACCTGCCCGGGGAAGGGGAGAAAGGGAACTAACCCCAGATCAGGGCGGCCGTAAAGCCAGCCAGCAGGGGAATGAACAACCCCAGCCCCCAGCGGATAGCGGCAAAACGCCAACCCATAAAAGGAAGCTCGAAGCTGATAGTCAGGAGTGATTGGGTGGACCAGCTGGTGATCAGGGTGATGACCGGCGCCAGTCCCGCTCCTGCCTGGAACAGGAAGTTGATGAGGGGGAAGACCACATAGGGACCACCGGGAAGCAGTGTCCCCAGGATTTCTGATGCGGCAATCCCCCGCCATCCCGAATCCGGGCCGACCCAGGAAGTGACCAGTTCCTCAGGGGAAAGCACATTCACAAAACCAACAATGAAAAAGGCCAGGATAATCAGCAGTGCATTCTGTTTGGTCGTTTTCCAGGTCAGTTCGAAGCCCTTGCCAAGAGTCTTTTCCCCTGCCTTCCAGCTGAAAAGCAGCAGGACCGCCGCGATGATCCAGAGGATAACGGTCGCTGAACTCATTCTTCCACGCTCTCCCTGATCTTTGAGATCTGATTTCCAAACAGCCGTTCTGCCAGCACTCCCAGCAGGGGAGGGATCAGAAATGTGACCAGGTATCTCCGAAAAGTAATGGTTCCTCCCAGAATCCCATATTCCAGCGGCAGTCTGGACACAGACCAGAGATTCTTTGCCGTTACAAATGCGATCAATACGCCCAGGCTGGCACCTGAGGAGAGCAGGGCCCCAGCAATGGGATAATATACATAAGGGCCACCGGGGATCAACCCGCCTCCGAGACATGCCAGCAGAATACCTTTGAAACCGGCTTCCCTCCCCAACCAGCGGGTGATAAACTCCTCCTTCACCAGAGCTTGCAGCATGCCTGCTGTCAGGAAAGCGGCGATCAGCAGGGCGGTCTCCCTGCCTAGTATCTCTACTCCTTGCAGGAAACCCTCTTCAACATACTGCCAACCGCCTTCTGAAAAAGCCAAGGCCGCCAGGATGAGAATCACCAGGAGGAGGATAAGATGATTGCGGTACTTTTTAAATAGCGCTTTCATCTTGCCATTTGTCCAGAGGCAGGGTAATGGTGAAAGTAGAGCCTACATTGACTTCGCTGGTAAGGGAGATTTCCCCACCATGGTCGACAATGATCTGTTTTACCACGGCCAGTCCCAGGCCTGTTCCGGGTACTTGGTCTCGATGGCTGCGAACCCGGTAGAATTTCCTGAATATCTTTGGTTGCTCATCTTTGGGAATCCCCAGCCCGGTGTCAGAAATAGCGATGAATACTTTCTTTTCTTTCGCTGTTGCCCGCAGGGTGATTTCTCCTCCTTCATGATTGAACTTGATGGCATTGTTAACCAGGTTAATAAGCGCCTGTTTGAGCTGCTTACGGTCTCCCAACATTCGAGGCATGGTTTCTGGGATGTCAAGGTTGAACTTGATGGCGTGTTCCTGGGTGTCTGAATAAAAGATATCGTAGCACTCAACCAGCAGCTCCCGGATGTTAAATTGACTTACATGGTAAGGTTTCCGGCCAGATTGCAGCCGGGCGAGGTCCAGGAAAGAACTGGACATCTCTGAGAGGGCTTCAATCTCAGCTTCCATGATGTCGATCATCTTCTTTTTCTGGCCCTCGTCAACGCGATTGCTCTTTAAAAGGTGAGCGGCAGCGTTTAAAGCTGAAAGGGGTGTGCGGATTTGATGGACGAATTCCCCGATCAAATCGGATTGGAGGAATAAGCGGGAATTTTCTATGGCAACAGCCGCCTGAGCGCCGAGCGCCATCAGAACATCCTGGTCCTTCTTTGTGAATTTCCCGCCCCTTTTATTGATGACTTCCAGAACGCCGATCATCTTTCCTTTGGAAAGTAGAGGGATGCCCAGCAGGGAGTTGACCTTAATGTTGGTAATGTTCTGGATGGAATCAAAGTGGCGCTTGTCCTTTTGGGGATCATCAACAATGACGGGCTGTTGGTTTTGAACAATCCACCCGGCGATGCTCTCCTCAAGCGGGACGATTACTCCCCGGTTCAATTGCGTGTCCAGGTTGGTAGCCGCCTGGAAGTAAAGCGTGTTCTTGGCGGGGTCGAACATCAGGATGGAAGCTTCTTCAGAATCAGAGATCTCACTGGCCGCTTTGACGATCTTTGACAGCAGGATGTTCAGATCCAGTTCGGAGGCCAGGTCGCGGGAAATATCGATCAGATTTTGATAGCTGTTTAGCAAAGTAGAGCGGTCATTTTTTTTCTTCATGGATAACCTTGTCGACGATATGGGGGAGAATCGTTTCCAGATCTCCTTGAATTGAAACTGAAACCTGCGTATCCAGATGGGTGCTGGTCCGGTTAAGGATGATCACCTCAGCTCCCTGCGCCAGGGCAGAAAGGGGCAGATCGCAAACAGGAGTGACGGTTAGCGATGATCCCAGGATGATCAGCAGATCACAGGCTAAAATTTCCTGCCGAGCAGCTTTCCATTGTAGGGCAGGAAGCTGCTCTCCGTATAAAATGATATCCGGTTTCAGGATATTACCGCACTCGGGGCAGCGGGGTGTGATTCCCTGGTCAAGGTAATTGTTGAGCAGTTGTTCGCTTGCCTTAATCTGGTGGAAGCATCCCAAACAGGTCAGGGTCTGGAAAGATCCGTGGATCTCGATAACGTGCTCAGATCCGGCTTTTTGATGCAGGGCATCGATATTCTGGGTGATTATCGTTTTTAGGTGTGAGCTCTTTTCAAGCCGTGTCAGAGCGAGGTGAGCTGGATTGGGCTTGGCATGAATTAAATTATCTACAAATGGCCGCAGCCATTTGTAGAACTTGTCGGGATGATACCGGAATGCGTTCAGTGAGGCTACTTCCATGGGAGAGTATTTGGTCCAGATCCCGCTGCCCGGGGACCGAAAATCCGGAATCCCTGATGGTGTGGAAATCCCCGCTCCGGTTAATGCCACGGGGTAAGAGGAAGTGCTGATCAGCTCAGCAGCTTTCTGAATAAGGCTATTTTGTTCCTGGGCAGGGTCCACCATAGGGTTAGTCGAGAATCATCTTGGCCAGGTCATGAAATTGCTGCACGGTCATACTGTCTTGATCCGCTCGCTGGATCATCGGGGTTTTTGTTGCCGCAGCTTGAAAAGCCAATTCCGGAACGGGAGTGAAAATCTGATCGATCTTCCTTTCCAGCTGATTCTCCGCTTGTTCCCAGCTGAGCTGGACCCCCGAGCGCTGCCGGTTGATGAGCACGGTGATGATCCGGCCTTCTCCAATTCCGCTGTTGATCAGGTCTTGGAACATGATCCTGGTCTGGATAACGTTCGCCGGGGAAGGCTCCAGGCAGATCAAGATCCTGTCGCAAACCGGCAGCACACTGGTGGTGATTGGGGTCAGCGAGGGTCCCAGATCAAGGACTATGTATTCCGCTTGAGTACGCAGTTCCCGGGCCAGCTCTTGAAATCGGTCAGCGTAAGTGATGTATTTGGCATCCATAGGCTGGTAGGGGGAAAGCAGGGTTTTAATACCGGTTTTATGTTCCAGAATCATATTCGGCAGCAGAGTGCTGATGTCACCGCTTTCCTCCAGCAGTTTGATTAATCCACTGGTGTTTTGTACATCCAGGTCCATGCTGATGGTCCCTTGTCCGGGGCGAAAATCAGACAGTATGGTCGATTTACCAGATTGTTCCCTGATATCAATTGCCAGGTTTGTTGCCAGCGTGGAAACCCCGATGCCGCCCTTTGAGGAGGTCACGCCAATCAGCTTTCCTTTCTTTGGGGAAGCAGCTTCCGGAACGCTGGTCCGTTGGGGAGATCTTTTCAGGATCGAATTCACCTGGGCGAACAGTTCTCTGGGCCTGGCAGGTTTGGTGATGTAGGCATCAGCACCTGCTTCCAGGCCTTCGACTTTGTCATCAACCTGGCTGCGAGCGGTGAACATAATGATGGGAATGCTCTCAGTTTGGGGATTTGAGCGAATTTTCCTGGCGATATCAAAACCGCTGATATCCGGAATCATGATGTCAAGCAGTATCAGATCAGGAGTTTCTTTTTGGGCAAGTGCTAAACCTTTTTCCCCCGTGGTCGAAGCCAGAATACGGAATCCTTTCCTTTCCAGCATGATTCCAACTAGCTTTAGGGTGTCTATGTCATCATCAATAATCAATATTGTCTGTGCCATGTCACACCTCAATGAGACCAAAGGACCTGTTAATAAAATATACCATAGATTATAATGAGGGGATGTTATTCGAATCCCTCGACCAGCTCTTGCCGCTCATTGAACCCCCCATCATCGTAGGCGTTTCGGGAGGGGTTGACAGTATGGTTCTCCTCCATGCGATGATGGCCAAAGGCTATTCCTTGATAGTTGCCCATTTTAATCACAATCTCCGCGAGAATTCCGATCAGGAAGCGGAGTTCCTGACAGAGTTCTGTCTAAAGACTGGCCTGCCGTTCAGGCTGGGATCGGGTGATGTGCGCCGCTATGCAGAGGAGAACAGCCTGTCCATTGAGGAGGCCGGAAGGATTCTGCGCTACCAATTTCTATTTGATGTGGCTAAGGTGGAGATGGCAGGAGCAGTCGCGGTTGCCCATCATGCCGATGACCAGATTGAGACCATTCTTATGAATTTACTGCGAGGAGCGGGGGCAAAAGGATTGGCCGGGATGAAAGCTGTCAGTGTTCCCAATCCCTGGAGCGACAGAATACCCATTATCAGGCCTTTGCTGGGTATTGATAAAGCGCAGCTCATACATTATCAGAAAGAAAATCAATTGCCGGTCATGGAAGACCCGTCCAACATGGATTTGAAATTCTTTCGCAACAGGATCAGGCACTCTCTCATTCCCCAGCTGGAAACCCTCACGCCCGGCATCCGCCAGCGGCTGCTGCAAACCACCCAGATATTAGGAGCGGAGGATCAGGCCCTGGAGCATTATACTGAATTGGCCTGGAAGACCTGCCTGAACAGTAAAGGTGCCAGCTATGTTCAGCTTAACAGGGATGAATTCCTGGAGTACCCGGTAGCTATCCAACGCCGACTGGTCCGCAAGGCTTTGAAAACGCTCCGCCCTGATTTCCAGGAGCTGAGTTTCCTGCACGTGAAAACAGCTCTGGAATTTGTCCGAAATCCTTCCCGGAAATCAACCAACTGGGTTGCCAAAGTGAACCTGTCTCAATCTCCCCGACGGGTGGTCCTCTCCACTTGGGAAACCGATCTGGTGAAAGATCAATTCCCCCAGATTCTCGGACGATCAAGTATCGATCTGGCAGAGGAACAGGAAATCCCTCTGGGTAACGGCTGGTATCTGGAAATTTCCCCGGCTGATTACAACCCTTCCCAATTTGATGAAAGGGACATTCCCGGGGAGGATTTTATGGTCTGGATGGACCGGGCCGCGGTGGCCCCGGGTGCTGTGCTGCGGGTGCGGGAGGAAGGGGATCTGATCAGGCCGCTGGGAATGGGGGGGAAATCCATGAAGGTCGCTGATTTGATGATCAACGAGAAGATTCCCGCGCCTTACCGGTCAGACTGGCCGATCATTGCCGGGCGGGAGGCAATCCTCTGGGTGCCCGGGGGCAGGCTGAGTCGGGCAGCAAAGATCACCGAAGAAACAGAAGCCGCTCTGGTGTTCAGGTTTATCCGCAGGAAAAATTAGACCACTTCTGGTTCGGTTTCCAGCTCGCTCTCGTTCAGGGATCCGTCCTGGGAAAGGCCTTTGCTTAGAACATGAAGTTTGCGGCTGACTTCCCGCCACTGCACTTCAGATATTCCCAGCTTTTGACGGATCTTGTTCTGATCAACCCCAGCCTGCCAGTCCTGAACAGCAGATGTCCACCTGCACATCGAAAAGGAAAGCCTTTTTGAGAGACCTGCGTCCCGGCCCAGATCCTCGAGGACATATTCCAACATGCGGGCGGACCAGGGGAAAAGCCGATCGACCAGCTGGTGGTGCAGTTTGTATTCCTGGTAGGCGGCAATCCATTCTTCGCTGAGAGGCAGCTTTCTCTCTTTATAGCGGTTCTTGGGGCTGGCGTAGCGGATAAACACCAGGGGACCTTCCGGCGCGTCGAGATGGATGTGATTTGGGCTGAGAGACAGGCATTCTCCTTTCTTGATGCCGGTTTCCAGAAGCAGTTTAAAGAGGAGATAAGAGCGGAAATCAGGATCAGGAGCCTGCCTGTAACCCAGAGCTGTTTCCAGGACACGTTCGATTTCCTCCCCAGAAAGCACTTCCGGAAGAGGGCTGCGGACGGATTTCTGGACGACCTTTTCAGCGGGATTGGCTGCGATCGCTCCCCCTTCATGCAGCCAGCGAAAAAATGATTTCAGCGAAGTGATCCTCCGGGCCAGGGTTTTCGGGCTGCAGGGAACCTGCCTTTCAGTTTCCATCCAGCGCAGGAAATTGTTCAGGTCTGCCAGATTGATCTCACCGACCTGGCGGTCAGGCGGGAGGTAGGAAGCCAGCAAGTGCAAATCTCCCAGGAAGGCCGTGATCGTGTGAGGGGAACTGCCCTGGTCCGAGAGGTAAATTTCCCAGGCTTGCAGCGCGGGTGCGAGAGTTGTTCGGGGATTGATATGCGCGCTGAGTTCAGATGTCATCGCCATTTTCCTTTCGTATAGCCAGTATAACTAAGTGTACTCGAGCCCTTTCTGCCTGTCAATAGAGCGTGTTGTTCCCGCAGTGCTTTTTTAGCAATGATCAGGGATTTTGCAGGGTAACGGTTCCGGCCTTGGTTTCAATGGTAAACACCAGCAGTGGGCCCTGGCCTTCCAGGATATATTTATCGCCGGATTGCTGCCAGTCCCCTGAGGTGATGACCTTGGAGAGGGGACCCTCGAAGTTCACTTCAGCTGACACGCCATCAGGAACGGAGATCACCACCCGGCTCAATCCGGTTTCGATGAAGATCGCCGCGTCCCGCTGCAGTAAACCTGAAAAATCCAGATTGTAATTCCCGGCGCCGCTCTGGAAGATCATGGTCTGGAAATTGGCGTTGGCAAGCTTTTCCATGGAAATGTTTGATGCTCCGGTCTCATAGCGCAGGGTCCTCATCTCTGCGGTGTTTGGCGTGGAAAATTTTAGTTTAACATTGGCAGCTCCGTCAGCAATGTGGAGATCTGTGATGGCCAGTCCCCCAAATTCGAAATCGCCGCTGTACCCACCAGCTTTGATGGTGAGCTCGACGGGAAGGTTCTTGATGGCAATGCTCCATTCATTCTTGATGGTCTCATCAATTGTGGGAACAGCGTTCAATTTTAAATTGCCCTGTTTAAGAGCAACCCCAAACTCGTCAACGCTGATCTCCGGTTTGAAGTCAGCGACGTTGTAGGTTGCTGTTCCGGACAGCAAGTCATCACCCGGGTTGGGAAGCAAAGTCATTTTCCCGGCGCCGAAGGACAGATTCAGGGCCAGGGGAGTGGGGATGTCAGGGACCGGCACCTGAATGGGTTCGGTTACCATTGGCCCTGTTTTCTGCTCGGTTTTGAAAGGGAGCTCTACTGGAAAATTGCAGCTTGAAAAGGTGAGAACGAACCCGAGCAGTATAATTAAACGTAAGTGATATTTCATGGACAAACTCCCCAGCATTTCTGCTGAATAGATATATTTGATTCAATTTAACAGTGCAGGATTCATTCCAAAGGGAAGATCGGTTCTTGGTCGCCTAGAACCGGTTCGGGATGGGTGATATGGATCTGGATCATGGCGATCAAGCTCGCGAAGACTTCCCGGAGCTTCCAGAACTTTTCATCCCGGAAGGCTCTCTGGTCAGGAGCCACCCCAACGGCCTGCAATCCCAGGGCATTACAGGTATAAAGTGCCCTGGCCAGGTGGAATTCCTGGGTCACCAGAATGACCTCATTCAGCCCGAAAATTGCCCCGGCCCGGTAGCAGGTATCGTAGGTCCTCCGGCCGGCATAATCCAGGACAATGTCCTCTTGTGGCATGCCCAGCTCAAGGGCATAAGCTTTCATGGCTCCGGGTTCGTTGTAGTTGATATAGCGGTTATCCCCGCTCATGAGGATCTTTTCGATCTTGCCGGACTGATACAGACGCACTGCAGTGGCAACGCGGTCCTTCAACACTGTGGTAGGACCGCCGCTGGCCGTCAGCCCTGCCCCAAAAACGACTGCCGCTCTGGCAGGGGGAACACTGTCAACCGTATAGGTGATTTTCCCGGCCCGGCTGACCATTATTATTCGGGGAAGAAAGATCCCGGTGATTGTGACTGCGATCAAGAACAGTATGATCATTTGTTTTCTTTTCATAAACACGCCCGCATTTTACCATGCTTGAGCGCAGGTGTGACAACCGCTTGGTGGGCATCTGAACCGACCACAGGGACCAGATTCCGGGTCTGTTATATAGTCAGCGGGTTTGTTCCCCGGGAGAGGCGATTATTCTCTGTGTTTCGCCCGGTAGGCGTTCAGGGCTTCCTGGTAGATTTGGGTCAAAGGCAGACTGTGTTCCCGGGCCAGTTTCTGGCAATCCTCGAATTCTGGTGAGATCTTGGGTTCTCCTCCCGGACCGCTGGCAACCTTTACCCGGATTTTTCCGTACGTTGTTGTCACGGTGACTGATTTGCGCGGCAGCGCATGGCGGGTTACCTGGATCTGCCTTACCCCTAATGTGGTGGTTTCCAGGAAAAGGATCTCCCGCAATTTGTCAGCCAGAGATGGTTCAGCCAGCACCTGGATATGGATGCCGGGTCTGTTCTTTTTCATGTGGACAGGGTTGAGGATAACGTCGAGAGCGCCTTCCTGGAATAATCTATCCATCAGGTAGGGATAGATTTCGGGATTGAGGTCGTCCAGATTGCTTTCCAGCAGGATCAGCTGCCGGGTAGATCCCTCAGCGCTTGAACGCGATCTGCCGATCAGGGCTCGCAGCAGGTTGGGGGTTGGCAGATCCCTGGATCCTGCACCGTAGCCAACCGCTTCCAGGACCATTTCAGGGGCCGGGCCAAATTCATCAACCAGGCTCGACAGCAAACCGGCGCCAGTAGGGGTGACCAGTTCTGCCTGGATATCAACTCCGTATACAGGAATTCCCTCCAGTAAGCGGATGGTGGCAGGTGCTGGGAGGGGGATTTGACCGTGAGCTCCGGTGATGAACCCACTTCCTAATGGAACAGGAGAAGCGTGGATATGGTCGATTTCCAGCATGTTCAGAGCCAGCAGAGTGCCAGTGACATCAACTATCGTGTCTGTTCCTCCCAGCTCGTGCAGGTGAACCTGGTCCAGCGTTGTACCATGAATGCCAGCTTCAGTTTGGGCGATCTTGAGGAAAATCGCGGCGGCCCCTTCAGCCACGGATTGGGGCAGGTCGCTGGAATGGATGATTTCCAGGATCTCTGCCAGATGGCGCTCTGGCGGCTGCTTCCCGATCAGCACTTCCACTTTTGTGGCCTGGAAACCGTTCTTGCTGACCTCCCTGGTCTGCAGGTCAAACTCTTCCAGATGCAGCGCTCCCAGTTCAGCCTTAAGGGCTTTGACTGAAACGCCGGCGTCGATCAGGGCGCCCAGGATCATGTCGCCACTGGCTCCCGAGATCAGGTCAAAATAGAGGATTTTCATTTTCCGATCCTCCTCAATATTGAATGAGCATAGACAGCTGCGCCAAACCCATTGTCAATGTTTACGACAGCTATACCCGGTGCGCAGGCGTTTATCATTGCCAGCAGAGCTGAAATACCCTGGAAATTGGCTCCATAACCAACGCTGGTTGGGACACCTACGACCGGGCAGGAGACCAGTCCGCCGACAACGCTGGTTAATGCACCTTCCATACCTGCTACGCTGATAATGACATCCGCCTTGGCCAGAGCGGCTTGCTGATCGAGCAGGCGGTGTACTCCAGAGACCCCGATATCGTAGGCGCGGATCACCCGGCTGCCGAGAAATTCCAGGGTTTGAGCAGCTTCTTCTGCCACAGGCAGGTCCGAAGTGCCTCCGGAAATAACCATACAATACGGGCCCTCCGGGTCAGGCCGGGGTTGGTTCCCCTTAGTAAGGCTGATCAACCTGGAAACTGGATCGTAATGGGCTTCTGGCAGTTGGGGGAGTACTTCCTCTGATGCTGTGACAGCCAGTCGTGTTCCCAGCACCCGGTCATGGTGTTCCCAGAGGTGGGTCATGATCTGGACGATCTGCTCCGCGGTCTTGTTCTGGCAGAAGACGACTTCCGGTACACCCTGGCGCAGGTCCCGATGAATATCTAGACGGGCAAACCCCAGGTTCTCAAAAGGCAGAGACTCCAGTTTACTTAGAGCTTCTGCAACGCTGGTCTCTCCTGCCTGGACAGCAGAAAGCAGCTCCTCCAGTTTTACTCTATCCATTAGCAGTTAATCCTTTGTTCATATTTCCGGATTGAAACCCACCCAGGTCCAGAGTAACGTAGTTGTAGCCTGTGTTTTCCAGAGCTTGGATTATGGCGTCCTTTTCCTTAAGTGCCAGTCCAAAATCATCCGGAAGAACCTCAATCCTGGCTACCGTTCCATGGTGGCGAACTCGCAGCTCCTGGAACCCGATCCCTGCCAGTGCTCTTTCGGCTTGTTCTATCTGTTTAAGAGCTTCCAGTGTGAGAGGAGTTCCATAGGGGATTCGGGATGCCAGGCAGGCTGAGGAGGGTTTGTTCCAGTTAGGAAGGTTCAGCTGGTGGGCCAGCGCCCGGATGTCAGCTTTTGTAAAGCCGGCTTCCTGCAAGGGACTGCGGATTCCCTGCTCCCTGGATGCCTGCTGGCCTGGCCGATAGTCCTGCAGATCATCAGCATTGCTTCCATCCAGGATGTGAGTAAAACCATTCTTCCGGGCAAAATTCTTCAGAATCCGGTAGCGGTGATCTTTGCAGTAGTAACAGCGTTTGTCTGTGTTGGCAGTGAACAGGGGAAGTTCCATTTCCTGAGATTCGATTTCGATCAGCTGCCAGCCCATTTCCCTGGCGAGGGTTTGAGCTTCTACCAGTTCTTGAGCTGGAAACGTTGGCGAGATGGCAACAACACCAACAGCCTGGCTTCCCCGCACTTCATGGGCAAAAGCCAGCAGCACTGTGCTGTCCACACCGCCTGAAAAGGCTATCAGTGGTCTGTCCATTTGCGCCAGGATCTGGCGAAGTTCTTTCAATTTTGTTTCCATGTCCTCTAGTCTACCATAAGGACGTTGCAGGATAAAAAACAGGCCTCCGGCCTCTTGATGTCAGCCGGAAGCCTGGAGAGCTTCTCGAGGATTCAGAAGGCTTAGACCATGCGTTCTCTGACCACTGAGCTGATGTAGTCCATCAGAGCTACGACAACGGCAATTGCCAGCATCTGGACACTGGCTGCCCGGTAGTCCAGCAGGTTGATGTTCTGCTGAAGCAGGAAGCCGATACCACCACCACCCACGAAACCGATGATGGTGGACATACGCACGTTGATGTCCCAGCGGTACATGGTAAAAGAAATATAGGGAGAGACAATCTGGGGAACAATCGCGTAGACAATAGTCTGCAGGTGGTTTGCACCCGTTGCCTGGACAGCCTCAACGGGTCCGGGGAGAATGCTCTCTACCTGTTCAGAGTAGAGTTTTGACAGAGCCGCCACAGTATGGAGTGCCAGGGCTAAAGATCCAGCAAAAGGACCGATTCCGACCCAGATCACGAAGACAATTGCCATTACCAGGGCTTCTACTGAGCGGGTCCCATTGAGGATTGTGCGGACGATGAAATAGATTGCCATACCAGTTGGCAGGGGCTGTTTTGGCCCGGTGATGACTGCCAGGATGAATCCGATCGCACCGCCAATCCCTGCCGGCCAGTAAAGAGTCCGGACGGGATTATTGATCTGGTAAAACCAATCGAGGGCGCCACCGACCAGGACGAACAAGAGAGCGGTAGCAAGGGGCATAGCGATCAGGTTGACGATCTTCACCACGCTGGCCGGGGATTTATCGCTGATCCTCTGTCCAATTTTTCCCAAAGCGCTGCCTATCGCACCGCCGATTGAAAGAGCGGATACAGCAGGAATGACCAGATAACCGGATTCTCCAACCTGGAAGAGGAAGTTTCCTAGGAAGCCAAGGAATTCGAAATGTTCCATCAAGGCCAATCCTGCGGATCTCAGGATCGATTTCAGGAAGATCATCAAACCGATGACAGTAATAACTGCCAGGAACAGAAGGATCAATCTGAGAATCGTATGAATAGCATGAGGCATCTTCTGAGTTTCTTCGGGTTTGACAATGGCCTTGAAAAGGAGATAAATAATGACTGTTCCGGCCAAAATACCAAGCACCATGTAGAGAGCATTATCTGTGTAGGGCGACAGGAAATCTCTCACAAGTCCATAGATTTCAAGCCCCAGATAGATTCCCACAGGCCATCCGACAATGGAAAAAGCCACGGTGGTCAGGGGGCTTTTATTCTCAGACATCAAGTTGCGCGCTGCCAGGAAACTGATAGGAATGGCTGCGGCAGTGCCAATGGCAGTGGCCAGCAAGGCCATAAAAACGGTTTCAATTATTTTTTCCCAGGTGACTTTAGCGGTCTCTGTAAACTTAGGACTACCAACGCGAAGGCGGGCGATAGCCTGGATATGCTGGGCTTCCTCAACGGGCTGTCTGGTGGGAAGTTCGATCTCCAGTTCGAAATTGCCATCACCATCCGTTTCAAAGTTTCCCAGCTGTTTTTTGACACCGCTGGCTGTGAAGAAGTTTATTGGTCCTCTAGAGTGGGGAGTGAAGTTGTGACCGTTAATGACGATCAAATCACCAGGAGAGCCGCAGTACTCACTGGCTGTCAGGTAAGGCTGCGATGTGTCCGCCGCCGGAACTTCTATTTCCTGTCCTTCAGGGCAGGGCAGATAGAAGGGGATTTCAATTATTGTGTCAACTGTCTCATATTCTATGATGTCAGGACGTACCAAAGCGCGGATAACTCTTTGAAGCTGGGTCAAGCGATTTTCAGATCGGGTGGTCTCAAAGTTTACGTTTGTTACTTTAACACCGTATGCAAAAACTATAATACCCACGACTACGGTTAAAGCAGTCCCAAAAGATCTTTTGAGTGAAGGTTTGTTTTTATTCATAGATACCTTTATCCGATCCGTTCGGCTTCTTTACCGTAGATTTCCTTGAATTTTTCATCATCAATCTCTTCCGGGGACCCATCGAACATCAATCGTCCCTTGTTGAGGGCGATTGCTCGGTCAGCATAGCGATGAACCAGGTCCAGGAAGTGCAAACTGCAGAGCACCATCACCCCATCCTCGCGGTTGATGGTTTCCAGATACTGCATGATGCTGTGAGCAAGGACAGGGTCAAGGCTGGCGACAGGCTCATCAGCCAGAATGATATCAGGCTCCTGCATCATGGCCCGGGCGATGCCCACGCGCTGCTGCTGGCCACCGCTGAGTTCATCAGCTCTTTTATAAGCCTGATCTGCTATGCTGACCCTCTCAAGCTGCCTGATGGCCATCTCGTGATCGCTTTTTGGAAAGCGGTTCAGCAGGCTCATAGCGGGATTGACATAGCCCAGTCTGCCGGCCAGCACATTGGTGATCACTTTTGACCTGGAGACCAGATTGAAGTGCTGAAAGATCATGCCGATCTTGCGGCGGATGCGCAGCATTTCATCCTGGCTGGCGGCGGTGATGTCCTGGCCGTTCCAGATGATCTGTCCAGAGGTGGGTTCTACCAGGCGGTTGATACACCGCAGCAGGGTTGATTTTCCGGAACCACTCAGACCGATGATGGCCAGGAATTCCCCCGGTTCAACTGAAAAACTGACATCTGTCAGGGCCTGGGTTCCACCTTCATATACTTTAGTGAGATTCTTGATTTCTAGCATAGGATAAATTCACTTAGCCCCGGATATTGCTATCCGGGGCTTTAGTCATGCAAGATAGGGGGGATTACTCGCCGATGTTCTCGAGGGTGATGCCCTGAGCTTCCATCATGATGCGGATGCCGTCGAAGTTCTCATCAGCGATGGGGCCGACGCCATTCCAGTCATAGAATTTCTCGTTGCAGATGGTCTCGGCGCAGGCGTCAGAGCCAATATAGGCGGTGACGGCGTCGACGATG
>JANTFT010000012.1 GCA_024763275.1 Anaerolineales bacterium | reverse complement strand
TTCCATACAGTCGAGATAAACTACAACGAGAAGAAAACCAATCAGAAAAAGATCAAGGCTGTTTTGGATGAAGCTGGATATTTGGGGGAACTTGCTATTTCTTTAGAGCCAGAGACACCAGTGACAGAACGGGAAGGAGAAAAGTACTTCCGCCACACCACCCAATCAACCCAGACAAGAAATATTATTGGTTTTGAGCAAAATGTTAGCTATCGAGGCCGCTCCAAATGGCCGGTTCCCGGTATGGGAGTTCTTGATGTGGCTGATACTCAAACTGAGGAGAGTTAATCATGGCTGGAACCAAACGAACCCCAGAAGAATTTTCTATTGATCCCGCAACCCAGGAAATGCTCCTTCGGGCTGAAGAATTAGGGCTGGAAACCGCGTTTTCACGAGCAGATGCGATGAAAGCCTGCCCTATTGGATCGGACAACCTGTGCTGCAAGAACTGCAGCATGGGCCCCTGCCGGATCGTCAAGGAAGGCCAGACCGGAGTCTGCGGAGCGACGGCTGACACAATTCAGGCCCGAAATTTTATCCGTATGGTGGCTGCTGGAGCAGCCGCTCACTCCGATCATGGCCGTGATATGGCTTTTACGCTCAAAGAGGTGGCCAACGGCGAGACTCAAGGGTATGTCCTCCGGGATGTAGCCAAACTGCGCTATATAGCCTCTAAATATGCTATCCCTATTGAAGGGCGTTCTCCAAGTGAGATCGCCAACGATTTAGCTGATCTCTATATAGCCCAATTTGGACAGCAGGAAGGGCAGGTTGCCCTCATATCCCGTGCGCCCAAGAAACGACAGGAAGTATGGGAATCCCTCGGGATAACGCCCAGGGGTGTGGATCGCGAAGTTGTGGAATGTCTGCACCGCACCCACATCGGTGATGATCAGGACGCAGAACATATCCTGGATCACGCTCTGCAAACAGCTCTAGCCGATGGATGGGGAGGCAGCTTGATCGCCACCGATATCTCTGATATTCTGTTCGGATCCCCCGCGCCCATCCTGGGTGAAGTAAACCTGGGTGTCCTCTCAGAGGATCAGGTAAATGTGGTTGTTCACGGCCATGAACCAACGTTAAGCAATATGATTGTGGCCGCTTCGCAAGCTCCTGATATCCTTGAGTACGCCAAGAAGGCTGGCGCCAAAGGCGTGAATATTTCCGGGATCTGCTGCACTGCTAACGAAGTTCTGATGCGGCAGGGCATCCCGGCGGCAGGCAACTTCCTGCAGCAGGAGCTGGCCATCCTGACCGGCGCGGTGGAAGCCATGGTGGTGGATGTACAGTGCATCATGCAAGCCCTGGTGGGGATTGCTGAGAATTTTCACACTGAGGTCATCACTACCTCAAAGAAAGTTAAGATCAAAGGCGCAAGACATATCGAATTCGATGAGAAAAAAGCTTTGGATATTGCCAAAGATATCCTTCGCACGGCTATCGACAACTATAAGAACAGGGGTGCTGTACAAATCCCCGATCACAGGTCTCCCTTGATCCCTGGATTTTCACAGGAGTACATCAACTATTCTCTGGGTGGTTCATACCGCTCCTCATTCCGTCCTCTCAATGATGCTGTCATGTCAGGGAGAATTCGCGGTTTGGTGGGTATCGTAGGCTGCAACAACCCCCGGGAACAGCACGATTACTTCCACGTGAAAGTTGCTGAGGAACTGCTTAAGAATGATGTGCTTTTAGTTGAAACTGGATGCAGCTCCATCGCCAGCGCGAAGGCTGGATTGCTGGTGGGAGAAGCTGGTTTGGATCAGGTAGGTCCTGGATTGCGAGAAGTTTGTGAGGCGATCGGGATGCCTCCAGTGCTGCATATGGGTTCCTGCGTTGACAACAGCCGCATTTTAACGGTCTTGGCCCAGGTGGTGGAAGAGGGCGGACTGGGAGAGGATATCAGCCAGATCCCGGTGGTTGGATTAGCGCCTGAATGGATGAGCGAAAAAGCGATTTCAATTGCCACTTATGTGGTGGCTTCAGGTGTGTACACCATCATGTCGGGCACTGCCCCGATAGACAGCAACCCCAAGGTCCCGGACAGCATGATTGTGCCGGAGCTGCTCAGCGCTGGTTGGGAAAAGAAGGTGGGTGGCAAGCTCGAGTTCATCAACGATGTTGATACGATCGTCAGCAAAACGCTTGAGCATATCGACAAGAAACGCGCTGAATTGGGATTGCCGGCGTACGATCCAGAAGCATTTGGTAAAAGCGGTGATTCCCGTATGCTTGAAATCGAAACTTTGCCTGTTGTAGATCGTCGCGAAGCAATTTATGGATAGATTGCTGATCAAGGAGAGATAACTAATGTCAAGGTATATCGCTACCCGGGCCGTCCGCGGCGCAAACGCGCTGGTGATTGAAGCTGAGGCAATGCTTCAAAAAGCATTGTCAGAAAAAGGCCCCAATACTCCAATTGAGTTCCCGAACACTGCTTACTATTTACCGGTGATCTACGGTATGACCGGTCTGGAAATCAAAGAACTGGGTCAATTTACTGAGGTCCTCCAGATTGCCCGCAAACTGCTTCACCCAGTTCCTGCGGAATCCAAGTGGACCCCTTATCTGGGAGAGACTTTGGACAGTGGTATGGCTACACTGCTGGCAGCGGAAACAATTGAGGCCATCCGGACAGCCTATCAGTTGCAGCCTGAGCTCTACCCGGGCCTGGAACTGGGTGGGGGAACAGAGTATCCGGATCGGGATTTTGGAATGACCGGGCGCATGAACGGCCCTATTGATGACATCCAGCTTCGCTCCTGGGGTATCCAGCTGGTGGATGGTAGGATGCCTGGATTTGCGGCGATCGTAGGGGCAGCCAAATCCAATGAAGTGGCAGTCAAGATCGTGCGTGAGCTGCAGCAGCGCAACATCCTGACCTTCCTCTCCGGCAACGTCAATGGCCGCAGCATCATCGACCAGCTTATTGAGGAAGACGTTGAGCTGGGATATGACACCTACACCGTTCCTTTCGGAACGGATACGATCAGCGCTATCTATGCCCTGGGCTTTGCGACCAGATCTGCGCTGACATTTGGTGGTCTCAAGGCCGGCCAGGCCCGATCCATCCTGGAGTACAACCGCGACCGCGTATTCGCGTTCGTCCTGGCTCTGGGGGAGGTCGATGACCTGAAGTACGCGGCCGCGGCTGGCGCTATCAACTTCGGGTTCCCGGTGATCGCGGATACCGTGATCCCTGAGATTTTGCCAACGGGTATCACCACTTATGAACATGTGGTCAGCATGCCCTTTAAAGAGATCGAGGGGAAGGACGATCTGGAGCGGGCGACGAAACTGGTGCAGAAATGCATTCAGGTCCGCGGAGTCAAGATCAAGATCACGGATGTGCCTGTGCCCGTGCCCTATGGCTCCGCCTTTGAAGGTGAGGTTGTGCGCCGCGCGGACATGCGGATCGAATTTGGCGGTAAGAATTCACGTGCCTTTGAATATCTTTTCATGACCGATATGGAGGATATCACTGACGGCAAAGTTGAAGTGGTTGGCCCATCTATCGATGAGATTGATGAGGGCGGTTTCATGGACATGGGTATGGTTGTCCAGGTGGCTGGCCGCGAGATGGAACTGGATTTTGAGCCGGTCCTGGAACGTCAAATCCATGACTTTATAAACGGAGCTTCAGGAATCCAGCATATAGGCCAGCGAGATATCGTGTGGTGCCGCATCTCGAAAACAGCCGCTGAAAAAGGTTTCAACCTGGAGCACTTTGGCAAGATCATCCACGCTCGGCTCCATGGAGATTTTGGAGCTGTTCTGGATAAAGTACAGGTCACTATCTATACCGATAAAGATGAAATACAAAAATGGTTAGCGAAAGCCCGGGAAGCGTATGATTTCCGTAATAAACGACTGGCAGACATGACTGATGATTCAGTCGAGGAATTTTACTCCTGCACACTCTGCCAGAGCTTTGCCCCTGATCATGTCTGTGTGGTCAGTCCGGAGCGGTTGGGGTTGTGCGGTGCTTATAACTGGCTGGACTGCAAAGCGTCTTTCAGCATTGATCCCACCGGACCAAACCAGCCGATCGAGCTGGGAGAGACGTATGACGAAGAGGTGGGCTACTGGCAGGGCACCATTGACTACACCAAGTCCGCTTCCCATGGAGTAGTGGAGAAAGTATCCATGTACTCGATCATGGAAAACCCCATGACAGCCTGCGGCTGTTTTGAGGCGATTTTGATGTACATCCCTGAAGTGGAAGGCGTGATCGTGGTCAGCCGGGAAGACACCGGGATGACCCCGATGGGAATGAAATTCAGCACCCTGGCTGGTATGGCCGGCGGAGGTGTGCAGACCCCTGGTGTGATGGGCATAGGCAAATACTATATGCTCAGCCCTAAATTCATCTCGGCGGACGGCGGATTCAAACGTATAGTCTGGATGAGCAAGAACCTGAAAGACAGCATGCGGGATGAATTACAAACGGTTGCTGACAGGGAAGGCATTCCTGATCTGATTGACAAGATAGCTGACGGAGGGGAAGTAACAACCGTCGAAGAACTGCAGGAATGGGTCAAATCCCACAACCATCCTGTCCTGGAAATGGGCACCATGCAGCGGGAAGAGAAAGAGCTGGATATCCCCGAGAAGGTGGAAGAGAGCGAGGACATCATCGCTCAGGCCGAGGCAGTCATTGCCAATACCGTCCCCGAAGCCGAGGAAGTCCCTCAAGAACAAGAGCCGGCCGCTCCGGCTTCCCCGCCAGAACCCCAACCCACACAAGCTCCTCCAGCTCCGGCGCTCAGCGGAGTTTCCGGAGATGGTGCGGAAAGAGCTGTCAATATGCTGCGCAGAGCCCTGGTTGCGGCCCTGGCAGAGCTGGGTGGTGTGGAAGGAATGGAAGACTTCCAGCTTCCCGCAGTGCCAGCCAGGACTCCCACTCAGGCCCCTGCCCCTCAGACAACAGCCGCTGCTCAGCCAGCTACAGCCCCCATTGTTCCCGATGAACCCTGGCTGCCGGCTGACCTGAAGACCAAGATCCCCAAAGAGAGCTGGGATGGTGCTGTCAGAGAGATCACCCTGGGTGCGACAGCAGCTGAGGGCGGGACTCGGTCCCATACTGTAACGATCGGTGGGGCCACGGCTATGCCCTACATGCATTTCGAAGGAAAGATGCCGCATAAACCAGTGATCGCCATAGAGATCGAGAGCCGCAAGCCTGATGATTGGTCTGAGCTGCTGATGGATACCTGGGGAGATGTCATGAACGATCCCGGGGAGTGGGCCAAAGCCGCTGAAAAAGCCGGGGCAGAGGTGCTCTACCTGAGACTTGCCCTGACTGATGCGGACGGCAACCCCACTACCAAGGAACAGGCGGTCGAAGCAGTTGATAAAGTGCTAAAGGCCAGCGGTTTGCCGCTGATTGTCTTTGGGCCTGGACAGCCTGAACCGGACAACGAGCTTTTGGTGGAAATCTCTACCAAATTCAAAGGCGAACGCCTGCTCCTGGGTGTTTGTGAAGAGAAAAATTATCGAACCATCGTTGCTTCAGCAATGGCTGATGGACAGATGGTCGTTGCGCGAACAGCCATGGATGTGAACCTGGCCAAACAACTCAACATCCTGATCACTGATATGGGCCTGCCGGCTGAAAACATCGTCATGGACCCCACTACTGGTGCTCTGGGTTATGGCTTCGAGTATGGGTATTCTGTCATGGAACGCCTGCGGATTGCCGCTTTGCAGGGCGACTCGATGACCCAGTTCCCGATGATGGTTACCCCCGGCGAAGAATGCTGGAAGGCCAAGGAATCCAAGGTCGGCCATGATGTGCCGGAAGCCTGGGGTGATTGGGAAACCCGGGCGATAACCTGGGAAACAACCACGGCTATCATGCTGGTTGAATCCGGCGCTGATTTACTTGTCCTCCGCCATCCGGAAAGTGTCAGGCGAACCCACGAAGCCATTAAGGATTTGATGAGCTCCCAGGAGTAAAAAAACAACTTGGGTTGAGCTTTGCTGAGAAGCTCAACCCGATTGACTTCACAGATAAGCAGATAAAATAACGGAGAAATCGAATGGCTCTAACCGGGATCCAAATTTACAAGCTGCTTCCTCAAACCAACTGCAAAGAATGTGGTTTTCCAACCTGTTTGGCCTTTGCTATGAAGCTGGCAGCCAAACAGGTAGAACTATCCTTGTGTCCCTATGTGAGCGAGGAATCGGCTGCTCAACTTGCTGAAGCTTCAGCTCCCCCAGTCCGTCCTATCACGATCAAGGCGGATGGGCATGAAGCGAAAGGCGGGAATGAGGTAGTCCTCTTCCGCCATAATAAAAAATTCTTCACTGAACCAGGATTATTCATCCGGGTTTATGATGATCAGTCCGCAGAAGAGATCAAATCCAAAGTAAAACCAGTTTCTGATTACGTCGTGGACTATGTGGGCATGGACCTGTCAATGGGCGGAATTGCTGTCCAGGCACGCGGAGGAGACTTCAGCGCTGCCATTAAATCAGTTCGCGAAGTCAGCTCGCTTCCCTTGATCCTGATCGCTCCTCCAGAGGTGTTGAAGGGTGGTCTGGAAGAGTTGAAGGACGAGACCCCCCTGATTGGAAAGGCGGATTCGGAAAACTGGGAAGCTATGGCAGCTCTGGCCAAAGAATTCAATGTGCCTCTGGCTGTTGAGGCGGGCAACATCGATGAGATGATGGACCTGTCTGAGAAGCTGGAAGGGAAGGGTTTGAAGGATCTTGTCCTGGCTCCCAGGCAGAAGACTCTGGCAGGATCCCTGACTGCCAACACCATCATGCGGCGGATGGCCATTAAAGAGAATTGCCGCTTGCTGGGTTTCCCCTTCATCAATTTCCCGGGGGATAGCGGTGACCCGGTTCGGGAAGTGACCCTGGCTATGCAGGCGATTGGAAAATACAGCAGCTTCATAGTCATGGACAACTTTGACCCAGCCGTGGCCTATGCCCTGCTGGTATTGCGAGCGAATATCTACACTGATCCGCAGGAACCCATCCAGGTCACTCCTGGCATTTACGAAATCAACGACCCAGGCCCAGAGGATCCTTTCCTGGTAACGACCAACTTCAGCATCACCTACTTCAGTGTTGCCAATGAGATGGAAAGCATGGGTATACCGGCCTGGCTGCTGGTGACGGATTCAGAAGGCATGAGTGTCCTGACCGCCTGGGCAGCAGGCAAGTTCGATGCTGAGATCATCGCCAAGGATGCCAAGCGCTTCAAAGCTGACGAGAAGGTTACCAAAAAGCGCATCGTGCTCCCGGGGCATACCGCAGTTTTGTCTGGAGAGCTGGAAGAAGAAATGCCTGATTGGGAAGTCAAAGTTGGCCCCAAGGAGGCAGTGGATCTACCTACCTATATGAAAGAAGTGCTCTAAGGGTGGCAGTTGAAGGCAGGTTGCAAGCGGAAACTATTTTATAATAACTGGTAGGGAAACCGTTCATGATCTGGAAGGGTCCCTACCTTTTATTATCGGTTAGTATGAGAAGCAGACTTTATGTAGTGTGAATTATGGCAACGACTTATCGAGTGAAGTTTGATATTGCTGACGAAGCTGTGGAAGTGCCAGCGGGCACGATGCTTACCGCTGCAGCAGAAAAAGCGGGCATAGAGATCAATCAGCCTTGCGGCGGCCAGGGGCGCTGCGGTCAGTGTGCCGTTCAGGTGACATCCGGCAATGTGCGCCGGCGCAGCACCATGCGGCTGTCTCCAGAGGATGTGGAGCAGGGCTTTGCGCTTGCCTGCCAGACGGTTGTCGAAGGAGACCTGACCGTAGTTGTTCCGCCCCAGGAAAAGATCCAGCAGCATTTGACCACTGCCCAATCAGCCGCAGACGTCACAGTCCCAGATGGTTATGATTCTAGCCGGGACCAGGTTTTACGGCGGGTGCCGCTAACCTTGACGCCTCCCAGCATGGATGATCAGACCAGCGATTGGGCCCGCCTCCAAACCGCTCTTTTGCAAAAGGTGGACCTGGGGCAACTGGATATTTCCCTGCCAGTTCTCCAAAAGCTCCCCGGAGTGTTACGGGAAAGCGATTGGCAGGTCACACCGCTGCTCTTTGCTGAAGGTGGACTGCAGAGTGGTGGCAGAGCAGAGATCATTGACCTGCTGCCGGGATTGATCCCGGAAGATGAGCCGCTCTGGGGCGCGGCCGTGGATATCGGTACAACCACGGTTAAAGTGATGCTGGTGGATCTGATCAGCGGCAAACCCCGGAGCCAGGCTTCGGAATACAACGCCCAGATTGCCCGCGGTGAGGATGTCATTTCCAGGATTATTTTTGCCAGTAAAGGTACTGGCGACCAGACGCTGCGGGAGCTGGTGCTGGAGTCCATAAATCGGCTGCTGGAACAAGCCTGTCGGCGTGGTAAGACCAAACCGGCTGATATCTACCATACTGTTGTGTCTGGAAACAGTACGATGATCCACCTGCTGCTGCAGATTCCGCCTTCCAGTATTCGGTTAGCCCCCTATGTTACGGTTGCCAATCATATACCGGTGCTGACTGCCCTGGAAGCTGGTCTATACACCTGCCCGCAAGGCAAGGTGACCTGCCTGCCCGGGGTGGCCAGCTATGTGGGATCGGATATCACTGCGGGTGTGCTGTCCTCAGGAATGTCGGAAACTGACAAGGTTACCCTTTTCCTCGATGTGGGAACCAACGGCGAAATGGTGCTGGGCTCAAAGGATTGGCTGGTTACCTGTGCCTGCTCTGCGGGACCGGCCTTTGAGGGTGCAGGAGTACATCACGGCATGCGGGCAACTACCGGGGCAATTGATGAAGTCTGGATTAACAATGAAAACCTGGAAGCTTCCTGGCGGGTGATCGGTGGAGGAAAACCCAAGGGGCTGTGCGGCAGCGCCCTGATCTCCTTGCTGGCGGAAATGCTCATGACTGGCGTGATCAATAAGAACGGCCGCTTTGACTATTCAAAAGACACCGCCCGGATCCGCAAAGGGTCTCATGGGGGTGAATATGTCGTCGCCTGGGCTGACGAAACCGAGATCGGGGATGATATCATTATCACAGAAGTTGATATCGACAACCTGATGCGGGCAAAGGCAGCTATATTCGCGGGCTTTACTGTGCTGGGCGATAGTGTTGGCATACCCCTGGAAGCGGTCGAGCAGGTGCTGATCGGAGGAGGATTTGGTCAGTATATCAACGTTGAGAAATCCATTCAGATCGGCCTGCTGCCAGATATGCCCTGGGACAGGTTCGAGTTCCTGGGCAACACTTCGTTGAAAGGTTCCTACCTGGCGCTGCTGGATTATAAGAACAGAGAGGAAATTACCGCCATTGCCAGCAAGATGACTTATATTGAACTTTCTGCGGACAACCGCTTTTTTGATGCTTTTACATCAGCGATGTTCCTGCCGCATACGGACATGACACTGTTTCCGTCCGTACAGATTGATCCGAATTGATAGAATATAAGTGAGCTGACAACAATCATCATATGGGATTCTAAACTGAGGAGGCACGTGTATGTATATCATTGGAGAGAACATTCATATCATTTCGCCCAAGGTCAAAAAAGCATTGGCTGAACGCGACGCCGAATTCTTCAAGAAATCAGCCATTATGCAGGTTGAAGCCGGGGCACAAGCGATTGACCTCAACCTGGGAAGGCAGAAACACGAATGGGAAGAGATCTTCCCCTGGGTCACCAAGACAGTCCAGTCAGTTGTGGATGTGCCGCTTTCCATCGACAGCACCAACGTGGACGGTATTGAAGCCGCCCTGAAAGTGATCACAAAGGCCCGCCCGATTATCAATTCCACGTCCGCTGAACCCGGACGGTTGGAGAAAGTCCCCCTGCTGGCCAAGAAATACGATGCTAAGCTGATTGCTTTGACCTTGAAAAAAGAGGGCATCCCGGTTGAAGCGGATCAGCGGGTGAATATTGCTCTGGAATCTTTGATCCCCCGGGCGATCGAGGTGGGCATTGAAATGCCCGATTTGATCATTGATCCTCTGGTGCTGACCGTTTCTGGCTGCCAGGAGTACTGCCCTGAGCTGATTGAGGCTGTGCGTACCATAAAGTATGCCGGCGATCCGCCACCCTCGATCTCAGTTGGGCTGTCCAATGTTTCCAATTCTGTGCCGGAAAAGACCCGGCCGATTCTCAATCGGGTCTACTGTGCTATGCTGATGGGTGCTGGGTTGGAAATGATGATCGCTGACCCGTTTGACGAAAAGCAGAATGAGGTCATTCGCATCATTGAAGAGCGCGACGACAGCACGCCCCTGAGCAGGCTCTATTTGAAACTTCATGACGCTACTGAGAATATGAGCGAGATCACCAAGGATGACATTGACGAGGATGATCCCGAACAGGTGGCTGTCTGGAAATCAGTTCAGGTGCTGTTGAACAAAGTGATCTACGCGGATTCCTTCCTGGAACAGTAGAGCATAGTATTATATATTGATCAACGGGGCCGGGTCCTTTAAAAGGACTCGGTCCCTTTATTTATGCTAAATGGCATAAGACTAAAGGATGAATGCAAGGTAAATCCATCCCCTGAATAATCTATAATGAAGTCGGTAGATTTGGGAAGCGATCCCACATCCCAGGCAAGCAAACACCGGAGGATCTATGTCTGACGAACAGGTCAATGTTGAGGAATTGCTTGAGAGAGCAAAGAAACCCGCGGCAGATGCTCTCAAGCTGCATCCCTTTTACAGGGGGAAAATGGAAACCAATTTAAAGTGCACCGTGAGAGGCATCGATGATTTCGCGATCTGGTATACCCCGGGGGTAGCGGCGCCCTGCCGGGAGATTCAAAAGGACCCGGAAATGATTTACCAGCATACCAGCAAAGGCAACACCATTGCGGTGATCAGCGATGGGACGCGGGTGCTGGGATTGGGCGACATAGGTCCTAAGGCCGGGCTGCCCGTCATGGAGGGCAAGGCCCTGCTCTTTAAGTACCTGGGTGGGGTGGATGCCGTGCCGATCATGCTGGACACCAAAGACCCCGATGTGTTTATCGAAACCGTTCTACTGCTGCAGTCCTCTTTTGGCGGGATCAATCTGGAGGACATCTCCCAACCGAAATGCTTCCGGATCCTGGATGAACTCAGGGAGCGGGCAGAGATTCCTGTCTGGCACGATGACCAGCAGGGCACAGCGACGGTGACCCTGGCGGGGTTGATGAATGCCCTCAAGGTAGTGGGGAAGAAGAAAGAGGACATCCAGATCGCCTTCATCGGCACAGGCGCGTCCAACGTGGCCATCTCGCGCCTGATCTACAGCTGGGGTGTGAACCCCAGTAAGTGTTTCCACGTCGACAGCAGGGGAATCCTGGGAACGCACAGAGAGGACATTGAAGCAAAGAAGGATCGCTTTGTAGATAAATGGCGCCTGTGTCAGAACACCAATGCAGAAGGTCGAACTGGTGGTATTGCTGAGGCTTTGCAGGGAGTGGATGTGGCGATTGCCCTCTCCAAACCCGGACCCGACACCATCAAACCGGAGTGGCTTCAGGGGATGAACGAGGATGCTGTTTTGTTTAGCTGTGCCAATCCTATCCCGGAGATCTGGCCCTGGGTTGCCAAGGAAGCAGGGGTAAGGATCGTTGCTACAGGGCGCTCTGATTTTCCCAATCAGGTGAATAACTCCCTGGGCTTCCCGGGAATCTTTCGGGGCACGCTTGATGTGCGGGCCAGCACCATCACGGATGAGATGTGCTTCGCGGCCGCCGATGCCCTGGCGAACCAGATCGGCGACAAACTGGACGAAGACCATCTGCTGCCGACCATGGATGACTGGGAGGTTTTTGCTAAAGAGGCTGCCGCTGTTGGTATGAAAGCCCAGGAGCAGGGGGTCGCCAAGCTGGAGCGATCCTACGATGACCTGCTGGAAAGCGCCTTGAAAGTCATCAAACGCTCCCGGGATCTGACAGCGATGATGGAAAAGGAAGGCTTCATCCCGGCTCCGCCAGAAGACTGAGCAGTTTGATCAACCTAAAATCCAGATAAAAAAACGCCAGCGAGGTGATCCTACCCGAGGCAGGTCCCCCTCGCTGGTAGGGGTTAAAGGGGGAAATAATCCCACCGGGGAGTGATTTTAATGCCAGGATTGTTGATTGGTTCAGGTTCGTCCTGGAATTGAGATATACTGAAGGTGAAAGTTTCTTGTTACAGGAAAGACCCAGACCCCCGGGAAGGACTGTGCTTATCCTTTCGATGAGTTGCAGCAAACAAGAAGTTGACAGTTTTTAAAAGTTGTTTATAATCAAAATCCAAGCGGAAAATAATGAGTAAAAAAACTCAGGGGGATATTTCTGAGGGTATTCCAAAAACATATGCCTTCAGGCGTTGCCAGATGGGGGAGAACTGACGGCATCCGAGTATTGAGAGATTTTTTTACTCAGCCTTCACCAGTATTACTAACAGTATTCGGACAGTCTCCCATCTTTACAGGGATACTGTTTGTCTATCCAGCTAATAAGGAGGTGATAGCAGCCCGAAACCAGTCTAAACCCACTCTCAATGTATTGGATTGTCTATTTCTCATAGGAGGAGAAACAGTGTCAAAGAAACTATTCTATCTAATTATTTCCTTGCTGATGGCCGGATCCCTGGTACTGGGCGCCTGTGCTCCCAAGCCAACCCCGGTCGAAGAAGCCGCACCGGCAGAAGAAGCTGCGCCGGCAGAAGAAGCTGCGCCGGCAGAAGAAGCTCAAGCTGAAGAGGTTGCGGCGGAGAAGATCCCCCTGACCCTTTACTACATGCCTGTTACCCGCTTCTATTACCCCAGCCCGAAAGAAATAGGTGAAGCTATGGCTGCCGATCTGGCCAATGCCGGATTTGATGTGCAGCTCGAGCTGGCTGGTGACTGGCCGACCTATCTTGGTTTGCGCCGTGAGGGCAACCTGGATGGCCTGTATATGCTCGGTTGGGGTGGCGACAATGGGGACCCCGATAACTTCCTGAACTACTTCTTTGGATTTTCCAGTGCTGACAAAGTTGGCGACGACCCTGCAGCCTGGGTCAAGAGTCCAGAAAAACGCGAGGGCTGGTACGCCAACACAGATGTTGCCTATTTGCTCTACCAGGCATCCATCAATCCTGATCAGTCAGCCCGCGAAGAAATGTACAAACAGGTCGAGAACATGCTTCATGACGATGTTGCCCGACTGTGGGTGGCTCACAACAATACCCCCCTGGTCTTCTCCAGTGCAGTCAGCGGTTATGTACCGCAACCTGTAGGAGCGGACTATTTTGAGGGCGTAAAGGTTGAAGGGTCGGACACCTTTGTGTTTGGCCGTGGGGGAGACTCTGTCCAGCTGGACCCCGCTGTCGTTACAGATGGTGAAAGCTTCCGGGTTACCGGACAGGTTTTGGAACCTCTCTACCAGTATGAACCCGGTTCCACCAAACCGATTCCTGCGCTGGCAGAATCCTGCACCCCTAACGAAAACAGCACAGAATGGACCTGCACCCTCCGCCAGGGCGTGAAATTCCATGACGGGACCGATTTCAATGCCGACGCAGTGATCTTCAACTTTGATCGCTGGCGCTTTACCGATAATCCGTACCACTATGACAGCCAGGTATTCGAATACTACGAATACATGTGGGGCGGATTCGACGATGCCAGCGTAATCACCGCTGTTGAGAAAGTTGATGATTACACGGTTAAGTTTGTCCTGAGTCAACCTCTGGCACCTTTCCTGGCCAATCTGGCTATGGACATGTTCGCCATCTCCAGCCCGGCTGCCATCGAAGCTGCTGGTGAGGATTACGGTCTGCCCTCCAATGGCTGTGTAGGCACCGGCCCCTTCAAATTTGTTGAATGGGTAGAGGGAGATCACATCACTATTACCCCCAATGAAGACTATTGGGGTGGGGCGCCCACAGTGGATGTTGTCTTCCGCGTGATCGCGGATGACTCCGCCCGCTTCCTGGCGCTCAAGGCTGGTGACATCCAGGGCTTGGAACAGGCAGTTGTCGAGGATCTGGCGGCTGCTGAAGCAGACGATGCACTCTACGTGCTGACTCGTCCGGCTCTCAATACCGGCTACCTGGCCTTCAGCTATAAGATCGTTGAATTCCAGGATGTCCGCGTTCGAGAAGCCATCGCTCACGCCATCAATCGCCAGGGGTTAATTGATAACTTCTATGGCGCTTATGGTGAAGTGGCGAAAACCTTCCTGCCTCCGCTGATCTGGGGCTATGACGATACTATCGAGGATTGGGAATACAACCCCGAACTGTCCCGTCAGCTGCTGGCTGAAGCCGGGTTCCCGGATGGACTCAGTGAAGTAACCATTGACCCCACCTTTGTGACTGAGTAAATTTTCAGGATTCTTGATCCTGAAAATGAAGGTTGAGGTCTATCCTTAGCAGCAGGGGAGGGGCGTAAACCGCCCCTCCCTTCTGTGAGCAATTATGGGAGGTCTTCTTTGACTCGCTATATCATCAGACGAATCATCTCTGTGATTCCCACATTGATCGGAGTCACATTCGTGATTTTTATGTTCCAGCGTTTGATTCCAGGTGATCCCGCTATTGCTATGCTGGGAGAACACGCAACGGAAGACAGTATCAATCGGATCCGGGAGCAGTTCGGACTCAACCGACCGCTTTTCCTGGACCGTGAGGCTCTGGCGACGGGGGACCTGAGCGGCTTTTTTGACAGCCAATATGTCAACTATATGGAGCGTTTGAGCCACCTGGACCTGGGTGAATCTATTCACAGGAGAATACCTGTATTAGAAACGCTGAAGCTGAGATTCCCGGCGACGGTTGAACTGTCATTATTATCAATGATTATCGCCATTCTGATAGGCATTCCGGTGGGTATCATCTCGGCATCCCGGAGGAACTCCTTGATCGACAGTGTCAGTATGGTGGGTTCCTTGATAGGTGTTTCTATGCCTATCTTTTGGCTGGGGTTGATGGAGATTATGCTCTTGGCCGTGATATTGAAATGGCTTCCTGCCGGCGGTCGCCTGAGCACAGGTTTTGAAATAAATGGCATCACTCATTTATACCTGGTTGACAGCCTTCTTAACGGGGATTTGGCTGGATTCAAAGATGCTCTATCTCATATCATCATGCCCGCCGTAGCCCTGGCAACTATCCCCATGGGTATTATTGCCAGAATGACCAGATCCAGTATGCTGGATGTGCTTCAGGAGGATTACATCAGGACAGCCAGGGCCAAGGGTTTGGGAGGCAGGCTGGTTCTGTTCCGGCATGCTCTGAAGAATGCCGCTTTACCGGTGGTAACTATTATCGGCCTTCAGGCGGGAACCTTATTGGCTGGTGCTGTTCTAACCGAGACGATCTTTTCCTGGCCGGGTATTGGACGCTGGGTCTATGATGCCATTCTTGGCCGGGATTACCCCATTGTCCAGGGCGGCACTTTGCTGATCGCCTTGATATTTGTGGCCGTTAACTTAATAGTGGACATTTTGTACGCTCTGCTGGATCCCAGGATTCGGTATAAATGAGGATTCTTTATGACACAGATTAATCCCGAAGAGTTTATCGTCACAGATTTTGCGGTCCGCGAGCATCGCTCCTTATGGGGTGATGCCTGGCGCAGATTGATATCCAGCAATACCGCCAGATTGGGGATGTTTGTCGTAATCCTTTTTATCTCATCAGCAACCCTCTCTCATTTCTTTTGGGAATATGAACCGAAGAAGGACCTGGATTACTCTTTAAAGCTCAAAGCTCCCAATCTGACTGTAACTGAGGAAATCCCCTCCATCCACCCCTTTGGTACTGACAAGCTTGGAAGGGACATTTTCCGGAGGGTTGTGCATGGTGGATGGAATTCCCTTCGGGTGGGCATCGTAGCAGTGGGTATCTCTTTGATATTTGGGGGTGTAATAGGCCTGCTGACCGGTTTTTATGAAACCATCACAATGACAACTGTGGAGCGGATAACCCTGTTCGGTATCAGTGGGTTTTTATTAGGTTCGTTATCCGCCTGGATCGCGAACCAACCTCTCCAATTGGTCGGGTTTACATTATTAGGACTTGTCGCTGGTTATTTTGAGGGATTCTGGGCTGGCCAACTGAAACGAGTGGTGTTTTTTAGCGTTCTAGGCATCCTGATCAGCGCTGTCCCGGCTTTATTCGCTGGTTCCTCGGTGGCTCTCGTATGCGGTGTTCTGGGTTTGCTGACCGGTATTTTCTTAGCCTTAGCCCTGGATGGCAGGTTCTTCTCAAATGTCATGATGCGGATAATGGATATGATCCTGTCTTTTCCGGGGTATTTGCTGGCTATCGCCATTGTCGCATTTTTAGGGCCGGGTCTTGGGAAAGGGATGATCGCCATCGGTGTGGTGGGAATCCCCGTCTACGCCCGCCTGACCAGATCAGCTGTATTGTCAGTTGTCAATAAAGAATATATCCTGGCCGCTCAATCCGTGGGGGAATCCCATGGGCGGATCATTTTCCGGCATATCACCCCCAACATCCTGTCCCCGATCATTGTCCAGACGACCATGGGATTGGCAAATGCCATTCTCTCGGCAGCGGCACTTGGTTTCCTGGGCCTGGGTGCTATTCCTCCCGAGCCGGAATGGGGCGCGATGCTGGGTGACAGCTATCGATACCTTACCAGCGGTGCCTGGTGGGCAGTCTTGTTTCCAGGCCTGGCGATTATGTTAAGTGTTCTGGGATTTAACTTACTGGGTGATGGCTTGCGGGATGCACTTGATCCCAAGCTGCGGACGTAGGAAAGTCTATATGAAACATTTATTAGAGGTCAAAAACCTGGAAACGCGCTTTTACATGCAGGACGGTGTTGTCAAAGCGGTTAACAATGTCTCGTACACCATGGATAGAGGGGAGATCCTGGGGGTGGTAGGTGAAAGCGGCTGCGGAAAAAGCGTGCATGCCTTATCGATGATGCAGTTGATCCCCTATCCCCCGGGAAAGATAACCAATGGAGAGGTCTGGCTCGATGGTCAGGATCTGCTCACTCTGAGTGAGGAGGAGATGCAAAAAGTCCGCGGCCGGGAAATAGCCATGATCTTCCAGGATCCAATGACTTCGCTGAACCCGGTTTATACGGTTGGGTTCCAGATTATGGAAGCTCTGCTGCTTCACAATAACATGAGCAGGCGAGAAGCAAGGGATCGAGCTGGTGAGCTGCTTGAATTGGTTGGCATCCCGGGAGCGAAAGACCGTTTGGATGATTATCCGCATCAATTCTCGGGAGGAATGCGCCAGAGGGCGATGATCGCAATGGGTTTGTCATGTGAACCAAAACTGTTGATAGCGGACGAACCCACGACTGCCCTGGATGTCACCATCCAGGCTCAGATTATAGATCTGGTCAAGAAGCTTCAGGATGAGCTGGGTATGGCAATTATGTGGATCACCCACGATCTGGGTGTGGTGGCCGAGCTTGCCCATACCATCAATGTCATGTATGCGGGTTCAATAGTCGAAACAGGGAAAATCCACAATATCTATAAGGATACCAAACACCCCTATACAATAGGCCTGCTGGGATCACTTCCCCGGCTTGACGATGCTCCAGGAACTGAATTGGTCTCGATACCGGGCTTACCGCCCGATTTGTTGGCATTGCCGGAAGGCTGTCCCTTTGCTGCCCGCTGTGTGTACAGGATCGATAAGTGTTTGGCTGAGAAACCACCCCTGGTAGAAATCAATGGTAAAGATCATGCAGTAGCTTGCTGGCGATGGGAGGAGATCGCGGGGATGGGCTCAAGATGAAAGCTGATATGAAAAAATTGGTCGAAGTTCGAAATCTAAAGAAATATTTTCCCGGTTCGGAGAGTTCTTTTTTTCACACAGGCAATGATGTCAAAGCGGTTGACGACGTCAGCTTTGACATTTATGAGCAGGAAACCCTGGGTCTGGTTGGTGAAACGGGATGCGGTAAGACAACTGTAGGACGCACAATGCTGCATCTCTACAGGCCAACGGCAGGAAGCATCCTGTTCAATGGTGTGGATCTGATAACGCTTGGGGAAAAAGAACTGCGCCATCAGCGTCGGAAAATGCAGATGATCTTCCAGGACCCTTATGCCTCCCTGAACCCGCGTATGACGGTGGGATCAATTATCGGCTCTCCGCTGGATGTGCATACAAAACAGGACCGAAAAACCAAGCAGGATCGGGTTCAGGAATTGCTGGAAATGGTGGGGTTGAATCCTGATTTTGTGAACCGCTACCCGCATGAGTTTTCTGGCGGACAAAGACAGCGGATAGGGATTGCCCGGGCACTGGCATTGAACCCGGAATTTGTGGTCTGCGATGAGCCGATCTCCTCTTTGGATGTATCTATTCAGGCTCAGGTCGTTAATCTACTCGAGGATTTACAAAAGAAATTGGGATTGACCTACTTGTTCATCGCTCATGATCTAAGCATGGTCAGGCACATCAGCGACCGCATTGCCGTTATGTACCTGGGGAAGGTTGTGGAACTGGCAGATCGGGATGAGATCTTTCTAAACTCACTTCACCCCTATACTCAGGCCTTGATGTCAGCGGTGCCCGTTCCCGATCCTGATCTGGCTGACAAGAAGCACAGGATCATTCTGGAGGGCGATATACCCAACCCTGCAGATCCTCCGGTCGGGTGTAACTTCAATACTCGCTGCCCAATCGCTGTTGATAAATGTTTTAAGGAAGAGCCGGTCTATAGGGAAACAGCGGATAAGCATTGGATAGCGTGCCACCTTGTGAAATAAACCGCTCCACCAGGAAGTGTTCCGATGGGACCCTAGCCCTCCTGGTGGGTATCCCCGGGAGGGTTAGGCTTTCCAGCCGGAGGTTGAACGTTATCAAATCCTAGAAGAATGAATCAAGGACAGGATGCTCTAATGGAATTCGGTCCCCGGCTATCCTGCGAAGCCATCGAGCTTAAGTTAATTCATCCATTTCGGCTTTCAACCGGCGTCAGCACCACACGGACGGCGCACTGGCTGCGCTTGGAAAATGACCAGGGGTGGGGAGAAGGCACTATACCGCCCTACTACAATATCAAAGCTGAAGACATGTGGTCTTTCTGGGAAGAAAAATCAGCCAGCAAAGACCCATTTCCAGACAGCCTTGAAGATATCCCTGGATGGGTTGGGCAGGATGGCCCCGCACCAGCTCGAGCGGCCTTAGATCTGGCCCTGTATGACAGGATCGGGAAACAATCAAAGCTCCCCCTCTATAAATTGCTCCAGTTATCAAGGCCGAAGCCCTTTGCGACTGCCTTTACGATTGCCATCGCTGAACCAGATGTGATGGCTCAAATGGCTGCGGATCACCCGGAATTTCCAATCATTAAATTGAAGTTAGGCAGTGAGGATGATATCAGCAGGGTGGCTGCTGTCCGTAATGCCCGCCCTGATGTGCGCCTGTTCGTGGATGCTAATGCGGGCTGGTCGCCAGATGAAGCTGTCAAATTAGTGGACGAGTTGATTCCCCTGCAAATCGAACTGATCGAACAGCCTGTACCCCTTGATGATATTGAGGGATTGGGTTTTGTTCAGGCCCACACAAAAATCCCCGTCGTAGCTGACGAATCCTTGAGAACGCTGGCGGATCTGGAAGCATTGGCTGAGGCGGGGGTTCGGGGTATTAATTTGAAGTTAATGAAATTGGGTGGTATTACTCCCACACTCGAGGTATTGAGAAAGGGGCGGGAGCTGGGTTTTAAGATAATGCTTGGCTGCATGACAGAAACCTCGCTGGGCGTTTCTGCCATGGCCCACCTGACTTCCCGGGCAGATTGGTTTGATCTGGATGCGCCTCTGTTAATAGCTAATGATCCTTTTGAGGGGATCTGTTATAACCAAGCTCGGGCTTCTCTGCCGGACCGGCCGGGTATCGGTGTCGGCAAGAGGGATAACCCCTCCCCGATATAATTTACATTCGATCTTTAGGGCTTCAGGTCAGGCGCAAGGCCCTTGTCTTCAATCCAGATCTGTCCCGAAAAGCAAGTTTTAATTGACATTCTTCCCCGCCCAGACTACAATGTAGGTTACCAAGGGGGATGCGCCAAAACGACGAGGAGGGTCCATGAGTGCCTGGCGGGGAAAGTATGCCATTGGTCTGACTGGCAATATCGCCACCGGAAAAAGCGTGGTCCGTAAAATGCTTGAGCATCTGGGTGCTTACGGAATAGATGCTGACGTGCTTTCGCATCGCGCCATCATGCAATCGTCTCCTGGCTATCAGCCGGTCATTGATACCTTTGGCAAGTGGGTTCTGGGGGCAAACGGAGAAATTGACCGTTCCAAATTGGGTGAATTGGTGTTTAAGAATCCAGACGCGATGATGCGTCTGGAAACCATCATTCATCCGCTGGTCAGACAGGCCCTGGATGTGCTGGTCACCAAGTCTAAAAACAAGATCATCGTCATCGAAGCCATCAAACTCCTGGAATCAGACATGCACAACCTCTGTGACCAGGTGTGGGTAACCATGTCTTCCTCTGACCTCCAGATGGAGCGTTTGATGGAAAAACGCAACATGACCAGGAGGGAAGCGGAAGAAAGGATCAACGCTCAGCTGCCGGCGACTGCAAAACTGACCAAGGCAGATGTGGTTATTGAAAATGACGGCTCTTTCGAGAAGACCTGGAAGCAGGTTTATGATGCCTGGCAGGCGATCACCAGAAAAGAGCCAGGTTTTATACCAGCCCCCGCAAAATCCTATGGAACGCTGGATGTGCGCCGGGCGACACCGGAATCCGCCGCGAAGATAGCTGCTTATATGAACCAGCATACCAGGGCCAAGCGGAAGATGACCAAAGACGATATTATGGCCGCCTTTGGCGAAAAAGCCTACATGCTGCTGCTTTCTGATGAGGAGATTATTGGATTGTTGGGCTGGCAGGTAGAGAATTTGATCACCAGGGTGGATGATGTCATGCTTAATGAAGGCTTAGCGATCGAGAACGGCCTGGAAGCGCTGCTGAGTTTCGTGGAAGATTCTTCCAAGGAGCTCCAGAGCGAAGCAGCCCTGCTGTTCCTGCCGCCATCCCTGGCTCAGCACGAAGATATCTGGTCAACGCTGGGATACCAGGCTCGCACCGTCAAAGACCTCCAGGTGAAAGCCTGGCAAAATGCAGTGATGGAGTCCATGCCGCCGGGCACGGTCCTGCTGTTCAAACAGCTCAGAAAAGACCGCGTCTTAAGGCCAATGCAATAGGGTTATTCAACATCAGGTAGATAGCAGTGATTTATAATCTTTGGAATTATTTGTTGTTCATATTTCAGCGAGCAAATTGGCTCAGCGTGATAGACATCCTGCTGGTCGCCATGGTGGTGTTCGCTATCCTCTATTTGCTGCGAGATACCAAGGCGCTGGTACTGCTGCGCGGTGTGCTTTTCCTGATTGTCATCATCAGCTTGCTGTCCAGCCTGCGTGTGCTGCCTGCTTTTTCCTGGTTGGTTACCAATACCCTGCCTACTCTGCTGCTGGCTATTCCGGTCATCTTCGCCCCTGAGATCAGGCGTATGCTGGAGCGTATTGGCAGGACCGGGTCAATCTTCGCCCATGAACAATACACCTCCGAGATGGAAAGGGTAATTCAGCAGGTTGTCCGGGCCACCCGCAGGATTGCCGAGAAAAAATACGGCGGCCTGATCGTCTTTTCACGCCTGGATTCCCTGCAGGCCTATATCGATACCGGCGTGAGTCTTTCGGCTGTGGTCACTCCGGAGACCCTGATCCAGATCTTTTATCCCAAAACGCCCCTGCACGACGGCGCGGTGATCATCTCCGATAACGTCATCGCGGCGGCTGGCTGCGTGCTGCCGCTCTCCGCCAGCGGCGTTTTAGAGGAATCCCCGGAACGCTCTATGGGGCTGCGCCACCGGGCCGCGCTGGGAATCGCGGAAGAGAGTGATGGGATCGCAGTGGTGATCTCGGAGGAAACCGGCATCGTATCTCTGGCCCATGACGGTAAGCTGGACAAATATGTGCCTCTGGATGAGCTTCAGGACAGATTAGTAGCTTTCTTCCAGGTGGAGCAGTTCAGCAGATCCCTGATGTCCCGTCTGACCGCTCTCTTCCAAGGAATTTCAGAATGAAGATCATGCGCTGGCTGGGGAGCAATCTTACCTCACTCATTCTGTCGCTTCTGCTGGCTCTGGTGGTCTGGATCTCAGCAGTTACTTCCACTGACCCAAATACAGAGGCGGAGTTCGTTGTACCCCTGGAAGTGGTCCAGCAAGCTTCTGATATCGCCATCGCAGATCCGCTTCCAGAAACCGTGGAAGTGAAGCTGCTCGCTCCAGAGAGCATAATTCAACAGCTCGAGGGAGACAATCCCCTGGTTGCAACCATTAACATGTCCGATATCTCCGCCGGCACCTACCGGTTCCCAGTGAATATTGATATTCCGGATCAGCTGAAACCCATCAGGATCCTAAGCCAGAACCCCAAAGAGCTGAAATTGCGGGTCAGCAACCTGGTTTCCAAGGAGCTGCCAATTTCCATCCAGGTCCAGGGTGAACCAGCTGTTGGCTATCAAACCAGCGGCCTATCCTGGCAGGGCAGCCAGGTCACGGTTACCGGTCTGGAGAGCAAGGTTGAAGAGGTAGTCTCAGTAGTGGGAACCCTGGATATATCAGACGCAACCGGCACGCTATCCCGCACCGTCAGCCTGCAGGCCCGGAATGCCAATGGCGATGAAGTCGCCGGGGTGAAGATTGAGCCCACCAGCGTGGATGTCAGCCAGGCTATCAGCTTACAGGGAGGATATCGCAATCTGGCGGTGAACGTTACCACAGTTGGCTCAGTAGAGCCTGGATATCGCTTTACCAGCATCACCCCTGCTCCGCCGACCGTGATGGTCTTTTCCGAGGACCCCCAGTTAGTAGAGGGACTTCCCGGCTATGTGAACACAAAACCCCTCGACCTTACCGGGGTGGATAGTTATCTGGAAACCATCCTGGAACTGGATCTGCCGGAGGGTGTGACAGTTGTGGGAGATCCCACGGTTCTGGTGCAGGTCAATGTCACCGCGCTGGAGACCAACCTTGTGGTCACCCGGGAAGTAGAGGTGATTGGTTTGCTGCCCGGTTTAAGCGCTCAAGTGTCACCCAAGGAAGTCACAGTGTCACTTTCTGGACCAGTTCCTGTCCTGGATAATCTGACCCTGCGAGATATCCGGGTCGTGTTAGATCTGACCGACCTGGAGATTGGCACCCATACCCTGACACCTACGATAGAAATCCTGCCGGAGGATGTGGTCTGGGAGGATGTCTCCCCGGCGACAGTTGAGGTCGTTATCCAGGAAGGTTCGTCAACGCCCTGATCCATAATCCCGCTCCTGACTATGCAGAAACCAGTAGTAGCCATTGTCGGCCGACCCAATGTGGGAAAAAGTACCCTCTTTAATCGCCTGGCGGAGCGCCGGTTGGCGATTGTGGATGATGTTCCCGGGACAACCCGGGATCGGCTGATGACGGAAGCTGAATGGACCGGGGTGTTGTTTGATGTCATCGACACCGGGGGTCTGGATCCCACCCAGGTGGGTCCTGGAAAAGCCCAGCAGCCCCTTTCGATTGGCTCTCACCAGTTTATCGAGGAGATCCGCCGGCAGGCGGAGCTGGCCATTCAGGAAGCGGACGCGATTCTCTTTGTGGTTGATGGGCAGGCGGGGGTGACTCCCGCTGACCGGGAAATTTCCGAGTCGCTCCGAAAGGCCCAGCGCACAGTGGATGGTCAACCTCATCCGCCCATCCTGCTGGTGGTTAATAAGTGTGAGAATAGAGAGGCCCGCCAGAACGCGGTCCAATTCTACGAGCTGGGGTATAAAGAAATCCATATAATCTCAGCCATTCATGGTTCTGGAACGGGGGATATGCTGGATGCCCTGGTCAGGGTCCTTCCTGAAGGCGGCGAGGAGGAGGGGGACGCTTCTGTGAAGATCGCCATCGTTGGCAAGCCCAACGTGGGCAAGTCCAGCCTGCTGAACAGGATCATCGGCGAAGAGCGGGTGATCGTCAGTGCGATCCCCGGCACCACCCGGGATTCCATTGATACCCGGATGGTTTACGAAGACACACCCATTACAATCATCGATACCGCCGGGATCCGCAAGCGGGGGCAGATCGACCCCGGGGTTGAAAAATTCAGCGTGCTGAGAGCCATGAAAGCCATTGAACGCTCCGATGTGGCCCTGCTGGTGGTCGATGCTTATGAGGGCATCAAAGCCCAGGATACCCATATTGCCGGCTATATTCTCGATGAGTGGAAAAGCGTGGTGGTGATTATCAACAAATGGGACCTGATTGAAAAAGATACCCACACCATGGCTGAGTTCACCCAGTACGTTCGCTATGAGCTGAATTTCATGGACTACGTTCCCATCCTGTTCACCTCGGCAAAAACCGGCAAACGAGTTAACCAGATCCTGGATCTGGCCCTGGAAGTGCATCGAGAGAGGCTGGTCAGGCTGCCCACCTCCCAGGTCAACCGCATTATCCAGGCAGCCCAGGATAAACACCCTTCCCCTTCAAAAGCCGGAAAGCACCTTAAGATCTACTATGGATCCCAGGTGCGCAATGACCCTCCCACCTTTCTGCTCCACGTTAACAACCCCAAGCTGGCGCATTTCACCTATTTGCGGTTTATCGAGAATCAAATCCGCGAACAAGCCCCCTTCCTGGGCACACCGATCAAGATTCTGCTGCGGGAAAGCTGATTTTCCTGGCAGTTCATCAGGCAGACCGGCAGCCCCGCAGAGCATTTGCTCCAGGAACACCTGTTTTCCTTTCCCTTGCTTAGCGGTAAAATGGATTATATAATCTGACAAACATTCAAAGGTGCTGTTAAATTGATACCAAACGATTTAGATACCGTTCCTGTTAAAGAGATTCTCGACCCCCCTCCTGAGAAGCCAAACTTGCTGGCCGTCCTGGTGGATATTCTGGAAACCCTGTTATTATCAGTGGTGCTGTTCTTTTTGATAAACGCAGTCTCCGCCCGGATCAGGATCGATGGATCCAGTATGGAGCCCAATCTTCATCACGGCGAATTTCTGATAGTCAGCAAGATCAATTACCGGTTTGGCGAACCCCAGCGAGGCGATGTGGTTGTATTTGATTTTCCCCGCAATATCACCCAGGAATACATCAAACGCGTGATCGGGCTGCCAGGGGAAAAGATCCGGGTTGAGGATGGTCAGGTGTACGTGAACGGAGTGGCTCTCAAAGAGCCTTATCTTAAAGTGGAACCCCGCTATGAGGGGGAATGGGTAGTGCCCGAGAACTCTCTCTTTGTGCTGGGCGACAACCGCAACAATTCCTCCGATTCCCATAACTGGGGCACAGTGCCGATGGAGAATATTGTCGGGGAAGCTCTGCTGATCTACTGGCCCCCGGACTCCTGGGGCCTGGTAAACGGGGCCAAACCCGTTCTAGCTGCTGATTAACCGCAGGGAGACCAGAATCCATCGGGGTTCCGGGAATTACCGGTATGATAATTGTTGGGAGTAAATCCTCCCTGTTAAGGGAGATTCTGTTATCATAATGAATTAGGAAAGAGCATCAGCACAACACCACCCCCGGGGAATGGTGGTGCCTGAGGCTTCAAAGGAAGAGAAGAGCACCAGGAAGTCAGCTATGGCTCAGGGAGCCCTCACCAAGCGTATCATTCCAGTTCACGTGTTGACCGCCAGCTACCGGATTGCCGGGACGGCCAAGGTAAGCAATACCGGATTGAACGGGTTGCTGTCTGACCCGACCAGCCAGTTCATGACCATTATGGACGCCAGCCTGGGGCGCATTCATGATCCGGACTTCCTGGTCCAGCGCTTAAGCGACATCCGGCTGGTCAAGGACCAGGTTCACAGTGCCAGCGTCAAGCGCCGCCAGGATATCGGGCCCAAGGGCATCGTCCGGGCTGGCTACGAGCATTACAATTTCTTCAATATCGCCATCACCGATTCGACCTATGAGTATGAGGGCATCCTGGAGTGGCCGGGCAGATTTGATTTCACTGCCCTGATGTCTGGCGGGACCTGGGAATATCTGCCCATCTTTGAAGCCACGGTGCGTTCTATCTTTTATCCTGATCTGGTTGTCAAGTGCGAAGCCATGCTGATAAACCGCAGACATATCGCCACTTTCACTCACAGTCTGCGAAGAGATGACGAGGATTCCTCCCTCCCGGGAGTTCCGCTTGGCTTGACCTGATTTTACGCTGATGGTAAAATTCTCCCCGCTGTCTTAACAGTACAAAAAGCGCCCCCATCGTCTAGGGGACCAGGACATGACCCTTTCAAGGTCAAGACCGGAGTTCGAATCTCCGTGGGGGCACTGAAAAATCCGCCAGATGGCGGATTTTTGTTTTAAGGGAAAAGGAGGAGTCTCCCGGGTCATTGAGCTTCAAAGACCTCAGTAGGATTTCTGGATGATTAGCAGCAGGTTTCACATGCTAGCAGCCGATCTCAAACTTCTGCTCTTCCAGCAGCCAGCGTGTCAGGAAAAAGCTTTCCGATAGTCTTCCATGGCAGTGGTGATGACCTTCTTGGCATGGGCGGCATTGTAAGGGTTGCCCACCACCACCTCAGAGAGATCGTTCGGCTGGGTCTTATAAGTGGCAAAATAATGCTGCAGGCGGGTGATCAAACCTTGCGGGAGTTCTGATATATCGGTCAGGTTTCCCCACAAAGCGTCATCCTGCAGCACAGCGATGATCTTATCGTCAGCATGGCCGTGGTCGAGGGTGGGAATGCCTCCCACTACATTGGCCCGCAGCAGCACATCCCCGCGGGAGATGGACCGCTCGCTGAGCACGATAATGTCCAGAGGGTCCCGGTCGCCCCGATCCGCACCCTGCATCAGGGCAGCCACCCCTCCGTCGCAGTAGGTCTGGGGGATGAATCCATAGAGAGCGGGGGGTAGCGAGGACGTGTCCTGGGGGCGATCGACGATCATATATCCGGTATCCTTGTCCAGTTCGTATTTGACCAGGTCAAAGGGGGTGATTTCCACAAAGGCATAGACGGTTGTGGGCGGGTTTGGGCCCACACTCAAGCCGTGCCAGGGATGAGGTTTGGATTGGGGGTAGTTTTTTGAGTTTTTCATGGATTCTTCCTCAGGCGCTTATATACAGTATACCGCAGGGGATTATCCCTGGAAAAGAAAAGCGCCGTCTCCTGGACGGCGCTGAAAGGCTGGCTCTCCCTCAATTCTAGCCGAGAGTTACGCCCTGGCGCTTCCTGCCGCCCTCGGTCCACTTCAGCTCTATTTCCAGCTGTTTCTTGAGGCCGCGTTTTTTGGGCTGTTCGTAATATTCCACTTCGAATCCGAACGTTTCTGGAAGATCGACGACAACGTCCTGGTCGCCCTGCAGCAGGGTTACCTGGCCGGATTCGATCTTATCTGCCAGATCGCGCAAAAAAGCGGCCGCATCACGGCGGTTTTTCCGGAGATCACTTTTAACAAGCACATTTTTCTTGGCCATTTGGTCAACTCCTGGTCAAATTTTAGGTCTGATATCATTCTAACAAAAAGCGGGGAGCTGGGAATAAGAAGAGTGTTAATATCAGGCGGGGAATTTGGAGCAATGGTTCCCAGGGTCTCGCCCGGCTTTTTGAAGTCCAGCAGTTGGGCAGTGGTCCCTGGCAATCCCTAGTGCTTGGAAATCAGCGGCCTCCGTGGTAGGGCGGAGCGGTGATGGCGTGGATGCGGCACATGCGGCGGTCCAGCATGCGACTGCGAATGCGGGGGTCGACCTCACTGAGTTTATCTGTGGTGGTGATCACGGTGGGAAGTCCGGCGTTGTAGCGGTAGTTAAAGAGCTGGTAGAGCTTTTCCTTTACCCAGGGGGTCATGGATTCTGTGCCCAGGTCATCGAGCACCAGCAGCGGGGTAGTCTTGATCTCATCAAAGCGCCTATCATAGCTGACGGTGCTGTCCGGGCTGAAGGTTGCCCGCAGGTGGTCCATCAGGTCAGGCACCATGATAAAGAGGGGCGGGATGCCTTCCGCGGAGCGGTAGTTGGCGATGGCGGCGGCCAGATGGGTCTTGCCGCAGGCATAACCACCCTGTAATACCAGCCAGCCCTGGGGTTTTTCAGCGTATTTCTGGGCCGCTTTAAAGGCGCTTTCCAGCTTCTGGCGCTCTTCCCGCTCCAGGTTTTCATCTTCCCTGAGGGAAAAATTGCCAAAGGTGTGATCTCCCAGCAGGTTCAACGAGGAAAGTTCGCTGTGCCCGGTGTCATCCATCGGCCTCCGGTAATCCGGAGCGAGGATCTTCACACTGGTCACCAGCTCAGGATCCTGCAGCCGGGAGCGGATGCGCCCTTCCAGCTGGTTCAGGGAAAGGTTGGTGGTGATCAGCAGCGGCAGGTTGTTGACATAGCGGTAATTGAGGATCTGGAAAAGCTTTTCCTGGGCCCAGGGAGTGGCGTTCTCGGTCCCGAAATCATCCATGATCAGCAGCTGGGAGCGGCGGATGCTTTCAAAGCGCTCCTCGAAGGTGGAATCCGGGTTGCTGTAGGCAAAGCGCAGATTGTCGAGCAGGTCCGGGACGGTCAGAAACAGGGTGGGGACCCCGATTTCCACCACAAAGTTGGCTACTGCGGCTGCGAGGTGGGTTTTACCGCAGCCGTAAGGACCCTGCAGCAGCAGCCAGCCCTGCAGGCTCCTGGCAAACTGCTGGGCATGGTTGAACGCTCGTTCCAGCGAGCTGGCCTGGGCCGGGCCAAGGCCGATCTGCCCCCGAGGTTCGAAGTTGTCGAAGGTCAGATGAGCCAGCTCCTCCAGGCTGCTCATTTTGTAGAGCCCATCGCGGGCCTGCTTTTTAAGCTGGCTCTCCCGGCAAACGCAGATCTGCAGCTTACCGAAATCCGGGTGGCCTACCGGCAGGTCCTGCCTGAGGTAGCCGACACCCCCACAGATCTCGCAATTGGGATCTCCCGGGTAGGAGCGCTCATCAATCTTCGATGAATTCGGCGAATTCGTCTTCGAGATATCCCCGGCGGTCTTTTTTAGTAAATCCTCTATCCTGTCTTTCATCTCTTCCACCGTCCTGCCAGCTGCGTAAGATGGCTTCGATATATTTCCATTTCCTGACATTGTTCTGAACCGCTATACCCACTGCCTGACGGATCCAATCTTCGGGGTATTCTTTTTCTGCCTGGCGGAGGGTATCGGCGATCAGAGGGGTAAGGGGGCCGATGTTCTCCTCATAAAGCTGGAAGATGTTTGGCTGCTCCAGGCTCAGGGTTGGGGTGGGTAGGTCTCCGTCTGAGGGGCGCCACGATCCGTCCTCGACGGATCGAACCGCGGCCTGCCCGCGTGGGGAGTTGAAGAAATACAGGGCCAGCTCCCCTTCTCCCTCCGGGAGGGTTGTCCTTAACAGGGTGCCGCGGTTCACCGCCCGCTCCAGCCCGCCGCGGACCGCGGCCAGCTGGGCGGCGGTCGTGGCGCCCAGCCCCGCCATGAACTCAGGGTCCCCGCTGAAGTTCTCCTCAGTCAGGTAGCGGACCTCGCCTTCCAGGCGGGTGATCTGCCATAAAGCATACAGGGTGACCTTTAATTCCGCCAGGTCATCTATCTGCGGCAGCAGTTCCTTGAAGAACAGCGAGGGTATGCGCGTGGTGGAGATTTTTCCGGGAGGAAAACCTGAGAATGTCATCAGCTTATCTGGGAAAGGTCAATGTTGCGGGTCGCCGCGTTTTCAAATTTAGCCAGATTCTTGCGGAACACCAGCTGTACATCACCGGTCGGCCCGTTGCGGTGTTTGGCGACGATTATTTCTGCCAGGTTCTGGAAAGCTGTGTCTTCCTCATAGACTTCCGGCCGGTAGATGAACATCACGATATCAGCGTCCTGCTCCAGGCTGCCGGATTCCCGCAGGTCGGACAGCACCGGCCTTTTATCCGAACGCTGCTCTACTGCCCGGGACAGCTGGGCAGCGGCCAGCACCGGGACGTTCAGCTCCCGGGCCAGGATCTTCAGGTTGCGGGATATATCAGAGACTTCCTGGACGCGGTTGTTGGAGCGCAGATCCCCGGTCATCAGCTGCAGGTAGTCGACCACGATCAGATCCAGCTTATATTCCAGGTGCAGGCGGCGGCATTTGGTCCGCAGCTGGAGCGGGGTGAGCGCCGGAGTGTCATCCAGGAATATGTGGGTGTCCGTTAACACCTCGATTGCCTGTGTAAAAAGCAGCCATTCATCGGCGGCCAGTTTTCCGGAACGCAGGCGGGTGGAATTGATGCCGGTTTCCTGGGCGATCAGCCGTTGGACCAGCTGCTCGTTGGACATTTCCAGGGAAAAGACAGCCACATGTTTTTTATGGATCAGGGCCGCGTTTTTCACAGCGGAAAGCAGAAATCCGGTCTTTCCCATACCCGGCCGGCCGGCGATGATCAGCAGGTCCGAGGGCTGCAGGCCGCCCAGCATTTTGTCAATGTCAAAGAACCCGGTCGGCACACCCACCAGGGCGTCATCCCGCTGGGAGAGCTCTTCAATGCGGTCGAAATATTCACTCAACACCGAGCGGATGGGCATCAGCTCGCGCGTCAGCCGGCGTTCACTGACGTTGAAGACAGCCTTTTCGGAGCTGTCCATCACCGTCTCGAGGCTCAGATTCTCCTCATAGGCCAGCTTGGCGATCTGGTTGGCGGCATCCAGCATGCGCCGGCGGATAGCGGTTTCCTCCACCCGGTGGCCGTAAGCCTCAGCATGCAGCGAGGAAGGCACATTGTTGAGCAGTTTGGTGATATAGGCTGCCCCGCCGATGTCCGCCAAGTGGCCTTTCTGGTCGAGCTCTTCCGTGATGGTAACGATGTCGATGGCCTCATTGCGGTCATGCAGGGCCATAAATGTTTCCCAGATCCAGCGATTGCGGTGGATGTAAAAGTCCTCTGGCTGCAGGAACTGGGCGACGTCATAGTAGGCTTCGGGGTTGATCAGCACTGCCCCGATGACAGCCTCCTCCGCTTCCCGGCTGTGCGGGACCATCTGGGGTCCGGATGTTTCAGGAGCGGTTTGAAATTCAATGGCTTCGGTCATGGTCGGGTCAATTGGTGGTCTATAATATGCCAGCCGTCTGGTTGGTTTTCCCTGCTGCTTCAGGAGGAGTTTTAGGATTGATCCTCGTCGTCCTCTTCTTCCTCATCTTCTCCGGGGGGTTCCGGGACAATCTGGTCCAGATAATTTTCAAATACCGAGAGCCGTTCGCTGTCCACTTCTTCTTCCGGGACCGATTCCGACAGGTCTGCTTCCGGAATTAGTCCGGCTTCGTTCAGAACTTCTTCGGCTACAAAGATGGGTACGCCCACACGGATAGCCAGGTTCATGGCATCCGACGGCCGGGAGTCTATGTTGTGGGTGGTGCCGTTGATGTTGATGGCGATATTGCCAAAATAGGTCTCGTCGTTAAGGGAAACCACCTCAACATGGGTTATTTCAGCGTTTAGGATGTCGAGGATGTTGACAAACAGATCGTAGGTGAGTGGGCGGGAAACCTCAACCTGCTGCAGGGCCAGGGTAAGATGCTCTGCCTCGTAAATACCCACCATAATGGGCAGGTAGCGCTCCGAATTCAATTCCCGTAGAATGACAACTCTCTGCTGGGACATCAAGCTGACCCGGATGCTATCTATCACAACTTCGATCATGTTAGACATAACTGGTTTTCCCTTAAACAAAAAAACCCGCTGTCTTGGTATTCTATCACGCCGAACATGCGCCTGCAACGAAGGAACCTTAAAGGCTGGCATTTATTAAGGAATTGTCTGCCGCTAAAGCAGGTCGGGAAACGATTTGGGAAAACTGTCTGGAACTGTGTAGGTGTCTGCCAACAAAAAAACTTAGATTTTATGCGCTGGCCTTTAATGATTCTCGTTTGATCTCTCTGTTTCTGATATTGTGATCCAGGATTCTTTTCCTGATCCGCAGATTTTTGGGTGTGATTTCCAGAAGCTCATCATCTGCCAGGTACTCGATGTACTGGTCCAGGCTCATCTCTCTGGGGGCAACCAGGCGCTGATCGATCTCCCGGATATTATTCCGCATGTTGGTCAGGTGTTTGGTTTTACAAACATTGATCTCAATATCGTTCGGGCGTTTATTTTCTCCAACAACCATTCCTGAATAGACTTCCATCCCCGGTTCAATAAAGAGTATCCCGCGACTCTCGGCATTTTTCAGGCCAAATGTCGTTGCTGTGCCCGTTTCCCAGGCTACCAGAGAACCATGAGAGCGGACTTCCACTGAACCGGCCTGGGGGGCATAATTGGCAAATGACGTGTTCAGTACACCAGTTCCTCGGGTCATGGTCAGGAAATGGTGCCGGAACCCCAGGATGCCCCTGGTGGGAGCCATAAAAGTGAGCAATATTGTACCGGTGCTTGTTTCCCGCATATCCTGCAGGGCGCCCTGCCGGTTATTGAGCGATTCCATCACCACGCCAATGTCCTCTGGCAGGATCTCGATCCGGACTTCCTCGAAAGGCTCCAGTATCTGGCCTGTGGGGGAGGTTTTCAGGATGACTTCAGGGCGGGAAACATGGAATTCGTAGCCTTCGCGGCGCATGGTCTCTATCAGGATAGCCAGGTGCAGCTCTCCCCTGCCTGATACCAGCAGTGTGTCCGGGGATTCGGTTTCCTCCACTCTCAAAGCCAGGTTGCTTCTGATTTCCCGGAACAGGCGCTCCCGAAGTTTTCGGGAGGTTTTCCAGACACCCTCCCTTCCGAAAAATGGGGAAGTGTTGACACCAAAAGACATGCGAACTGTAGGTGCTTCGACCTTTATTCTGGGGAGGGGAGCTGGATTTTCGGGATCGCAGATCGTATCCCCGATCGTTATTCCTTCCAGACCGGCAATGGCTACGATCTCGCCGGCCCTGGCCAGTTCGATCTCCCTGCGGTCCAATCCCTGGTAGTCATATAGATAGGTGATCTCTCCCGGAATGGTTTTTCCATCTGCGGTTAGATATACGACCTGTTCTCCTACAGCGACCTCTCCTGAAGATATTCTCCCGATTGCTGTTGACCCCCGGTAATTATCATGTTCAAGCGAGGTCACCAGCATTTGCAGCGGCTGATCAAGGTCTACGATTGGAGCAGGGATAGCGTTCAGGATGGTTTCAAAAAGCGGTTGGAGATCCGGGCCGACTTCTGGAGAATAACCTGCCCTGTGTTGAGTAGCGACAGTATAGACCACCGGGAAATTGGCCTGCTCCTCGCTCGCTCCAAGTTCTATGAACAGGTCGAAGGTATCATTCAGGACCTGCGATGCATTTGCCAGTTTGCGATCCACTTTGTTGATGACCACGATTACCTTGTGGTTTAGTTCCAGTGCTTTCTGGAGCACAAAGCGTGTTTGCGGGCGGGGGCCCTCGGCAGCATCTACCAGCAGCAGTACCCCGTCAACCATATTCAGGACCCGCTCTACCTCGCCGCCGAAATCAGCGTGACCTGGAGTGTCAACAATATTGATTTTTATCCGCTCCCCGCTTTGCGGGTCAGTGATCACGATGGCCGTATTCTTGGAGAGGATGGTAATGCCCCTTTCCCGCTCCAAATCGTTCGAGTCCATTATCCGGTCCCTGATTTTCTTCTTTTCATGGAAAACACTTGCCTGGCGCAGGAGGCCGTCAACCAGGGTGGTTTTCCCATGATCGACATGGGCGATGATGGCTACGTTGCGAATGTCCGTTCTGGTTATCTGCATGATCTTCACTCTTGAAACATAAAAAAACCGACCGATCCTGGCCGGATTCCCACAATACGATGGCTCTAGTTTACCAAATGAAATGGAAAATGGATAGAGCACTATGCCCAATACCGTTTTCGTTTGGTTGCCGGGTCGTTCGTAATATCAATCCTCCGCGGCGGTTCTTTTCTGCCACAAGTCAAAATTCATTGCCGCGCTTTGCAGCATGACCTCCATTCTCTGGACCTGCCCCAGCAGTACCCGGATCCCGGTTTCTGTGATCTGGTAGATTTTTCTGCGCCCTTCTTGTCCAACCAGGGAGATCAATTTGCTGTCTTCCAGGGAAGCAAGAGCTCCATAAATTGTGCCCGGACCCAAATGAATGGTTCCCTGGCTGATCTCTTTGACTTCCTGCATCACGGCATAACCGTGTTTAGGGATAACCAGAGCCAGGAGGATATAATAAGAGGCCTCTGTTAGGGGGAGATGTTGTTGAACGTCAGTGTCGTTCATCTGTTCTTACTGTGTTAATAACTATGACGGTCGGCGATATAACGGCAAACGATATAATGGGCAATTACATATTAAGGGGAAAAGGAAGAATTGTCAATTGCAACAGAAGAGATTCGCCTATGGATTTGGAAAAAGGGTCCTTGTATAATCGAAATTAATATAGGCGGGAATTTTCTAATAGGGGGTGTGTATGCCGCGTCGACTTACTCCATTTTATCAGGGTGAATACTATCATCTCTACAACCGGGGAGTGAACCGGGGAGCAATATATTTCAGTGAAAAGAATTACCGATACTTTCTTTTTGATATAGAAAGGTATCTTATGCCGATAATGAACATAATTGCTTATTGTTTGATGCCAACCCATTATCACTTGCTGATCGGTGTGAAAGATACCTCGGAGGTCTTTAAATCCTCCGAGGTGTCAAAAGCTATGATGAAGCTGTCAGTATCATATACCAAGGCAATAAATAATGCCTATGATCGGGTTGGCCCGTTATTTCAGGGAGCCTTTCAAGCAAAACACGTTGATTCTGACAGCTATTTATGGCAGCTTATCGGCTATATTCATCTGAATCCGGTCCAATCTGGCCTGGTTGATTCACCAGATGATTGGATATTTTCAAGTTACTGTGCTTACAGGGATCTGGTAACAGTTGATTCTGGGGAAATAAAACCTCTCAAGTACCTCCGAGGTCTCTAGACGCGATGTGAATATTATCACAATATTAACGTTTTATATAAAGGCCGGAATACAGGCTTTTTGCGTTTGAGGCAGGGTGTATACTGTGATTGTTAAAAAATTCACAAACTATTCTGGAGGTGAAGTGTGGCAGTGGAAAGTTATCCCGAGCATTACAAGCAGGTGCACAATGAGATGAATGCCTATGCCAGAGAGAATCCTGAGATCATGGCCGGGTTCAGCTTGCTCCATAAGGCTGCCAGCAACGACAGCGCCCTTGATGCCAAGACCAAAGAGCTGATCGCGCTGGCTATTGCTATTGTGGTTCGCTGTGATGGCTGTATTGCTTTTCATGTTCATGATGTGCTTAAGGCCGGCGCTTCAAAGGAAGAAATCGTAGATGCGATCGGTGTTGCGATTATGATGGGTGGCGGCCCTGCAGTGGTCTATGGTTCAGCAGCCCTGGAAGCCCTCAAGCAATTTGATGTACAATAGATATTGAAGGGATCCGCTAAAAATATTACCAGGTAGCTTCCAGGGTAAGTGTTAGCAGGAGGTTCTGCCATGAATGACTTGCTGATGCTGGACAGATACTTCCCGGGAGGGAAGCTCGAAGGTGGAATTGCGCTGGCAAACCGTCTGGATTGGGGGTTGTCTGTGCAAATGGCCGGTGATAGCTACGTGGTATCCAGTGGTGATGAACCTATTTTGAGAACTGAAAACAAGGATGCTCTGCAGGCTTTTATATATGGGATGGGATTGGCTTATGCCGTACTCCCTCAGGAGCTTTTTGATTCACTGGAAGCGGCTTTGGAGGAACTGTAGGATTTGTTGTCATAGGTCTATTTGGTAAGGAGCTGTCATGAGCCCGGAAGATAGAACCAGCTTTTTTGCGAAGACGTCATCCAGAATCCTTGTTTACGTCAGTTTGTTGATAATCCTCAGTCTGGCTTGTAATCTGCCGGTCAGCCAGACGGCTAAAGAAGAAAAACCACCCGGGTTTGTGGAAACCAGCGTCGCGGAAACAATAGCAGCTCAGGAGGCTGGAGGGCCTTCTGGGGTTGACACCCAGAATCAACCTCCCACAGATACCTATTCCCCTCCGGTCACTGCTACTCCTTCCCTCACTCCCACCCAGACATTGACGCCCACTCCTGACATCGCCATGATCCAGATCTCGGAGAACACCAACTGCCGGACAGGGCCGGGTGTGATCTATGACTGGCTGGTGACCATGCAGAAGGGAGATGAATCTGAAGCCATTGCTCGCGATCCAACCGGGGATTACTGGTACATCCGCAGGCCGGGCCAGCCGACTTCTTTCTGCTGGCTGTGGGGGAAATACGCGACCCCTTCCGGGCCCTATGATTCCCTACCTATCTACACCCCGGTTCCCACTCCCACTGTGGGTTTTAATTATAAAGTGACCTATAAGGAGCTGCTAGGACCGTGCCCAGCTTATGCGCTTGTATTTCAAATTGACAATATTGGTTCCTTTACTCTGGAATCCTGGAAAACCTCAGCAGTGGACCACACGGGTGGTTCAAATCCGGAAATCAATCAATTAGATGCTTTTGTGGAATTCACCGGGTGTTCCTGGACTGGCACTCAAGTTGATCTTACGCCCGGGGAAGCTTTTTATGTGCTGATGGTCTTCAATAATAATCCCACAGGCCACGATATCACTACCAAGATCAAGATCTGTACCGAAGATGGCATGGCTGGTGATTGTCTGAAGAAAGAGGTCCGCTTTACACCCTGATCTCCATCCGGCTTGTCCGGTTTCAGGGTTTTGCCTCCACTCTGCAGATCTGGACGGTGGCTCTGCTTTGCCTGGAGGGCAGCATTTCCAATCTGCATTATGCGGGGTTTTCCTTTCTTCTCGATCAGAGATTGAGTATCCAAGCAAAGGGGGTGGGACGTGGCAGATGGAAAGAGTCTCCGTCTTGGATTGGCCGGGTCTCTCCGGTCTTTAATAATTCACCCAGTTTTTTTATCTCTATAACCGGGAAAAGTCTTCCAGATTAACAAACTGCCCGGTCCTGGCTGAACGATATAGCGCCAGGACAGTAAGGATGTGGTTTCTGGTTTCCTTCAGGCTGATAAGGGGTTTTTCCCCGTCCAGGATGGCGGCCTGGAGGTCCTCCACCTCACCCAGATAGAGAGGTTTTTGGGGAATATTCAGTTTTCTGGAGCGGCCTTTCCGATCAGTGAAGATCAGCTCTGCCCGATGATCGATATTGTTAAAAGGGCGGGTGGCTGTCAAGCGGCCATCCCTGCCGATGATCTCCAGGGCTGTATGATTGGGAACGTTGAAGGAGCTGGTAAGCTGAGCCAAAACCTCTTTGCCAGTGGGGGTCCTGTAACCCATTTGGCCGTTAAAAACCTCATCGACCCCGGTAGGTCCAGAGATCTGACTGCCAGAAACCCACCTGGGCGGAGTCCCCAGCAGGCACTGGAAGTAGCTGAGTGGATAGATGCCCACGTCCCACAGACTGCCCCCACCGAATTCCGGCACCATACGAACATCCAGAGAATCTGGACTGCGGCCATCTTCTCTCAGCGTAAAAGTGAATATCCCTCGCATGGCAGCTATCTCTCCCAGCTTCCCGCTCTGGAAAAATTCGCGAACCACCCTGGCCTGAGGATGGTGCCGGTACATAAGAGCTTCTGCAACAACTGCTCCGCTTTTGTCCCGGGCGGCTATGACAGCATCTACCTCTTCCAGAGAGATGGCAAAGGGTTTTTCACATAAAACGTGGATTCCCGACTCCAGAGCTTTTACTGTCCACTTCGCATGGAGGTGGTTGGGAAGACTGATATACACTGTATCAACTTCCCCGCTGTCGAGCATCTCCTGGTAGCTGCCGAAGGCGTGAGGAATATTCCATTTTTCAGCATAGCCCCGGGCTTTTTCCAGATCACGGCTGGCTATGGCAGCTACTTTGCCCTGTCTGGATGCCCGGATGGCCGGGATCAGACGCCGGTTGATTCTTGCGGTGGATAATAATCCCCAGCGAACTGAGGTCATTTCTGCTCCCTTCCAAGTTGTGGATTACACTGGGTACTATATTTGTTTTCATGAATTTCAGGGGACAAAGTTCTCGGATCATACCGATGCTGGTGAATGGAGTGGTCGGGGTGATCTGACCGGGAGTGTCATCGGTCCGTTTTCTTTACTCCGGGGGAGGAGGGTAGTATGAGAATGCTGACCTAAGTCGAGGTCTGTCCGGTCATTCTCGTACTCATTCCAGGACCAGTAAATCCTGCTTGCGTTCGACATTGTCGTTCACTTTGGTTTCAATGCGTGTTACCGTGCCATCTCTGGGAGCGGTGAGTTCGTTCTGCATTTTCATGGATTCCAGGATCAGCAGCACATCCCCTTTACTCACCTGGTCACCCTCCCCAACCGGGATGTCGATCACCAGCCCCGGCATGGGGGCTGTGAGGACATATCTCCCTGTGGGACGGGCAACCTGCCCGGCCGCCAGGCGCAGTCGGCGCTCTCGCTCATCATCTATTTCTACCGAGAACTGTCTGCCGCGCAGCAGCACATCCCAATCACCGTTATCCTGATAGATATTGATATCGTAGGATCTGCCGTCAACCAGCAGCGAAAGAGACTGGCACTGGCGGAGGACCTTGAGATCGATCTCGTGCGGAACCCCATCGATCAGTACCTGCGTTTCCGAGAGAATCTCAATTTCGTATTCTTTTTCCCCGATGCTGGCGTAGTATTTCATAGAATCAATGTTATTTAGTGGTTCTCTCCCAGCGGCCCAACCACTTCCAATTGCTGGTAGCCTGCCTGCCGCCCTGGATCAGGACCGCTGAGCTCTGGGTTTTTTGATGAGCGGCCAGTACAGCTGCCAGGGCTGCGACCTCAGGCAGGGACTGGTTGTCCTGACCTCCGCTGAAAGGAGGAACGTCGTCCTTGATGAACTGGGTGTCAAAGTCACCGGCCAGGAATTCCGGATCTTCCAGCAGGGCCAGATGGAAGGGGATATTGGTGCGGACGCCAATCACCCGGTATTCTTCCAGTGCTCGTTTCATACGGGTAATGGTCTCATTCCTTGTCTCTTCGTGCACAATCAACTTGGCGATCAGGGCATCGTAATAGGGTGAGATCTCGAAGCCGGAATATACCCCGGAATCGACCCTTATGCCCGGCCCGGCCGGTAAAAGGGATTGGGTGATTGTGCCCGTGGAGGGCATAAACCCCTTGAAGGGGTCTTCGGCGTTAATGCGGCATTCCATGGCCCAACCTTTCAAAACGATATCTTCTTGCTTCAACCGCAGGGGCTGTCCCGCCGCGATACGGATCTGCTCTTTGATGATGTCAATACCTGTGACCGCTTCAGTGACCGGGTGCTCCACCTGCAGGCGAGTGTTCATCTCCAGGAAGTAGTAGTTCCTGTCCTCATCGACTAGGAATTCGATCGTGCCGGCGTTGAGGTAATCCACTGCCCGGGCAGCCTGCACGGCCACAGCACCCATGGCCTCGCGCAGTTCCTGATTTTCCCCGATGAAGGGGGAGGGCGCTTCCTCGAGCAGTTTCTGGTGGCGCCGCTGGATTGAACATTCCCGCTCTCCCAGATGGATGACGTTTCCATGCTGGTCAGCCAGGATCTGGATCTCAATATGGCGGGCTCCCTGGATGAGTTTTTCCAGGTAGATGTTGCCGTCACCGAAGGAGGCTTCCGCTTCTCTCCGGGAAGCAGTCAGCAGCCCAGGCATTTCTTCCAGATTGCGGACCTCGCGCATGCCTTTGCCTCCGCCCCCCGCGCTGGGTTTGATCAGCAGCGGAAAGCCGATTTCCGGGGCGATCTTCAGCAGTTCCTCGTCGGTCAGGTCTCCCTGGCCTTCTGTACCTAGCACAACCGGCACACCGGCTTCAGAGACTGTATTGCGGGCGACCTGTTTGTCTCCCATGGCGGCAATCGCTGACGGCTTGGGGCCAATGAAGGTGATCCCGCTTTCCTGGCAGGCCTGGGAGAAATCCGCCCGTTCAGCCAGGAAGCCGTATCCCGGGTGGATGGCATCCGCGCCGCATTCCAGGGCTATCTCAATGATCTTGTCTCCCCGCAGGTAGGAATCGCTGGCTTTGGAGGGGCCCAGGTAATAGGCTTCATCCGCGTAGCGGACATGCAGGCTATGCCGGTCCGCATCAGAATAGACGGCCGCGGTGGGGATATCCAGCTCCCGGCAGCTGCGGATGACCCTGACCGCGATTTCCCCTCGATTGGCGATTAAAATCTTTTTGAACATATTAGCTGTTAGAGGGGAATGTTGCCGTGTTTTTTGCCGGGGTTGGAATCACGTTTGTTTCTCAGCATTTCCAGGGCATTGATCAGGGTGGCCCGGGTGCTGCTGGGCTCGATCACATCGTCAATATAGCCTCGTGAGGCAGCGATATAGGGGTTGGCGAATTTTTCCCGGTATTCCGCCACCAGCTCGGCCCGGCGTTTGTCCGGATCTTTGGCTTTGGACAGCTCCTTGCGGAAGATGATGTTCACCGCGCCTTCCGGACCCATGACCGCGATCTCCGCGCTGGGCCAGGCCAGGTTGATATCACCCCGGATATGTTTGCTGCTCATCACGTCGTAAGCGCCGCCGTAGGCTTTGCGGGTGATCAGGGTGATCTTGGGAACGGTTGCCTCGCAGAAGGCATATAACAGCTTGGCTCCAGAGCGGATGATACCGCCGTGCTCCTGCTCCAAGCCGGGCAGGAATCCCGGCACATCCACGAAGGTCAGCAGGGGGATGTTAAATGAATCGCAGAAGCGCACGAAGCGGCCGGCTTTCTCAGAGGAGTTGATGTCCAGCACGCCGGCCAGGTGGGCCGGCTGGTTGGCAACAATGCCTACTGAGTGGCCGCCCAGGCGGGCAAATCCCACCACGATGTTGGGGGCGTAAGCCTCCTGGATCTCGAAGAACTCCCCCTCGTCCACCAGCAGGGAGATGACTTTCTTGATGTTGTAGGGCTTGGAAGGGTCTTCCGGAATGATGCTGTCAAGCTCTGGCTCCCGGCGCAGAAGGCTGTCATCCGTGGGCTGGAAGGGAGGGTCTTCCAGATTGTTCTGGGGCAGGTAGGATAGCAGTTTACGGACCAGGAACAGGGTGTTGGCCTCTGTGTCAGCGGCAATGTGGCAGACCCCGGATTTTTCAGCGTGCACATCCGCGCCTCCCAGTTCCTCAAAGTCCACCTCTTCACGGGTGACCGTCTTGACAACTTCCGGACCGGTGATGAACATGAAAGAGGAACCCCGCACCATGAAGATAAAATCGGTCATGGCGGGCGAATAAACTGCGCCACCCGCGCAGGGGCCCATGATCACGCTGATCTGGGGGATGACTCCAGAGCACAGGGTGTTGCGCAGGAAAATATCGGCATAGCCCCCCAGGGAGACCACACCTTCCTGGATGCGGGCACCTCCGGAGTCGTTGATGCCGATGATCGGGGCCCCGTTCTTGAGGGCCATGTCCATCACCTTGACCACCTTTTCAGCATGGACTTCTCCCAGGCTGCCACCGAATACTGTGAAGTCCTGGGAAAAGACATACACCAGCCGATTGTTGATGGTTCCCCAGCCGGTGGTAACCGAATCCCCGGGTATTTTGTGCTGATCTGTGCCAAAATCAGTACTGCGGTGTTCCACAAAAGTGTCGATCTCCCGGTAGGAGCCTTTGTCAAGCAGCAGGTCCAATCTTTCCCGGGCTGTGAGCCGGCCCTTCTGGTGCTGCTTTTCGATCCTTTCTGGACCGCCTCCCTGGAGGCTGAGGACTTTTCTGTCCCGCAGCTCCTGGATTTTTGGGTTGGTTGGTTTTTCAGTCATGGGTGCACCCCGTTAGGGTATTTTAGCAGGATTTTTCTGGAAATATCTCCGACTAGAGCTGTGGTTGAGAGTAATCAGCGCCCCGCCCAGTCCCAGGATGGTAAGAACCAGATTTACCGGCCAGCGTCTTATTAAAACATCTGGCTGAGCGAACAGCATCCGGTCAGCCCAGAAGTAGATCATATACAGAAAGCTCAGCAGTGTGCCTGCGGTTGGGGACCAGGGCTTTCGCTTCCAGATCACCCAGCTCAGGAAAGCTCCGGCTGCTCCCCAGACTAGACCATTTCCTGCCAAGTAGAGCGGAGAGACCACCAGCCCCAGAGAGGATAGGGTCTGAAAGTCCAGCAGGGCCTGGATGGATCTGTAAAAATGCCATCCCGTAAAAGTCAGTAAAGCGACCAGGAATGCGGCTAACAACCAGGGGAGATTATCTGAGGAGCTTTGCTTGAGAGCCGGTTTGCTTTCATCGATCATAGATCTAAGAAGTATTCTCCTGATACGTCTAACTGCCGGAGCTTCCATCCTGTAAGCCCTACAATGGCAGAGCCCACTCGGATGCCGTCAGTCCCTGACATCTGGGTTTTTATATCCCCTGACAATGAGGTCTCCAGGTCCGGCAGGGAATCAGCTCAGCGCAGGCCGGTTTCCAGTCTGGCGATCACCAGGCGCTGGATCTCACTGGTGCCTTCGTAAATTTCGGTGATCTTGGCGTCCCGGTAGTAGCGCTCGATGGGAAGTTCCTTGGAGTAGCCCATCCCGGCATGGATCTGGACGGCATGATTGGCGCAGAAGTTGGCCGTTTCCGAGGCGAACAGCTTGGCCATGGAGGCTTCCAGGGTAAAGCGTTCCCCGGTGGTCTTGAAGCGTTCCTTGGCGAAAGCAGCCTGGTAGATCAACAGCCGGGAGGCCTCAATGCGAGTTTTCATGTCCGCCAGCTTGAAGCTGGTTCCCTGGAACTGGCCGATCTTTTTGCCGAAGGCCTCTCTTTCCCTGGCGTATTCCAGGCTGGCCTCGTAAGCCGCTTCGGCGATGCCCAGCGCCTGGGAAGCGATCCCGATCCTGCCAGCATCCAGCACGGTCATGGCGATCTTGAATCCATCTCCCTCCTCGCCCAGCCGGTTCTCGACCGGGCAGTGGTAATCTTCAAAGACCAGCTCACTGGTGGCCGAGGCCCGGATGCCCATCTTGGGTTCCTTCTTTGCCCGGACGAATCCTGGCCGGTCAGCATCGATGATGAAGGCAGTCACCCCGCGGTGTTTCTTTTCCGGGTCCGTCATGGTGTAGAGCAGGACGTAATCCGCCACAGGCCCGCCGGTGACCCATGACTTTCGGCCATTGATGATGTATTCATCCCCCTTCCTGACAGCCCGGCTGCGCATTGTACCCGCGTCTGACCCGGACATAGGTTCTGTGAGGGAATACGCTCCGATCTTTTCACCCCTAGCCACAGGCACCATGTATTTCTGTTTCTGCTCTTCAGTGCCGAAGTTCATGAAGGCATAATTGAAGAGGGAGTTGTTGACCGACATGATCGTCCCATGGGAGGCATCCGCCTTGCAGATCTCCTCCAGCGCCAGCACATAAGCCAGGGTGTCCATCCCGGCCCCGCCGTATTCTTCCGGCACCTCAATGCCCATAAAGCCCATCTCGCCCATCTTCCTGATGGTCTCTGACGGGAAATCCCCACTTTCGTCAAATTCCGCCGCGATGGGTTTGATCTCCTTTTCGGCAAAATCCCGGGCGGCTTTCTGGATCATTTTATGCTCATCGCTGAGAGTGAAAGCTTGTGACATCAGTGGACCTCCTTGGGCAGTTTACAGTGGACTGGGAAATCATTTTCATTATAGCATTTTGGCTTCCGGTTATCTGCAACCTTCCTGTTGCCAGGCCGGGCTTTCAGCCGCAGGTTGGGGGCTTCTGGCTTTTCAAGGTGTCTGTCAAACGGCTGTGAAATGGCCGGTTTTTTTTAACTGACAGCTGCCCAGAGGAAGCGCTGATTAAGGTGTTAATCCTTCCAGATGATCTCAGCCCAGTGGACGGGGTGGTCGGTCGCCGATGCAGGCGGCAGGATATACACCGGACCCCGGGCCGCCAGGGAAGGGGAAAAGAAGATGTGGTCGATGCGGTTCTCACCGGACATATCAGTGCCGTCCGGGCTGATCTTAGAGGGATAGACGCTTTCCCAGGCATTGGTGTATGTGCTGGCGATCAACTGGTAGGGTTCCTCATAATCACGCAGGTTGAAGTCCCCCAGTGCGATCAGGTTGGGTTTGCCCGCGGAGCGTTCCAGGAGCGCTTCAGCCCACACCAGCATGGCCCTGTCCGAGCCATCGGGATGGACGTTGTAGATCGTGAAGGTGCGGCCGTCGATCTCGATCTCTGCCTCAGTGGTGCCGATCTCGTCCTGATCGCTGAATGTGAACACTGTGCGGGTATTCTGAAGAGGGATTCTTGAAAGGATAGCGGTTCCGTAGGTGCCGGTGACCGTCGTCGGCCCATAATAGGAGTAGTATCCCAGCTTTCCCGCATAGTAGCGCACATAATCGTTGTTGTTCAGGGATACCCGGGTAGAGTCGGATTCCTGCAGGGCCAGGATGTCCGGCGCGACCTCCCTGATGAGTGCCAGCTGCTCCTGGTAGGATCTCTCTCCGTAATCATCGTTAGCCTGCTGGATGTTGTAGGTCATGACCACCAGCGAACCCTCCCGGGGTTCGAATGCCTGGACCCGGGTGGTGGAGAAGGCGCCCCCGGCGGTGACTAAAAAGATCACTGCCAGGAGAGCTGCCCATCCCCAGGAATACTTTCCCGGGGGTTGCCGCTGAATTTCCAACCCCTTCATCCCTTTCCACCCGATCAGCAGGCTGATCAAACCGGCCAGCAGGGCATATGGCAGCCAGAACTTGTTCCGGAACCAGGGGCTGACCGGCTCGACGTAGCCCCAGACATTGGTGAAGATCTGCATGAAGATCAGAATGATCAGGGTTAAGCTCCCCAGAAGCGTCCCGGGGATCAGATCACGCGGTGTGGGATCCGCCTTTTCTATCCGGCTGGAGAAGACCAGCAGGTCAAAGAAGATGACCGGGAAGAGCAGAAGGGTCAGGATCAGCGGCAGCTGCTGGAGGGTTGTAGGGGGGAAGACTACGACAGCAGGTGACTCCGGGGTCTGCGGAAATGGGACCCGATGGGCCAGGATGGTCAGGGTCAGAGCCAGAGTGAAGGCCAGATTCCAGATCAGCAGCCATAAAGGGGAGACTTTTACAATCCAATCCGGCCTGCTCAACGAGATTCCGGCCCAGGCCAGCGCCAGGGCGCTGACAGTCAGGACGATCAAAGGGTAATTACCCTCGGTCCAGCGGGCGATCACGGTGGGAGCAGAGAAGGCAAACCATGCCAGGCCAGCGACCAGGAATATTCCCAACGCGGCCAGCGTGGGAGGTCTGGACTTAGCGGGATTCTCTTTCGGGCTGTCCCATTTCAGGGAGGTCAGCGCAAACCCCAGGACCACTCCCAGAGCCCAGCCAGCCCAGCTTCCACTAGGAAGAAGGGAGTAATCCAGGCCGTAATTCACCGTCCGCAGGAAAGCAGAGATCCCCACCGCCAGGGCCAATCCTGCCGGGGCCCACAGTCCGGGCCGGGGGCTGGAATCATCTTTAGCTTTGGCGGTCATCAGGAAGGGAAACAGGGACAGGGCGGCGCAGGTTCCGATCCCGGAGGCCAGCAGGCGCCCGAGGGTGTTCGGGAGGGGTGTGAGGCCGCGAGCCAGGAAAAGGGTACCGAAAAGGATCCAGGCTGTCTGAGCAGGGTGCTTCTGAGGATAAAGATACAACAACACCGGGGCAAAGAAGAACAGCAGACCCAGGGCTTTCTCATCCAGGGAGGTGTTCATCAGGTCGAGGATGTAGATGGATTCGACCAGGGAACCAGCCAGCTGGATCAGGAAAAGAAAGAAGATCCCCCAGGCGATGACGATCAAATAGGTTTTTTTCATCTGCATACCCTCCTGTTTGTCTGATTCCGATCTATCGATAACCAGTCAATGGAATCCGATTATGAACTCTGGCGGTGTTTATCTGCCGGCCGGTAGGGCATCGGGATATATAACACACTGGGACGCTGCTGGTGCGTCTGTTTGTAGAGTGCCATCAATCTGTAAACCTGCTTGGGCACATCTGTGCTGATAGGCAGGCCAATGGACCGTCCCTCATCAACAGAGATGGGATAGTCGTGAGTCCAGGTTCCAGTAGCCAGCATGTCAGCCAGTTTTTTAGCTTTGGTTTTGTCAATTGTGTCGTGGTGGCTGAGGATTCCAGCATCCGCATCCTGAGAGCGGGCCAGAGAGAAGTGATGATAAAGAACACCCAGAACAGATCGTATACAGACATAAGCGACTCCTTGCCAGGGAGAAAAAGCCTGACAGCCACTGGTGTTTTCTGGTGTTGATTATAGGATAAAAATAACCAGGGGGGAGAGATGAGTGGGCACCAGTCCGCTGGTGCTCACTCCCGGCATAAAAACCAGATGTTTTAGATTATGCGTAGTGTAAAAAGCGCTGCCGGCATGCGGGAGAGTGTTGCTGATAGAAAGAACGCGGCAAACTTGCTGATCAGCAAGTTTGCCGCGTTATCGGTTCACGCGCCATGAGCCCACTTACTTAGATGGTGATTAACGGTTGTGAGAAAGTTACTGGTATCGGCCTCACCAGAACTTAAGCGGCCATTTTGGGATTTTCCCCGTAAGCATTGGCTTCAGGCTGGCTGTCCGTTACCAGCAGGACAAACAGCCAGATGCTGCCTATAAAGGGGATCAAGTTAATGAAAAACCACCAGCCGCTTTTACCAACATCATGAAGCCTTCTTACCAGTACCGCAAGGGCCGGGAGCAGCATTGCCAGATAATATACGATGTATATTATGCCAATCCCGGAGTCCTGGATGGTTGTTCCTAAAATCCAGTCTAGAAAGACTGCCACAAACGCAAAAATTATAACAAACAGGGTGAACATCCAGTACTCTTTTCTTCTGGCCCTGCCGCTGAAGTCAGCATACTTTTTTAATGCAGCTAAATACCATTTCATGTTAGATCTCCTGTAGGTGAAAAGTGTAAGATTGGCTGTCCGATATCGCTAAACCAGATGATACTGCGGTGGCTTGTTCATTTATGTTTTGGGCGATGGCACCTCCTGTGTCTACTAAAGGATTTTAGCAGAAAAGTATTTGAAAGCTGGGATCAATCAGCGGGATCGATCTCAGCAGGGGGTCTGGATTGGGGGAGTTCGCTTTTATAAATCCCCTCCACGCTTGGTAGTTATGGAAGATAAATCCTTCGCTTACTGTTCATCAGCCCGGTGTCTTTCCAGGGACTCAAGCAGTGTGTTTCCGAAATCAACATAGCTTTGCTGTGATTGAAAAGCTCGTCTGGGCACTATTAGCGTCCCGAAATTCTTTATTTTAATAAATATATAATCTGCTGACTGGGCTATCCCTGCAACAAACTTCCAGGACGCATGGTGCTTTGAGGTGTCTGCCGTCAAATCAATCCCCCTATCATCGAACGACAGCTTTTTGGGCAGTAAAAAATAGCTCTCATCCCAGTTAGTTAACTTTAGACCTTGTTTTCTGATGTATTTCTCGCTGTAATAAGTGAATGGCTTGAACTTTGCTCTGATAAAGAGAAATAATTCGCTCGCGATAAATATAAATATGAAAAAGCTCACTCCATTTAACCAGGAACTCGATATCAGCCAAATGAACAATCCCAGGATCACTGACAGGCTGAATGATATAACCTGAATCAACAGAAAGTAGCTGACGCCCGCTCGTTTTCCCTCCTCCGTGTGGTGGAGAAGGTACTGGTGGTATTCAACCAGGTCTTCTATTCTATTTTGATATGTTATTTCCATGGCCAATTTCCTGGTTCAATGAACAGTGTCCTCTCACCAGCAAGCGGGATTTTTGTATTCTGATCTCTGATTGCTGACTTACTGTGCAACAGGCACCACGTTGGGGGCACAAATGAGCATCCAGCCCTGGTCTAATATTCGATGGCACTTCCTTTTTCAGCTTTCAGCTCTTTGATGGCCTTAAATCCCTGAACCATGAATAATATAAAGAAAATGCGTACGATGACTCCTGTCGAAAATCCAGTGGTCAGAGATAACGCAGTCTCTACGGCATATAAGCCTGTAGCCAGCCCTAAGGCGAGTGCGGATCTTTTTTGAACAAAGAATGCCAGCAGGAGATATACACCACCTGTTATGATCGAATAGATTCCTATTCCCAGCTCGAGCAGAAAATCAACCTGGAAAAGACCGGCGATGATCCCTAAGATCAAATTGAACCCGCCAATAAAATACAAAATACCATATGACTGCTTGAGTTTCACTCTTGGATCGGATCCTGAACCGGGCAGCGGTTTCCCATCTCTCAGTACCTGTAATTCTGCCGACCACCAGGTGCGCGCCAGTTTCACTTCCAGCCTCGATCCGTCCGGCAGCATAAAGGTACCCCCTTTTTGTAATTCCTTCTGATTAGGGATGGTTCCAACTTCTTTCCCATCGAAATTTATCGTTATGTTCTTCCAGAATGCTTTCCAGGAAATGGTCACTCTTTCCATTCCATTTTGCTCGAAGGGATATGATTTCTGGGGCATTTTTCCTCCTCGTGTATGTCTATCAGGGAATGCAAAGCTCATCTGATGCTCGGGTATGTAATCCGGTCACGTAACCCAGGCCCTCGGTCTCCTGTCACCGGTCTTTCGCGCAGAGCGCCATGCCTTCTGTTCGGCAGGCAGGGGGTTAGCTGGTTGTTCTGAGTATAACAGCTAAGGTCTGGGGTGAGCGATGAAGAAGTCCCAGATTGTCTGGGTCGCCGAGATGTTCTGGGTTGGCAGGTCGCCGTTGCTGCTTCCGGGCTGATCGCCGGGCCAGGCATGCCCACCACCAATGATGGTGTAAAGTTCCACGGCAGTGCCCTCCCGGCAGGAGTCGTAGACAGTATGAACGACCCCTTCGAAAGATTCGGTGGCAGGGTCTGGTTCGCATTGATCATAGGTTACCCAGAAATGGATGCTGTCAGGCACTGAGGTGTAGTTCACTCCGGTAACCGATTTCGGCCCCACACCCCCGTCATAGGGAAGATGCTGATCATCTGTACCGTGGAAGTGAATTACCGCCACAGGCTGCTCTGGCGCGCACCCGGCCAGGTTTAGGGTTCCAGATACCGGTCCGATGGCGGCAATTTGCTCTGACAACTCGCATGCCAGGCGGTAGGAGATGATGCCCCCATTGGACATACCAGTGGCAAAGATCCGTTTGTCATCGACAGGCGCAATCTCTCGCAGATCATCCAATATGGCGCGCACAAAAGCCACATCATCGACGTTGTTCTCTTGAGCGTAGCCGCAGCAGCTGCCGCCATTCCAGGTCAGGAGTCTGTTTTTCAGCTTTCCTGTCCCATTAGGATAGACCGCCAGAAAGCCAGCGGTATCAGCCAGCTCGCTGAAGCCGGTCATCCAGATAGCGTTCTGGGCATTTCCTCCACCGCCGTGAAAGACGAGCACGACGGGTACTGGTTTAGCGGACTGATAACTTATGGGAACATGCAGGATGTAGCTGCGCTTCCGGCCCTCTACTTCCAAAACCCGGGTGCTGTCCCCGGGCGGCAGGGCGTTTTGATTGGGGATTAACGGCTCAGGACCTGGTGCGAGGGTGGGTTGGAATCTGCAGGTAAGCGTGGCCAGGACGAAGACGATCAGGACGGATAATTTTTTCATAAAACGTCTCCCCTTTGTTTTAAGAATTCGCCGGTACCTGTAACAATCAGCCCAGCTCCTGGCGGCCTCGCGCTCATAGTCCCGGATCAGGGAGCAATAAGCTCTAAGCAGTAAGGGGTTATGAGCATAGCATAATTCAGGTATTTTTTCCAGAGCCTGGTTGGTTGACAACTTGTGTACCTACAGCTTAAGGAAAACCAGTTCTGCAGGAAAGGTTCGAAGGGGAGTGTTGGTTAATGATAGTTGGTTTGTTCCTTCTTTTCAGGGTATTAGTGTTCCATTGATTGTGAGAACAATTTTTGAATAACAAAAGGAATAAGCAGAAGGATATACCAGGTTATGGTAAAGAAAACCAGCATAGATACCATATCAAGGAATAAATATGCTACCTCGCCGGATAATAGCTTGACATTATATTTGGTCACAGCCCTGTGAATTGAGTTCATCATCGGCTGCATCGTGGTAAAAGCGATGATCAGGGAAGCCAGGAACCAGCTGGATGTTCTTGCCTGACTTTTCCTGAACTTTTTTTGGCGTTTTGAGAAACTTGTTTGCGCGTTCTTTTCAAGACTTTCCCAAGGGTCCAGCTGGATGGGATTTTCATAAAACTCCGCCGGTAATGGGTAGATCTGGTTGCATTGGGGACATTTCCATTCCGCTGGTTTTCCTGCAGACAGGTCCACAAAATCCCCTCCCATCCCACAGGGATCACACCAGACGGATGAAAAGGTATGGCCGCATTTCCAGCATATCAGAGTTGAGGGGGTTGTGACAGGTGCCTGATTGAAGTAATAACCAGGCTCCCCGCATTTTGGACAGGTAGCCAAGGAAAGATTCCTGTCGGCAGCCTGATCCGATCTGTTTTCCCAGTCTTTTGGGTCTTCATATGACCTGAAATCCTGATCAATTTTTATCGACCAGATCAAGTAGATCAAACCTGATCCAGCAACGCTCGCGAGGGCGTATATTAAACCCGAATCCAGCCAATCACTGAGAAATGAACCAATCCCAGCATAGGAGATCACCCCAAATATGAACAATCCTCCCAGTATGATAACCAAGAATAAGGATATCTTCTTAAGGTTTGTTGTTTTCCGTTCAGGTGGTTCCTCTATGCGAGCACTTGCTGATGGTATGGTGTCCTGGGGGTGATCATAGATACCGGAAAACACTTCGAGCTTTGGCGAGAGCAAGAAAAAAGCAGTGGCAAAGACAAAGACGTACACTACTGGCATGAGACAGATCAGTCCCTTAACACCAATTATTGAACCAAGGAATATGGCAATGAGCAGCACTGTAATAGTTGTTAAAGCAATTGCAGCACTGATGCGATTCCTGAATATGATTTTCATCATCTGATCCTGAATATTCGACAACCGCAAGCCTGGTTGGTTCTGAAAAGGGGAAATTGTGAACGGTAAGTATATTAAAAGTAGCACATTTTATGCTTTTCTTCCAGAAAACGGTAAGCTTCTTGCTTGCGAGACTACTACCCGCGACCCTGCAGGTGGTCAGGATAAATGTGTGGTTGATTGCGTACACACTTGGAAAAAACATTTAATCCAATTGAACAAGGGCCTCTAACCGAGTAAAAGGCTTAAAGACAGTTCCATCTCTATATCGAAATGCTTCCCGCCCTGCAGTAATGGATCCCGCAGGCAGGTTGCTCTCTTGGGTATGGATGACTCCCTGTGTACTTTAATCCGATGGCCTGGGAAATACAATAATTACAGAAAGGGATTGAAGCCGCTTCTATCTCTTATCCGTCCAGGGTTAATGGAGATGAGCACCTGAATATTTGCTTGTGGCCCCAATTCATCCGCCGCACCCTGCAAGAGGGCCAATCAGTGCTGGCTTACGCCTGGAGAGCATCCACTTTGTCTGTTTTGTAGTGAACTTGGGTGAAGTGTACCTATTGGGGTGGGGACGACTGCACCTTGGTGCCACCCGCTTTTGGACGGATAATGGAAATGCAGTTAGTTTGATGCTTTCAGGTTAATTTTATAAAACAATACAAGGAGGCACTATGGAAGTCACATTACGCGAATCGTGGGGTCTCATCCACGGGATGGTCTTTGGCGCTTTGTTCCTGCTGTCCTTTTCGGGCG
>JANTFT010000011.1 GCA_024763275.1 Anaerolineales bacterium | reverse complement strand
CCCGGATTCAATTTGCCCCTGAAAATCAGTCATGCTTCCTCCTTATTATGGAAAGACTTGCAAACCTTAATAATTATACCTGAATTAACGGTTTCTCCCCTCTTCCGGAGACTTTTGTTATATAAATCTGATATCCAGAAAAGGGCACTTCCCGGGAAGCCTGGACACCTTCCCTTGCCCCTGGCAGGGGAAGGTTTATAATTGAGGCGTTATGAGATCATGCCAGAAGGAGAACCCATGTATCAGGAAAAATTAGCTGAGTTAATCAAATTACTGGATGGTTCCGTCAACCTGGAAGGAACATCTGTCTCCATCGCTGATGGGAAAAAACTCCAGGATAAAATCGAGCTGCTGGTCAGAAAAGCTGTTCTGGATGAGGATGAAGGGACCCGCTTCCTGGCCCGCTACCTGGTGCGGGTGATTGCCTCTGAAGCCGGGATCTATCCCAGCTCCATCCATGACCTTTACATGGCCAGGGGGCGCGGTGATGTTCCGAACACTTTTACGGTGCCAGCCATCAACCTGCGCAGCCTGACCTTTTATGCCGCCCGGATCATCTTTAACATCGCCCGGGAAATCAACGCTGGTGCATTTATTTTCGAAATTGCCCGCTCCGAAACTGGATACACGGATCAGCGCCCATCAGAATATGCCGCCAATATCCTGGGGGCAGCCATTGCCGCAGGCCATCAGGGCCCGGTTTTCATCCAGGGAGATCACTACCAGATCTCAGCCGGCCGCTACAAGGCTGACCCTGAGCCGGAAATTCAAGCCCTTAAAGATCTCACCCAGGAGGCCATCCAGGCCGGCTTTTTCAACATCGACGTGGATGCTTCCACTCTGGTGGATCTCAGCGTGGATGATGTGGTAGAGCAGCAAGTGCTCAATTCCGAACTTACCGCCTATTTCACCAAATACATCCGCGATCTGGAACCTCAGGATATCACTATCTCTGTTGGCGGCGAGATCGGCGAGGTTGGCGAGGAGAATTCCACCGAGGAAGAACTCCGGGCATATCTAGACAGCTTCAAGGCCGACCTCGAGAAGCTGGCTCCGAATACCGTTGGATTAAGCAAGATCTCTGTCCTTACCGGGACATCTCACGGCGGCGTGGTACTGCCGGACGGCAGCATCAAAAAAGTCGCTGTGGATTTTAACCTCCTGAAGCATCTTGGCAGGGTAGCCCGTGAAAGCTACGGCCTGGGCGGCGCAGTCCAGCACGGTGCCTCCACCCTGCCAGAAAGCGCTTTCGGGAAATTCCCGGAGTATGATACCCTGGAAGTCCACCTGGCCACTAATTTCCAGAATATCCTTTACAATGAGCTTCCCGGGGGCTTGAAGGATGAGATTTACGCCTACCTGGACAAGAATCACGCCCACGAGCGCAAAGAAGGCCAAACCGACGAGCAGTTCTATTACAAGACCCGCAAACGGGCCCTGGGGAAATTCAAGGAGGCTATCTGGAGCATTGCCCCGGATCAGCGTGCCAGAATCACGGCTGCCTGGGATGACCAGTTCCGCGACCTGTTCGACAGCCTCAGCATTGCGGACACCCGAACTTATGTGGATCAACACATCCGCCCGGTGGTTGTTGCAGCCAAACTGGAAAATTACCTGAGAGGCGAAGGGGAACAGGAAGACACTTCAGACCTGGCAGACTGATATGCCCGTAACTGACCAGGGCGTAAGCCATGATCGCTATCAGCTGATTCCCCGCACGTTGATTTTTATCACCCGCGGGGAATCAGTTCTGCTCTTAAAAGGCGCAGATCACAAACGTTTATGGGCTAATCGCTACAACGGGGTGGGTGGACATGTGGAACGGGGGGAAGACATCCTCACAGCCGCCAGACGCGAGCTCAAGGAGGAAACCGGCCTGGTGCCAGCCGATCTCCAGCTAGTGGGCACCGTTACGGTTGATACCGGCCAGGAAACCGGCATAGGATTGTATGTCTTCAAAGGCACCTGCCTGGAAGGGGAGCCAATTCCCTCACAAGAGGGAGAATTAGAATGGGTGCCAGTTGCTGAAATCCTCCGTAGAGAGCTGGTGGAAGACCTGCCGGTACTGCTCCCCCGCGTGTTGAGCCACAAACCGGGAGAGCCACCTTTCTCGGCCCGTTATTATTATGATTCCAATGATAAGCTGATTGTGGAGTTTGGGAATTGACGGAAAACGGCCTGGATAATCATACGCCCAGGAACAGGCAGGCAGGGTTCAGAAACTCACTGGTTTTTCTTAATCCAACACCCCATCTTTGACCATGTAAAAATCCAGCTCCGTGCTGCCGTAGGTTCTGCGGTCGAAGAGCTTGAGGTTGTCCAGTTCCAAATCCCTGTATTCCACTTTGTCTATCTGGACAATCACCCAGCTGTCATCTATCAACCAGCCGGGATTCCGATCCAAAGCCTGAACCGCTTGGGCCCAGAGGTCCTTGAACTGAGGGGGAGCGATATACACAAAATCGAACTGCCTATCTGCCACATCATCCAGCATGAAAAAGACATTTTTCTGCCAGACTTCCGCCTGATTCGCCAGGCCGGTATGCTCGAGGTTGGCGTTAATGGTTTTAACAGCAGCATTGCCGTTCTCTACAAAGCGGGCCAGGCTTGCACCCCGGCTGAGAGCTTCTATACCCACGCTGCCTGTGCCGGCAAACAGATCCAACCAGGTCGACTCCAGGGTGTAGGGCGCCACAATATTGAACAGCGCCGCTTTGACCTTGGACATGATTGGCCGCGTCCCCTTCCCGGGTACGGAAAGCAGGCTGAAGCCCTTGGCTTTGCCCCCGATCACTGATAAATTACCCATTCTGCTGGTCCTCTTCAGTTTCCTGGGGAGGGATCAGTTCATTCACTGCCACTTCCAGCAGTTCAGTTTCCGTGCTCTGGTCAGCGATGTACTTATCGATATACGTGGAACGGCGCAAGCGGAGAGCCAGGGGCGCAACCACCCGCAGGTCCTGAGATGTGACCTCTTCCCGACCGTCCGCAGCAGCATAAGCCCGGGCTGCTTCAAAGAGAGTGATCTCCGCCCGCAGGGAATCCAGCTCCAGTTTTTCGATTAATTTCAGGCCAATCTTGGCAACCTGATCCGAGAGTTTGACTTTGGACAGGTTCTCTCTGCTGGCCTGGATCTCTTCCCGGAACAAACGGGTTGAAGGGGCATATTGGGCCGAGAAAGCCCGCCTGTTCTCCCGGTAAGCCCGACTCCTGCGGTAGGCTTCCAGGCGTTCATCTTTGTCTTCCAACCCCTGTACCAGCACACGCAGGCCAAAGCGGTCCATTATCTGGGGCCGCAGATTGCCCTCTTCAGGGTTCATGGAGCCAATCAGCGTGAACTGGGACCGGTAGGTGGCAGATACCGCCCCCCGGCGGACAGTATACTGCCCCTGGGCGGCAGCATCCAGAATGGCGTCTACGATCTGATCGTTCAGCAGGTTGACCTCATCCACATACAGCAGATTGCGATCGGCCCGGGAGAGGATGCCCCGCTTCAAACGCATACGTGAATTGGCTGGCGCCCTGGGATCCAGTCCGCCAACAACATCCTCCAGGGTTGCGTTTAGAGGCAGCTCTATCAGACGGACCTTTTCCATTCTGGACAGCGGATCACCCTGCCCATATTTTTTAGCACACTCCGGACAAACCGCGTCAATCCCCCCGGCTTCCACGTCCTCTTCCAGGCAGCCGTAGTAGCACAGGCTGCGCTTGACTTCCGGAAGTAAATCCACCAGGCTGCGCACCGCGGTGGTCTTTCCGGTGCCGCGGGGTCCGATCAGGAGCACACCGGCCAGGTTGGGATTGAGGAGCGACAGCACCAGTGAGAGCTTCATTTGTTTCTGGCCTACCAGCGCCAGGAAAGGAAATGGTATGCTTTCCGCCAGTCCAGCGTCTCCCAATTCCGTGTCCACCACTGCCCTGACACCAGAAGCCCTTTCCAGCAGCTCCTGAAGCGATCCAACCTTGGTGATCAGTTCAGGTTCAGAGGAAGAAGGTTGCAGTTCTTTATCATCCATATCATTTCCTCAGGACAGAATCTCTCTCTTCATTATACTCAAAGGTACCTTGCGAGATTGAAGAATCACTCAACGTCGTTGTAGGTCCAGACCCGGTTGATGAAGAAATTCCAGAACATGACCACCACCACTGCCACGCCCAGGGCGAAAGTATAGCCCAACCGGTCCGCGGTGATTAAGCCAAAAGGGAGGAAGGTAAAATCCTCAAACAGACTGCGGAAAGGCCCCTCCAGACCGGTGAAGATCGGTGTCCGGATAGCCAAGCCAACTGTGTTGATCAGGAAAAATGTCACCAGCTGGCTGCTGATTTGTTTGGATCGAGAATCTGGATAGGTCCAAAAACGGTTCCAGATGAAATTACTTGTGATTGCCATGGAAAAAGATACAGCTTGAGCCCATTCCGGGGCTAACCTGGTGATGCTAATCAACAGGTGGAAGGTCCCAAAATCCACTAGGGCGCCAAACGCACCCACAACCGCGAATTTAAGAAACCGCTCCCGCTCGCGGGGATTGGTCAGAATATCACTCAATTTCATGGTGTCTGTTTATATGCCTGAAAGTATGGCAGGGTCCGGGTCAATCCCTCTTGCAGATCGACGGTTGGCTGCCAGCCCAGCACTTCCTTAGCTCGCGAGATATCCGGCCTGCGTCGCTCGGGGTCTCCCTCTCCCCTTTTGTCCGGCAGGAAGACTACTTCTGAAGGATTCTCCAGCAGGGAATTGATAATCTGAGCCAGCTCCAGGATGGTTATTTCTGAAGGATTGCCAATATTGACCGGCCTGTGTTCATCAGACAGCAGCAGCCGGTAAATGCCCTCGATCAGATCATCCACGTAGCAGAAGCTGCGGGTCTGGGATCCATTCCCGTAAACAGTCAGTGGCTGACCGGTGAGAGCCTGGTTGAGAAAATTCGGCACCGCCCGGCCGTCATCCAGACGCATCCGGGGACCATAGGTGTTAAAAATGCGCACGATGCGGGTATCAATCCCGTGGAAGCGGTGGTACGCCAAAGTCAAAGCTTCCGCAAATCGTTTTGCCTCATCATAAACAGAGCGCACCCCGATCGGATTGACATGACCCCAATAGGATTCCGGCTGGGGGTGCACCTGAGGATCACCGTAGATCTCACTTGTGGAGGCCAGCAAAAACCTGGCCCCGTAAGCCCGGGCCACCCCGAGAGAATTCAGGGTACCCAGCCCACCAGCCTTCATGGTTTGAATGGGCAAATTCACATACCCATATGGGGAATTGGGATTGGGTGAGGCCGGAGAAGCAAAATGCATTACAGCATCCAGCTTGGACCCTGGCAGGTTGATAAATTCCGAAACATCATGCTCAATGAAAGAAAAATCCTTTTCCCCCTCCAGATGGGCCAGATTTTCCGGGCGGCCGGTGATGAAATTATCCATCCCGATCACCTGGTGCCCTTCGGCGATCAAACGATCACATAAATGCGAACCCAGAAATCCTGCCGCACCAGTCACCAGAACCCTCATTCGCCCTCCTTATATTACCAATCCAATCTCTGTACTAGCCCATCCCCGGTCACCTGCCAGGCGCTCCCGCTTTCCGGATCCAGGATCCAGATATTGCCTGCATAGATCACAGCCAGAGGAAAGCCCCCGCTTCCCTCCAGTTGTTTGGGTGACCAGGCGCCCCAGCCTTTGGAAGGCTCCAAACCGGGGCTGTCAGACGGCGGGAAAATCAACCGCCTGTTTGACCCGTCCCGGTCTATCAAGGCCACCCGGTAGTTGCTGGTTGCGCTCTGCTCAGGGAAAATTGCCTGCAGGAAAGCGATCTGGTAGGATGCCTCCCCGGTCGGTTTAGCTGTGATCGGAGATGGCAGCGGGTAGGCAAACATACCGATATTCTCAGCCAGAGTCTGGATACCACCACCTGTCAGCGGGATGGCAACCAGGTTAAACACCGGGGATTCCTCAGGGGATGGCGAATCCTCTTGAGGAGCGTGGTTGACAGTGAAGATCACATTTCCCAGGGGGCCCACCCCAATCCCGGGCATCCAGGCCCAATCACCCTGGGTTTTATAGGGCAATATCTCCAGGAGAACTGTCTTCTCTGCCTCTTCATAGGAGATAACCCCCACCTGATCCGGGCTGGCATAAGCGACAAAGTCGCCCTGGGGGGAAAACTGAAAATCGGTCCCCCACCAACCGTACACACCACCGTAATTGGTTTCTTGCAGCAGGTTTACCCGGGTTGTCCAACCGTTTTCGCTGAATACTTTGAGCTCGAGGTCATTGTTGGCCTGCCAGCCTGGAGCTGACAGTCGGGGTTCCACCGTAGAAAAAGCAAACCGGGGTTCGACTCCAGGCACCCAACCCGCATAATGGATGATGTTGTAGGTATCCAGCTCAATCAGAGAATCACCCGGTGATTCCAGAGAAACTGTCCAGAGGGAATTGATAAGATCCTCATCCTCTTCAGCCCGGGTAAACAAAAGCCACTTTCCATCGTTTGAGAGGGAAAACACCCTGCCGTCGAGGTCACCGGTAGCAACCAGGAGCGAGCGGTTGGCCGTGGATTGATCCATCAGCCAGGCATTTCCGCCGGAGATATACACCAGAGGGCTGGGTAAACTGACCGGGGCAATTGATGACTGCACGCCAATCAGGACGATCTCATCGACGGGATCTTCCAGGGCAACGCTGCTCACCTCGGAAAAGGAGACCTCCTCCCCATCCTCAAACACCCGGACAGAAACGATTTCCCGAACGCCGTTCTTCCCGGCCTGGAGGAGCTTTTCCTGCCCTGCAGGCAGGTTCTCGGTTGGCTGGCGAATGACCTCGAACGGGATCACGACTTGTTCAGTCTCAATCACTTCCTCCACCCGGATCACCTGTACCTGCGTGTCTTCAGTCAGGGTAGAGGAGGAAGCCGGTTCCACGCGGTCTTTTTCCCCCAGGGTAATCCCGGCTGTCTGCAGGGCCTGGCTGACCGTACTACCTCCGGGTACCTGGACCACTTCCGTCTGGCCATCGACTTCAATTTCTATTCTGACATCAGCAGCAGGTTCCGGACCAGCAGCTCCCACACAACCACTGCCGACCAGGATAAGAACTCCAGCGAGGAGAAGGATTTTTAGAAAATGGTATAATCTCATGACAGCATTCAGCAACCCACTACCACAGCGTTGTAAGGTGAACTGAGACCTCCAGTTCTACCACCAGATTATAGCATGATAGAAGAGAATAACCCGGATATAGAACAGGAGCAGGAATTAGAGCTGAGCGCCCTCGTCGAAGCGATCCTGTTCGTGTCTCCTGAGCCCATCAGCGCCGAACAGATCGCCAAATTGCTGGAAACCACAACCCGTCAAATCAAGAAAGCCTTTGAGGAGATCGATGCCGCCTACCAGGGGCGCGGTCTTCGCCTGCAGTATCACAACAATAAAGTCCAGATCACCACAGCTCCCGAAGCAGCCCCAGTGCTGGAAAAAATGCTTGAGCTGGAGACTACCAGTATCCTGAGCCAGGCGGCTCTGGAAACCCTATCAATCATCGCCTATCAGCAGCCGATCACCCGGCCGCAAATTGATTCCATCAGGGGAGTCAACAGCGATGGTGTGCTCAGAACCCTGCTGAACAAGGGTCTGATCGATGACGTTGGCCGAACAGATGGCCCAGGTCGGCCCATCCTTTACAGCACCACACCTGAGTTCCTGAAGTATTTCGGCCTCACCTCCTATGATGACCTGCCCCCGCTGGACATTGAGGAGATTCCCGATTCTACCGGACCCAAAGTTTTGAAAGGTTGATCACGGGATTTTTCAGGGTCTTTTTCAGCTCATCCCAACTATTCAGCTATGGAAATCCGCCTCCAGAAAATACTCGCCCAGGCCGGCTACGGTTCCCGAAGAAAATGCGAGGAGCTCATCAGCGAGGGGCGGGTCAGCGTGAATGGAACGACTGCAAAGCTGGGAATGAAGGCAGATCCCGAATTGGATCAAATCTCAGTCAACCAGGTCCCCCTCTCAAAACCGGAAAAGAAAATCTATATCCTGCTCCATAAACCCCAGGGCGTGATATCTGCTGTCAGTTCTCCGGACCGGCGGCCTACGGTTCGCTCCTTGATCGACCTGCCCGGGCGCTTGTACCCTGTCGGCCGTTTGGATGTGAACAGTGAAGGGCTGATTCTAATGACCAATGATGGGATGATCACCCACCGCCTGACCCATCCCCGCTACCAGCATGAAAAAGAGTACCGTGTCCTTGTGGTTCCCCAACCAGAGGAAAATCAGCTCGAAGCTTGGAGAAAAGGGGTATTCCTGGAAGATGGCAGCCTGACCAGACCTGCCCAGGTGGGGATTGAGCATCTGGATTCCGAGGGAGCCTGGTTGCGGGTTATACTTAAGGAAGGTAAAAAACGCCAGCTCCGGCAGATGGCCGAACGCACTGGATTGCAGGTCAGGCGCCTGATCCGGGTCCGGATGGCCAACCTGACTCTGGGGGATCTGCCACCCGGTGAGTGGCGCTACCTGCAGGAGAACGAGATCAAAGAACTGCGGAAAACAGTCAAAGAGAAAGGATGATTATGAACAAAGGCAGCGGTCAACAAAAAACCTCCTGGCTGGAAAGACCAATATTCGAGAACACAAATATCTCCTGGGAAACGGTCCTGTTTGGAGCCATCCTGCTGCTGGCCTTCCTGTCCCGGTTTTACGATCTGGGAGCGCGGGTGATCAGCCATGATGAGACCTCCCATGTCTATTACGCCTGGCGCCTGTTCCGCGGGATGGGCTACAGCCATGATCCTATTACTCACGGCCCCTTCCAGTTCCATTTCCTGGCGCTGATATACTTCCTGCTGGGAGACAGCGATTACACAGCCCGGGTGCCGGCAGCGATCACCAGTGTGGCCGCTATAATCTTCCTCTGGAAATACCGCCGCTATCTGGGCAGCTGGGGAACACTGGCTGCCGGGCTGATGTTCCTGATCTCCCCATTCATGCTGTATTACGGGCGTTATACACGCAACGAAGCCTTTGTGGTCCTTTTTGGAGTGGTCAGCATCTGGGCTATCCTGCGCTACCTGGAAACCAGCTCTCCCCGTTTCCTGTACTGGCTGACCGCAGCCACTACTCTGCATTTCACCGCCAAGGAAACCGCCTTTATCTACACCGCCCAGGCAATGATCTTCCTCGGTCTGGTATTCATCAGTGACCTGAATCGGAAGAAATGGCCGAATCCCCGCCATAAGAAATATTTTCTGGCGGGAATCATTGCCGCTGGAATCCTGCTGGCAGCCAGCCTGATAGCCGGCGCTAACGCGCCGGAATTTCCGGTTGCCGGGGAAAAGCCTGAGGGTTTGAATCCCATGACCGCCCTGCCCCTGATCCTGGCAGGTGTGAGTTTAGCTGGATCCTTGCTGGCGGCCCTCACTGGCTATCGCTGGCGTAATTTGAAAACCCTGCCCTCTTTCAGCGCCCTGCTGGTGCTGGGAACCCTGGTGCTTCCCCAGCTGGCGCCCTTCCCTGCCAGATTTCTGGGTCTGGATCCCCTGGATTATTCCCCCAGCGGCATGGTCAGTACCGGCATCATTATCCTCATCCTCACCACTGTCGCTGTTTTGGTGGGTCTATCCTGGAACCGCCGGGAGTGGCTGATCAACGCGGCGATCTTTTACATCCCCTTCGCCATCCTCTACACCACCTTTTTCACCAATGGCATCGGATTTTTCACCGGTTTGGTGGGCTCGCTCGGCTACTGGCTGGAGCAGCAGGGGGTCAATCGCGGCAGCCAGCCCTGGTACTATTACTGGCTGATCCAGATACCGGTTTATGAATACCTGCCCGCCCTGGGTGGGCTGGCCACGGCAATTGGAGTTGGCATCAGCCGCCTGTTTGGCAAACAGCCCCAGTCTGTCTCGGCTGATGATGCCGACCCGGGTGAGGGAATAGCACCTGTTTTTGGTTTGCTGGCTTTCTGGTCTCTGACCAGTTTGATAGCCTATCCAATTGCTGGTGAAAAGATGCCCTGGCTGACAGCTCACATTGCCTTTCCGTTGATCCTGCTGACCGCCTGGGGTTTCCAGCAGATGATGGCCAGGTTTGACGGTAAATCCTTCCTCCAGAAAAAAGGCTGGTTGGTTCTATTCCTGTGTCTGGTTTTCCTGGCAGGGGCTTTCGGGGCTCTGGGTTCACTGCTTTCCTCCAACCCTCCCTTCCAGGGTCAGGAACTTTTCCAGCTGAGAGCAACCAGCAACTTCCTCTCTGCCCTGCTGATTGCCGGTATCAGCGCTTACCTGCTGTGGACCCTGGTCAAAGCTTGGCAGCCCCGGCAGGTCTGGATAACATTGACACTCTCGATCCTGCTGGTGCTGGTGCTGCTCACTACCCACACTGCAGTCATGGCAGCCTACATCAATTATGACGAACCAACCGAGTACCTGGTATACGCTCATGGGGGGCGGGGGATCAAGGACGCCTTGCAGCAGATCGAGGAACTCTCCTACCGGACCTCGGATGGCCTGGCGATGGAGGTGGCTTTTGACAACGAAACCACCTATCCCTACTGGTGGTATCTGCGCTATTACGAGAACCAGCGCTATTATGGAGAAAATCCTACCCGGGACTTGCGGAATGCCCCGGTCATTCTGGTTGGCAACAACAACTATGCCAAACTCGAACCCATCGTTGGCAATGCCTATTACGAGTTCAGGTACAAGCGCATCGTCTGGCCCAACCAGGATTATTACAATCTGACCTGGGAGCGGATCTGGAACGCTATCAGCGATCCGGACCTCCGGGAAGGGATTTTCAAGATCTGGCTGCTGCGGGATTATCAGAAGTACGCCCAGGCAACCAACAAATCCATCACTCTTTCCAACTGGAGCCCGGCTGATGACATGAAGTTGTATGTCCGCAAGGACGTGGCAGCCCAGGTCTGGAACTACGGGTCCCTCGACCTGGCGTTTACAGAAGTGGTCGATCCCTATGAGGGCAAGGAACTCACCCTGGAAGCAGAGCTCAGTTTCGACTCGCTGGGTTTAGTCTCACCCCGCAATCTGGAGCTGGCACCTGACGGAACGCTGTATGTTCTTGATACTGGAAATCACCGCATTCTGCACATTTCCCGGGAAGGCACCCTCCTCAACTCCTGGGGGGAATTCGGCTCCCTGGAATCTGGCAGCGCTTTTCCCGGATCATTCAACGAACCCTGGGGAATTGGCATCAGCCCTGAGGGAGAGATCTTTATAGCTGATACCTGGAACCACCGCATCCAAAAATTCAGCCCGGAGGGTGAATTCCTGGCCAGCTGGGGCTATTTCGGGCAGCGCGAGGCCCCGGATTCCTTCTGGGGACCCCGGGATGTCGTGGTGGACTCTTACGGTCACGTTTATGTTTCAGATACCGGCAATAAAAGGATCGTGGTCTTTGATACCGAAGGGAATTTTGTGACAGAGTTTGGAGAAGTTGGTTTTGGAGACGGCCAGTTCGATGAGCCCTCCGGACTGGCCCTGGATCAGGACGGGAATCTCTACGTTGCCGACACCTGGAACCAGCGCATTCAGGTATTTTCGCCTGACCTGAATGGAATTTCTCAGGTTTTCCTCAGGAAATGGGATGTGGAAGGGTGGTACGGCCAGTCGCTGGACAACAAACCCTACCTGACTGTCGGGGCTGATGGTTATATTTATACCAGCGATCCTGAGCTGTCCAGAATCATCGTCTATACCCCGGATGGGACGGTTGCCGGGGTCTGGGGGAAAGAAGGGGCGGATCTCTCCAGCCTCTACTTCCCCACCGGCCTGGCAGCAGATCCCCAGGGCGGCATCTGGGTGGCCGACACCAAGAACAACCGGATCCTGTTTTTCCGGGTCGCCCCAACCCTGGAGTGAAAATCTGGCACTTTCTTCCCAAAAGCGCATTCGGCAGGGACCATTCAGTTGGTTTGCAGCGCTGGGGTAGACTCTCCCCTCAGCCGCTGTCTGGTCCCCGGTTTCTTCACCCGGACTTCCAGCTATCTGGTAAGATTTGACCGTTCTGGCCCATCAATACAGGCAGAGGAGCGTCAACTTACAGAGAGGAAACAAAATGAGAAAGATCCCATCGGCAGAAATCACGCCTGAAAACAGATACCTGAACCGTAAAGAGTTTCTTAAAGCTCTCGGCATTGCTGGGGCTAGTGCCGCAGTGCTGGCTGCCTGCCAGAACAAACCCTTCCTGGCTGGAGAGGAACTGGCCCCTTCCTCCCCTGTCAGCCCGGACCAGCTTCTGGATGGCGCTGGAACAGATGAGCTGGGGGATACCCTCACTTCCTTCGAAAACGTGACCACTTACAACAACTTCTATGAATTCACAACTGACAAGGAGGGGGTTGTCAAACTGGCAAAGGACTTTCAAACCTCACCCTGGGAAGTGCGGATCGGCGGTTTGGTAGAAAACCCCGGCACCCTTTCCATAGACGAGGTTCGCGACCGCTACCCTGTTGAAGAGAGGATCTATCGGATGCGCTGTGTGGAAGGCTGGTCAATGGTCATTCCCTGGCAGGGATTTCAACTCTCTGCTTTGCTGGAAGATGTCCAGCCAACGGCTGAAGCCAAGTACGTGCGCTTTGAATCTATCTACGACCCCCAGGCTCTTCCCGGGCAGAAGAACATCTATTTCCCCTGGCCCTACGTGGAAGGTTTGCGGCTGGATGAGGCCTACCATGATCTGACCATGCTGGCGACCGGTTTGTACGGTCAGGACCTGCTACCCCAGAATGGGTCGCCCATTCGGCTGGTAGTGCCCTGGAAATATGGATTCAAGAGCATCAAGTCAATCGTTAAGATCGACCTGGTCGAGGAAATGCCGGTTTCATTGTGGATGGAATCCGCTCCCAATGAGTATGGATTCTACGCCAACGTCAACCCCAACGTTGATCACCCCCGCTGGTCACAGGCCACGGAACGCCGGATTGGTGAATTTTCCCGCCGGCCGACATTGATGTTCAACGGTTATGAAGAACAGGTCAGCAGCCTTTATGACGGTATGGATCTCAGAAAGAATTTCTAAATTCTGGCGGAAGAACAAGGCCAGGCTGGCTGGCTACCTGGGTCCTGCCGTTCACCTGGGCTCTGTACTGCCCCTGCTGATAGGATTGGGGGATCTCTGGCGGGGAAAGCTGGGTGCCAACCCCATCCAGGAAGCCACCCTCCGCAGCGGAATAACTGCTCTGACCCTGCTGATCCTCAGCCTGTCAATTACCCCTATAAGACAGCTGCTCAAGTGGACCCAGATCGGCAGATTGAGGCGTCCGCTGGGATTATGGGCCGCGTTCTACGCCGGGATCCATTTCACGATCTACATCGCCATAGACTACGGTTTTCAGTGGAAAGAACTGCTGGCTAACTCACTGACCAATAAATTCATCTTGCTGGGCTTCACGGCCGGGACGATCTTACTGCTGCTGGCGGTCACCTCTCTGAACTTCCTGCTGAAAAAAATGGGCAAACGATGGAAACAGCTTCACCGACTGGTTTACGCCGTCGGGATCCTGGCTGCCCTGCATTTTCTCCTGGCTGTCAAACCTGGAGTACTCCGGCCCTGGCCTTACACGGTGATAATCTTCGCCCTGCTGGCTTTCCGCTTACCTCCTGTCCAGGCCCGGGTCAAGAAGGCCGTCTGAACAATCCTCCCTCCTCTTTGGACCAGCTCATTCTTTGTCATATCTTTAGCAGGATGCTCATCACTTTTCCACTTTTGAAAGCAAATGAGCCCCCTTCCCCCATGGTATAATCTCCCCGCATTCGGTAAAAGGCAAGACCTGTAACCTATCCGGGAGCATATCAGCTATGAAACTACATGAGGTCTATTCCAAACGGATTTTCCGGGACTATGGCATCCCTATCCCCGCTGGCGAGCTTGCCACAACTGACCAGGAAGCCCGGCAGTTAGCAGAGAAAATCGGTTTTCCTGTTGTCATCAAATCCCAGGTGCTAGTTGGCGGCCGCGGCAAGGCTGGCGGCATCCGGGTCGCCCGGACCGGTGAGGAGGCCGAAAAACATGCCAGGGATATCCTTGCCCTGACCATTAAAGGGCTGCCAGTTCGTATGGTGCTGGTTGACCAGGCAGCGGAGATCAAGACCGAGATCTATCTGGGCATCACCAACGACCGGGCTGCCCGCAAACCCGTCATCATGGCTTCTGCGGCCGGAGGAGTCGATATCGAGGAAGTGGCCCGGGAAACCCCCGAAAAAATAATCAAGTGCCAGATCGATCCCCTGATGGGGCTGCAGAATTATCAGTCGCGTGATCTGGCAGCCGGAATTGACCTGCCCAGAGAGCACTGGCGGGCCTTTGGGAAGATCGCTCACGGGTTGTGGAAAGCCTATTGGAACAGCGACGCTACTCTGGCTGAGATCAACCCCCTGGTGATCACCGGCGGGGGTGAGCTGCTTGCTGTGGACGGGAAAATGGTCCTGGATGATAACGCCCTCTTCCGCCATCCGGACCTGGAAAAACTCCGTGATACGGATGTTGACCAGGAAACCGAGATCCGGGCCCGGGAGAACGGTCTGTCCTTCATCAAGCTGGATGGAAATATTGGCTGCATGGTTAATGGGGCCGGGCTGGCAATGACCACCATGGATATCATCAAACTGTTTGGCGGGGAACCCGCCAATTTCCTTGATATTGGTGGGGGAGCAAGTGCCGAAAAGGTGGCTGCTGCGCTGGAGATCATCCTTTCTGAAGCCAACGTCAAGGCTGTCCTTTTCAACATCTTTGGCGGTATCACCCGCTGTGACCTGGTCGCCCGGGGCATATTGGACGCCCTGAAAAGCGTGAAGACCGAGGTTCCCATGGTAGTTCGACTGGTCGGCACCAATGCTGCTGAAGGACGCCAGCTGCTTAAGGACGCGGATATGGAAACTGCTGATACCTTGGCGGAGGCAGCTCAAAAAGCTGTGGCAGCAGCCCAAAGCAATTAGGGATATACCCTACGGAGATACCCATGAGCATATTAGTGAACAAGAACACACGCTTGCTGGTTCAGGGAATTACCGGTCATGAAGGATTGTTCCATACTGAGAAGATGGTGGCTTACGGCACCCACGTGGTAGCCGGCGTCACCCCAGGCAAAGGCGGGGAATGGGTCCTGAGTGGAAAAATCCCGGTGTTTGATTCCGTGAAGATCGCCAGAAATGCCACCGGAGCGAACACCTCAGTGATCTTCGTGCCGGCCAGATTTGCAGCCGATGCTATCTTTGAGGCTGCCGACGCCGGCATGGAATTGATCGTCTGCATCACTGAGGGAGTACCGGTGTCTGACATGATGCGGGTCAGGAGTTTCCTGGATCAGAAAGGAGTCCGGCTGGTCGGGCCCAACTGTCCAGGATTGCTGACCCCCAGCGAAGCTAAAGTGGGCATCATCCCCGGTAACATCGCAATTCCCGGCAACGTCGGGGTAGTTTCCCGCTCCGGTACACTGACCTACGAGGTACTCTATGCCCTCAAGAACCTGGGCATGGGCGTGTCAACCTGCGTGGGCATCGGAGGCGACCCCATCAATGGCACGGATTTCATTGATACGCTGGAAATGTTCCAGGAGGATCCAGATACTGAAAAAATAGTCCTGATCGGGGAAATTGGGGGCACGGACGAAGAGCAGGCCGCAGAATATATCACAAAATCAGTCACCAAACCGGTAGTATCCTTCATAGCCGGCCGCACCGCCCCACCCGGCAAACGCATGGGGCACGCCGGCGCAATTGTCCAGGGAGGTACCGGGCTGGCAGAGGACAAGATCAAAGCCCTGGAAAACGCCGGTGTTAAAGTCGCCGATCATCCTGAGCAGATCCCGGAACTGCTCTAACCCCCCTCAGCAAAAAAGGCTGCCTTTCGGCAGCCTTTTCGATCTCTCGCTAATTAAACGGAACAGCTTACATTTTCTCTTCCAGGTAGGAAACAGCATCTCCTACCGTGGTGATCTTCTGGGCATCCTCATCGGAGATTTCCCCACCAAATTCATCCTCGAACTCCATGATCAGCTCTACCAGATCCAGAGAATCTGCTTCCAGATCCTCCCTGAAGCGAGCTTCTTTAGTTACCTTTTCAGGATCAACTGCCAGCAAATCAACAATGATGTTCTTTACCTGCTCAAAAGTATCAGCCATGACACATCCTCCTCTTCTCCAAATTCAAAATATCTATGATATCTTAGTAAACGCAAAACCTGAGCATTGGTTTCGCAACTCAGTAGAATTTATTGTAACCGCAGGGTACACCCTGTCAAGGCTGGCCTTGCGGGGAGCGACTTTGTTGACACCCTGCCGAGTGACTGTTACCATACCAAAATAGAAGGAAACCCATGGCAAAAAAGCCCTCCCCAACCAGCAACCGCAAAACCGACCATATCCGGATCAACCTTACCGAGCGGGTGCAGTCCGGCCTGACTAGCGGTCTGGAAGCCTATCATTTTCCCCACCAGGCCCTGCCGGAGCTGGATCTGGAAGAGATCCGGCTGGAATTCCATCTGTTTGATAAAATAGTCGCTGCCCCCCTGTTCATATCATCCATGACAGGCGGCACCCGGGAGGCGGGAAAGATCAACCAGGTCCTGGCGGCCGCCGCCCAGGATGCTGGCATTCCCATGGGAGTGGGCTCCCAGCGGGCAGCCCTGGAAGACCCGGTGCTAGCGGCCACTTTCCAGGTCAGAAAAACCGCTCCTGATATTCTCCTTTTCGCTAATCTGGGCGGAGTGCAGCTGAATTACGGGATGACCCCCGATGACTGCCAGAGGGCAGTTGACATGATCGAGGCTGACGCTCTGATCCTGCACCTCAACCCCCTCCAGGAAGCGGTCATGCCTGACGGGAACACCCGCTTTTCCGGTTTGCTGGCTAAGATCGAAGCCGTCTGCAAAACCCTGCCCGTACCGGTGATTGCCAAGGAAGTTGGCTGGGGAATCTCTCAAAAAGCTGCCCGGCAGCTGTTAAGTGCCGGTATCGCAGCCATCGATGTTGCCGGAGCCGGAGGGACTTCCTGGTCGGAAGTTGAAATGCACCGGGCGAAAAGTGATCAGCAGCGCCAGGTTGCCTCATCCTTCCTAAATTGGGGCATTCCCACAGCGGATAGCATCCAGCTCGTCCGCCAGGCAGCCCCGGAGCTGCCGCTATTCGCCTCCGGGGGCCTCCACAGCGGCGTTGAGATCGCTAAAGCGATTGCCCTGGGCGCCACCATGGGCGGCATGGCCGGCCCCTTCCTGAAAGCTGCCGCTGATTCACCCGAAGAGGTCAGACAGCTGATTCAGCGTATCAAGCGGGAGATCCAGATCAGCATGTTCGCCTGCGGTGCCAGAGATCTGGAAGCTCTTCGAAAGATCCAGCTCCGAAAAGATTGAATCCCATGACAGATCTGCCAGCCCTTTCCTCCTTCACGGCCCAAGTCCGGCCTGCTCTGCGCAAAACCCTGGAGAAAACCATATCCTCCGCCGGCAATCACGGCACACCGCACCTGCTGGAGATGATCACCTATCAGCTGGGCTGGAGCGGGGAGAACGCCGGCCCCAAAGCGGAGGGTAAGCAGCTCCGGGCCACCTTTACCCTGCTGGCCTGCCAGGCTGCCGGGGGTGATTGGCGGGACGCTCTTCCAGCAGCAGCCGCTGTCGAACTGCTGCACAATTTCTCTCTCATTCACGACGATATCGAAGACCTGGGTGAGATCCGCCGGGGGCGTCCCGCCGTGTGGAAGGTCTGGGGCAAGGCTCAGGCCATCAATACCGGCGATGCCATGTTTGCTCTGGCCAACGCTGCCCTCCTCGACCTGTCTGAGTCAGTTTCCCTGGAGACTGCCCTGCAGGCCGGAAAGCTTTTCCATACCACCTGCCTGCGCCTGACCCAGGGACAGCACCTGGACATTGCTTTCGAGGACCAGGACCAGGTCAATCTGGAAAGCTACTGGCAGATGGTAGGTGGTAAAACCGCTGCTCTACTGGCCTTCGGCCTGGAAGCAGGCGCCCTGGCTGCCGGCGCAAATCCGGAAATTCAGGCTCATTTCAAAGACTTCGGGCACTACCTGGGAATGGCTTTCCAGGTCCAGGACGATATTCTGGGCATCTGGGGCGAGGAGGAAATGACCGGTAAGTCAGCTAGCGGGGATCTGATCACCCACAAGAAGACCCTGCCAGTTCTCTACGGCCTGGCCCAGAAAAGAGAATTCGCCAAAGCCTGGAACTCGGGGGAGATCACACCCGCGACCGTCCCCCAGCTGGCGGAGATCCTCCAGGCAGAAGGCGGCCGGGCTTATGCGCAAAGCACCGCAGACCGATTGACCGACCTGGCACTGGAATCCCTGCGCAAAGCCCAACCCCAGGGAGAAGCGGGGGAAAGTCTCGAAAAGCTGGCAAAAAAACTGCTGCAGCGGGCAAGTTAACGGCTAATTATTTTTCTCCTGGTTGGATTTCGGAAAAATGTGCTCCGCAGCACCCCCTCGAAAACATGGAAAACCTCATACTTTTCATAAAATCCCCTTCTGGTATAATTGCCCCAGTCGATTGAGAAAAAAAGAGTACAAAGAGTGATCTATGGCCAACGAAAACATCAAAATCTGCCCCACATGCGGTACCCGGGTCAAAGAAGACGCCGAACGCTGCCTGGTGTGCGGCAGCAGTCTGACCGGCACAAAATCGGATGCCCAGGTAGTCAGTGGGGGCCGCATGCCCGAACTCACTCTGGGACTGCCGGCAGCCATCGGTCTGGTGGTTCTGTTCCTGACCATCGGGGCAGGTATGGTCTACCTGGCTTTACGCCAGACCGGGGCTATGACCAGCACCACCACCACCCCCACCTTGACTGAAACGGTCACCCTGACCCCCACCAACACCCCGGAACCTCCCACAGCTACCCCGACGCCGGTTCCCAGCCCCACGCCGCTGACCTATACTGTCTCAGCCAATGACTCCTGCCTGGCCATCGCCGCCCGGTTTGAGGTATCCATCAAATCTATCGTGCTGCTGAACAACATTCCAGCCTCCTGCGACACCCTCTTCGAAGGCCAGGAGCTGAAAATACCCCAACCGACCCCCACAGCCACCCTCTTCCCCACGGCCACATTAAGCGGTATCGAAGCCACCCAGGCAGCCTGCGACAAGGTCAGCTATGAGGTCGGCGAAGGTGATACTCTCAGCAGCATCTCTCTGAACTACAACGTGCCTGAAGATGCCATCAAGTCCTACAACGGCATGGTCAGCAATACGGTCTACGAAGGCCTGACCCTGATCATTCCTCTCTGCGAGCGGAATGCCACTCCCGGCCCCTCACCCACTCCCACACCACCGCCGCCCTACCCGGCGCCGAACCTGCTGCTGCCTCCGGATGGAGGGGTGTTCTCTCTGAGCGACAACCAGGTTACCCTGCAGTGGTCCTCAGTGGGCTTGATCAACGCTAACGAGGCCTACAGGATCACTGTCATCGACCTGACAGAAGGCACCGGCCGCAAGCTGGTGGACTACGTCACCGACACCAAATTCATCGTGCCGGGGGATTTCCGGGCAAATGATGACGCGCCTCATATCTACCGCTGGACCATCAGCACGGTCCGCCAGGTGGATGTGGATCAAAACGGCAACCCGATCTGGGAAGACGCCGGCAGCACCAGCGACCCCCGGGTCTTCACCTGGACCGGCCAGGCCGCACCAGACACAACACCGACACCATAACTGCAGAGATTCTGCTTAAACCAAAAGCCCGGGAAGAGAAATTCCCGGGCTTTTTTTATAATGGAAGGGGCCGAGAGACGAGTGCTAACATCCTGAAAGTTGTCCCTGACATCTTGTGCTGCCAGTTCGAATCCCTAATAGCATTTCACATCTTGCAGCTTGTCCTCAGCGCTTGCAAATCCACCACAAACTATTCAACCGGCTGGATGGGTGAACTCCCTCCTGATCCGCATGGTAGAACCTTTCCCGATATCTCACAGGTCGATATAAAAGATCGTCAATTCCACTTCCAGTTAGATGTCGTGGAAGTACTGGGCGGACATAATGGTATTCATGCAGCAGAAATTTAAACACCGACAGACTTAATACATCAGCTGGTTGATCTCATCCAGTGATTCCGGACTTGGCCGGAGCTGATCCGCTTTCAGGCGGTTAAGGGGCGTTTCCGGTAAATTATACAGGTCAAAGAGCGAGCGCTGTTGGGGATTTATATAGATCAATCCAGTGACCAGTTCATTCTTTTTATTAGCTTCCTCAAGCATCTTCATCGCTTTGGCCCGATCATTGGGCTGATAATCCTGGCTGAGCTTCTTGAGAATGATATGCGTGCCGTCATACAGAGGAACTTCCAGATTCTCTCCCTCAGCGTAATCCACCTTGATGGCCCGCACGGGAGGAACAAAAGAAAGCTCGTGAAGGGCAACTTCATGGGACTTGCCCCAGGCATAGGAATGGAAGGATTCATCCTGGTTATTGAAGGTCACGCAGGGGCTGATGACATCGATCACCGCGATGCCATTGTGGTGCAGCCCGGCCATGATCAACGCTTTAAGCTGCTTAGGGTCTCCGGAGAAGGAGCGGGCCACGAACGAGGCCCGGCCTGCGATAGCTTCCCAGACAATGTCCACAGGAACATAACGGTTGTGGCCCTGTTTCTTCAAAGCCAAACCTTCCTCAGCGGTAGCTGAGAACTGCCCTTTAGTCAGTCCGTATACGCCATTGTTGGCCACAATATACAGCATTGGCACATTGCGGCGGGTGACGTGTTTGAACTGGCCCATTCCGATGCTGGCTGTATCTCCATCACCGCTGATCCCGATACCAATTAATGAGGTATCTCCGAACAATGCCCCCGTTGCCAGTGAGGGCATGCGCCCGTGCAGGCCGTTAAACCCAAAAGAGCGATCCATAAAATAGGTCGGCGCTTTACTGGAACAGCCGATCCCGCTGACTTTGATGACATTTTCAGGCGGGATATTGAGTTCAAAACAGGCAGCGATAACCTGGGCAACGATAGCGTTATGCCCGCATCCCAAACACAAGGTGGATGGCTTGCCTTTGTAATCTGCTCGTGAAAGACCGATTTCGTTGATCTTCTCTGCCATTAAAGTTTTTCCTCCTGGAGAATCTGTCCCCGGATCCATTCAGCGCTGATAGGCAGTCCGTCAATATGTGCCAGAGAAACCATGTCCAGGGCTTTTTCAGGCACCTCCAGCGCCAGAATACCGTGCATCTGGCCATCCCGGTTATTATCCAGTACGTAAACCTTATCATGCTCCCGTATGAAATCCAGCGCTTCCGGGGATGGGGGAAGAGCCCGCAGGCGCAGATAATCCAGCTTCACTCCGTCTTCCTGCAAATAATCCAGGGCCTCGCGAACAGCGGCATTCGTTGACCCAAAGGCTATCAGGCCAATGGCTGCCCCGGGCTGCAGGCTGATAATTGGAGCCGGAAGTTCCTTCCGGGACGAATTGATCTTGTTCTTGATGCGGTTCAGGTTCTTCTCCCAGGTAGAAGGATGTTCGCTGTAATTAGCGAAATCATCATGGCCTGTTCCCCGGGCGAAATAAGCGCTCTTAGGATGTCTGTTTCCCGGCACCGTGCGGTAGGGGATGAAATCCCCATCCAGATCCCGATATCTGCCCCATTCATCGACGATCTTTTCCAGATCCTCTTCCCAGAGGACTTTTCCCCGATCGATAGGTGTAGAGGGGTATTCAAACGGCTCGGTCATCCACTGGTTTTTCCCCAGATCCAGATCTGAAAGCACAAAAACAGCTGTCTGATATCTTTCCGCCAGGTCGAGTGCCTTCCAGCCGAACTCAAAGCACTCGTTGACCGTCCCCGGAATCAGCAGGATGTGCTGGGTATCTCCCTGTCCCAGATAATAAGTGGAGTTCACATCGCCCTGAGCAGTCCGGGTGGGAAGTCCGGTGCTTGGACCTACCCGCTGAACAACCCAGACCACGATAGGAATTTCTGCAAAATATGCCAGGCTGGTATATTCGGCCATCAGACTCAGACCGGGGCCGGAAGTAGCTGTCATGGCCCGCAGACCGGCCCAGCCCGCCCCGACCACCATCCCCACCGCTGCCAGCTCATCCTCGGCCTGGATGATCACATAGGTATGTTTCCCGGTTTCAGGGTCTACCCGCAGCTTGGGAGCATATTCCAGAATGGATTCTGGCAGGCTGGTGGCAGGCGTGATCGGATACCAGGAGACAAAGTGCATACCTCCATAAATGGTCCCCAAAGCCCCGGCAGTATTGCCGTCAACCAGGATGGCCTTATCAGTCAGGTTTCTCGGTTCAATCCGGTAGGGCAGATCCAGGTTGAGATTCTCCTCAGCCCACTGGTAAGCCAGCTCAATGATCTTCATATTGAATTCCACCGGGCTGGCTTTCCCTTTGAAGTGGAATTCCAGGGCTTGCTGGATGGGTTCCATCTCAATTCCCAGCAGATTGGCTAGCACACCCACATACACCATATTGGCTACCAGCTTCCGTAAATCCTTATGGGGTTTTGCTTCCCGGACGATCCTCTTGACTGGCATGGGGACCAGAATCATATCCTCGCGGTCGATAGGATGAGCAATTTCCTCATCGTAAAGGAACACCCCCCCCTCCACCAGGTCGTCCTGGTCTGCTGTAAATGTGCTGGGGTTCATGGCCACCACGATATCAGCTTGCTTGCGACGGCCGGCATAACCCGCCTGACTGATCCGGATTTTATACCAGGTAGGCAGCCCTTGAATATTGGATGGAAAGATATTCTTCCCGGAGACCGGAATCCCCATCTTGAAGATCGCCCGCAAGATGGTCAGATTGGCAGTCTGGCTGCCGGACCCATTCACAGTCCCGATGTTAATGGAAAATTCATTGACCCCGCTCAATCTCTGCTCGGCAGGATTGGATTTATTTTTCGATTCTGCCATGCAAACTCCTTTCACCCATTCACTGAAAATGGGATCATCACCATATTAACAATCAGCCAGTTATCACCTGACCATGCAGTCCATCAAATCAAAATGATCCTTTAATATCTGCTGGGCCTGAGCTTTATCCTTAGCCACCGCCAGTTCCACCAGCTCCTCATGGAATTTCCACACCTGCTCTAAGTACTCAAAATCGGTATACACGTTCAACCCCACCGCTTCGTAGGCATCCCAGTAAGCTTCCAGTAACCCAGTCACGAAGACGTTATTCAACCGCTTATAAAAAGTAAGGTGCAGCTGGCGATGTTCCAGATGGGGGATCCGGGCAGGTTTGCCATGCAGCTTCTGCCGGGCGCTGGCAACCAGTCCTCGCAGCTCCTCGAGGTCTTCTTCTTGAAGCAGGTCAACAGCCTGTGGGAAATAGGCCAGCTCCAGATGCCTGCGAAGGTCCACGAAGTCCTCAAAGTAGGAGCGGTTATGCTCAATGGCATAACTCAGGGAAGCATCTACAGCCGGGGTAAATGAGTAGGGACGGGGTCGGATACCGCGCCGGGGCCGGACGTCCACCAGCCCTAGCGCTTTGGCAACTTCCAGCTGCTCCCGCAGGGTGGAAATGCTGATTCCCAGTTCAGCGCTGAGATCCTTGAGAGCCGGCAGGCTGTCATCGCCAGTTTCGGCGAACTGCAGCAGGTAGTGCAAGAAATCAGAATTACCCATGATCCTCTCTGACCCGATTAATAAGATCAATAAGATTAATCATAATTAATTCTAGCATCAGGAAAAATCAACGTCAAGAAGGAGAGCCTATTAGCGGACGAATGACACCTGGGAGCAGGAAGGATGACAGCTATCATCAAAGCTCCCGAAAGGAATGCCTTCCAGGAGCCGATTCAAGGATCAGAGGATTATTTTCAGGAGCCCAGCAGGTCCAGGACTGCCCCTGCCATCAAGGCAGTCCCGCTGACCAGGGCATCCTCATCAAAATCGAAATCAGGCTGATGGTGTTTGGCGGCCAGACCCTTGGCGGGATTGGAAGAACCGATGAAACTGTAACATCCCGGCAGATCTTGCAGCAAATAGGCCATGTCCTCGGAGGCCATGGTCTGGTAATGCGCGTCCAGGTCTGCTTCCGGGAAAAGGGTCCTGGCGGTTCTCCTGACCACCTTCGCAATCTCGGGGTGGTTGATCACTGCGGGGGAGATGTCCTCAAGCGTTATCTCTACCTGACAGCGGTAGGCACCAGCCACAGTCTGGACGATCTCATGAAAGCGTTTCAGAAGCCGCTCCCGGGATGCAGGGGAGAAAGTGCGGATCGTTCCACTCAGAGCAGCCTCGGTGGGGATGACGTTGTGAGCCTGACCTGCGTGGATAGTGCTGACAGTGACCACGGCGCTGTCCATGGGGTGGATTTCCCGGGAAACCAGGGTTTGCAAAGCGTTGATCACCCCTGCAGAGGCGACAACGGGATCAACAGCTTCCTGGGGCTTGGCAGCGTGGCCGCCTTTACCCCGGATCACAATCCGGAAGGTTTCCGATGCTGACATGACCGGTCCATCGCTGATGCCCAGCCACCCCAGGGGTTTTTCATTCCAGAGGTGCATTCCTAAAACGATATCCGGCCGGGGATTTTCCAACACACCTGCCTGGATGGTGCGCAGGGCACCCCCCAGCCCTTCCTCTGCCGGTTGAAAGAGAATCTTCACCATTCCGGCAATCTCCTGGCGGGATTCCGCCAGCAGGCGGGCGGTGGTCAGACCGATCGCCATATGCCCGTCATGCCCGCAAGCATGCATTACCCCCTCAACTTGTGAGGCATACTCCGCCCCTGTATCTTCCTGAACGGGCAGGGCATCCATATCAAAACGCAGCAGGGCGGTTTTCCCGGGATGTCCTCCCTCCAGGGTTGCCAGTACGCCGGTTCCAGCAATACCAGACTGCAGGGAATACCCCTGCCAGCGGGACAGTTCTCTGAGGATGATCTCTGCTGTATGGAATTCCTGGAAACCCAGCTCAGGATGACGGTGAAACTCCCGCCGCAGAGCGCTGGTATAGGGGAATAGCTCTCTGGCGCGGTCGAGGATTTCCTTCATGAGGTCTTCCGTTCCAGTTCATCAGGATCAAAGTCAACTATTTGTCCCTCTCCGAGATCGACCGACACTTTCTGGCTGAGGGGATTGAGGCGTATGACCTTGCCTTCTCCCCGGGGTGTGATCACGCGTTTACCTCTCTTGGGCATGTTTTTCCTGGCCTGGACGTACAGTTCCTGTTCGTGCATCAAGCAGCAGCGCAGTCTTCCGCACATCCCGGTAATCTCGGAGGGAGCCAGGGAAATACCCTGCACTTTGGCCATCTTGATGGAAATGGGGACAAATTCAGTCATGAACTCCGTACAGCAGCGGATCTCCCGCCCACAGGCGCCCATCCCCCCGAGAATTTTAGCCGTGTCGCGGGGTCCTATCCTGCGCAGCTCCAAATTGGAATCCGGCTGGGCTTTTTTGACCTTTTTCTTCAGCCCATTCAGCTGGGGGTCATCCTCACCCTCGTAACAGTAAAGAATGACCAGGTTTTCCCCTTCCAGGCTGAACTCAGCAGAGATAAACTTGACTTCTTCAAGTCCTTTACCCTCCGCGGCCAGCTCCCTGCACATCTCCAGGACTTCCTCTTCTTTCTTCTCCCAGACCTGCCTCATAACCAGATCCCGGGGGGTAGCACCTCTCAGGATCGGCTTCCAGTTGCGCTCGTCGCTGCTTTCCTTGTCCAGGAATGAGACCACTTTGCCCAGCTGTTTCCCCCGGCTGGTTTCCACGATCACAAAATCATCCTTCTGGATCTCAGGCACAGAAGAAGCATCAAAGTGATAGATTTTTCCACCACTATGGAATCGAATACCAACAATCAAATCCATCATGTGCGTATTTTACCTTATTTGGATTAAATAGAAAGGATACGGCCTCCGGGTAGAAGCCGTATCCCTGCTCCGCTCTGAATGGTTTACGCTTACTCTTTCACCGCCTGAATGCTGACTTGAGCCGCAATCTTTTCCGCGATCTCAACCAGCTCCCTGGAGACTGGTGAATCCGGATGGGATAAAACCACCGGCATACCAGTGTCTCCACCTATTCTGACCTGGGGATCGATGGGGATGGACCCGATGAAGGGAACGCCAGTCATCTGAGCCAACCTTTCTCCACCGCCACTGCCAAAAATATCCAGCCGCTCTCCAGCAGGTGTTTCCAGGTAACTCATGTTCTCAACAACACCGAAGATGGGAACCTTCAGCTCCTGGAACATGTTGATTCCCCGCAGGGCATCATCCAGGGAAACCTGCTGCGGCAGGGTGACTATTACACCGCCCTGCAGTTCCAGGGTCTGGCTCAAGCTGAGCTGCACATCCCCGGTTCCCGGAGGCAGATCTACGACCAGATAATCCAGCTCCCCCCAGTCCACATCAGAAATGAACTGCTTGATGGCGGAATGCAGCATCGGTCCCCGCCAGATCAAAGCCTGCTCGGGTTTGACCATAAACCCGATCGAGATCACCTTAACGCCGTGGCCTACCCCGGGAAGGATCTTATCATCCAGGGCCCCTCCCAGCTGATCAACTCCCAGCATGGTAGGAATGTTTGGCCCGTAGATATCCGCGTCCAGCAACCCCACCCTGGCGCCTTTCTCAGCCAGCGTGACCGCCAGGTTCACAGCTACCGTGCTTTTTCCTACACCGCCTTTGCCTGAGGCTATGGCAATGACGTTCTTGATGTTCTTGTGTTCGGATTTACTCTGGCCCACGGGTACCTTGGCACCCATATTGATCTCGACAGCGCTTACCCCGTCGAGCGCTTCTACCGCTGCCAGAGCGCTGGCCCGGATCTCATCCTTCAAAGGGCAGGCCGGCGTGGTGAGATTCAAAGTAAACCTGACTTTGCCATCCTTTACTTCCAGATCCTCGATCATGCCCAGGCTGACCAGGTCCCTTCCAAGTTCAGGATCCTGCACCTTGCCCAGAGCTTCCAACACTGCTTCCCGATTCAATGAATTTCCAACCATAGTATTCCTTTTTGATTATTTACCCTTTAACTGCAGCCCCATTTTAACACGAATGGCTTCTCCAATTCTCAAATTTATATTAGAACAAACAGACTAGCCCCGGAGATTCGAAATTCCACCTGACAGAAAACAAAGCATCCCTTATAATAAAAGAACTTGCAAATTACCAATTATGAGTGAAAAAGACCCCGTACCGCAGGAACAGCGGAAAGTAGAGCTGGTTCCCCATAACCCGGAATGGTCGCGGCTGGCAGATCAGGAAGCAAAACGCATCCGGCAGGGTTTATCCTTCCCGATCATCGGTATCTACCATATCGGCAGCACTTCAATTCCCGGCATCAAAGCGAAACCCATCCTCGATTTTGTCATGGAGGTGGAAGATCTCGCTGATGTGATCGCCGCCGTGGATGAATTCAAGGCTCTCGGTTACCAGAGTAAGGGGGAATTTGGCATTCCAGGAAGACAGTTCTTTACCCGGGATACCAACGGCCAGCGATCCCATCACCTGCATGTCTTTCAAAAAGGCCATCCGGATATCGAAAGGCATACGGTTTTCAGAGATTTCCTGCGTGCCAATCCAGACGCGGCCAAGGAATATGAAAAGCTCAAAGAAAAACTGGCCAAACGCTTCCCCAAACAAAGCAGCGACTACACCGAAGCCAAATCAGATTTCATTCTTTCCATGGATGAAGTTGCCCGCTACTGGCTGGAATCCGCTAAACAGGCCAAGAAAACGAAAGATTGACCCCCCCCACCCGATTAACCTGAATACCGAACCCGGACTGGACAAAGAACACCCGGCTGCCAGAAGCAGCCGGCGTGCACCTTCACTACACCAACCAGCGAGATTGTCCTTAGCTGGTCCAACCTGCCCTACTCTACCGTGACAGATTTTGCCAGATTGCGGGGCTGATCCACATCCAGCCCGCGCTGGGCGGCGATCTGGTACGCCAGCAGCTGGAGTGGAATCACCGTAGTGACCGGACTCAGCAGCCAGGGGGTTTCCGGCACAAACAGGACCTGGTCAGCCAGGGCCTGGATCTGATCGTCCCCCTCTGACGCTACCGCAATCACCCGCCCACCCCGGGCTTTGGCCTGCTCTATCTGGCTGAACATCTTGTCATACCAGGGATCCCGCGGGGCGATCACCACAACGGGAAGCCCGGAATCGATCAAAGCGATCGGGCCGTGTTTCATCTCTCCCGCTGGATAACCTTCGGCGTGAATATAAGAGATCTCCTTCAGCTTCAAGGCGCCTTCATAGGCTGTAGGCATGTTCACGCCCCTTCCCAGATAAAGGGCATTCTCAACATCCAGCAGGGTTTCGGCCACTTGTTTAACCTCATCCTCCCGATCAAGACAGCGGCCTGCCAGGTCAGGTATCAGGCGGAGATCCTTGACAAGCTGGAGCCGCTGCTCCTGCTTCAGGGTTCCCCGCATTTCACCCAGCATGATAGCCAGCATATACAGATCCACCAGAGGAGCGGTGTAGGCCTTGGTGGACGCCACCCCAATTTCCGGACCCACCTGCATGGAAATGTAACCGTCGGCGATCCGCATTGCCTGGGAGCCGATGGCGTTGACAATTGACCATAAAGTGGACCCCTTCCGACGCCCTTCCTCCATCGCGGCCAGGGTGTCGGCTGTCTCCCCGGACTGGCTGATTGCCAGCACGACAGTGTTCTCATCCACCAGAGGGTCCTGGTAGCGGAACTCTGAACCGATCCCGACCTCAACAGGAATGCGGGCGATGCGCTCGATCAAGACCTTGCCAACCATACCGGCATAGGATGCCGTACCGCAAGCTATGATGACAATTTTATTGATCTTGCGAACCACTTCCTGGGTAGCATTCAAAGTGGGCAGCTGAATGGTCCCGGATTCGAAATCCACCCGACCAGCGATGGTATCGGTCAGAGAGCGTACCTGCTCATGGATCTCCTTGTGCATGAAATGGCGGTACTCACCTTTTTCCGCAGACACCGGATCCCAGGGAATAATCTGGAATTCAGGAGTGATTTCCTCACCGTCCAGAGTCAGCAAATGGATCCCCTGGCGAGTGACCACTGCCATCTGGTGTGATTCAAGGAAGACCATCTCCCTGGTATGCTCCAGGATGGCAGGCAGATCTGAGGCGATGTACATCTCTCCCTGCCCTTTCCCCAGCACCACTCCGCCGGCATTGCCAATCCGGGCAGCGATGATCTTGTCAGGCTCATTCCTGCTCATCACCACAATGCCGTGAGCACCCTTGAGATGGCGCAGGGCACTGCGGACTGCAGAGGTCAGATCCCCTTCCGCCAGGTGACGCTCGATCAGGTGAACGATCACCTCGGTATCAGTGTCCGATCTGAATTTAGCCCCCTCACTTTCCAGTTCATCCCGCAGAGCGGCAAAGTTCTCAACGATACCGTTGTGAACCACCACCACGTCCCCGGTCATGCCCAGATGAGGATGGGCATTGCGGGTGTTAGGCTCACCGTGGGTGGCCCAGCGAGTATGGCCAATCCCGAGAATGCCTTCCAGAGGTGATTCCTGGACCAGCTGTGATAAATGTTCCAGTTTACCGGCCACCCGCCGGACTTCGATGCTCCCTTTATCAAGAACCGCAATGCCTGCTGAATCATATCCGCGGTATTCCAGCCTTTTCAACCCGTCCATGATGATGGGCGTGGCATTCTTCGATCCTATATAACCGACAATTCCACACATAGAGGTACCCCTCCCAGAGTACATAAACGTTCCTACCCCGGAGGGAAAAATCAACCCTGCCGAAAGGCACACTGCAGGAACGTATATCGTTCAAATCTATCACCTGGGGTGATGTTGTCCCACCGGTCGCCCGGGTTTTTACCACCCGCATTCATCTGGAGGGAAAAGACGGAGCGTGACATCTCCGGAGGGCTTCCGCTGATGGTTCGATTTTCCCGGCCTCGCTTACCCCCAGCCGGTTAGCCTCCCAATGGGAGGAACCCTCTTCCTCGTCAACTCAGGAGGAGTGCTCTGCTCCTGAGCCCTTGCGCTGTTTTCCCTTTCCGAAACTTTTCCAGACACCTCCTTACAGATCATTCCGCGAGGGAGAGTCCGATTCTCCCTCGCGGAATATCTTACTGTAAATCAAGTAAACCTGCAAGCTACGCTTTCCCTACAGAAGCGTGGCTTTGGAAATCTTGTCTCCCTGGCGGATAACATCGACCACATCATCGCCCTGGATGACCTTGCCAAAGACAGTGTGTTTTCCATCCAGGTGAGGTTGGGGAAGATGAGTGATGAAAAATTGAGAGCCATTGGTGTTTGGGCCGGCATTGGCCATTGAAATGACCTTACTGCCATGCTTCAACGGGTTGTCCACCAGCTCGTCCTCGAAACGGTATCCAGGTCCTCCCCGGCCAGTTCCAGTGGGATCTCCCCCCTGGATCATGAAATTCTCAATCACCCGGTGAAAAGTAACTCCGTCATAGAATTCTTCCTTGACCAGGAAGATGAAGTTGTTGACCGTTTTAGGGGCGTGTTCAGGATAAAGTTCCAGGGTGATATCTCCCCGGGTGGTCTCCAATTTTACCTGGTAGACCTTGGCCGGATCAATACTCATCGCCGGAGGCGTATCCCATTGTTTCGTCATCTTTCCTCACTTTACGTCTAAATTCTGTCAGAAGGTCAGGCTATTATAACATTGATCCCCTCCGACCTGCCCGAGAAGGGATTACTCAATCAAAAATGCCAGCAGGACCCAGGCCGACGCCAGGAGCGCATACGCAGTCTGGGGATGGGCTCCTGAGCAAATAAAAAAATCCCTGGAGGGATCCCTCCAGGGATGCTAGCTAGCTGACACGATCAAGATGTAGTACCGGGGAAGCGGCTTTCCAAAGGACGTTCGGCGTCAGGAGCAGGCCGCTCACCTCCCGGACGAGCCGAGTCCGAGCGGAGATATCCGGCGATGACCCCCCGGGCGATGATCTTCCCATCCGCATCCAGGTAGCCCACAAACCCTGCCTGCATGCCTTTTTCCAGCTCACTGAAGCTGCCCACCTGGCCCCGGTAAGTGGTTTTGCCGTCCACATAAACAGTCACCACGCTGCCGTCGCTCTTTTCCAACTGGAACTTACCGGCTCCGGGACTGACAGTTTTAATGGTGCCCCGGGCCCGGATGATTTCAGGGCGCTCATCCGGAAGGTCACCAGCCAGGACGACCCTGGCGATTAAGAGGCCATCCTGGTCTTCATAACCCCCCACCCCGGCCCGCATGCCTTCTTCCAGATCAGAAAGGCCGGCAACCTGCCCCTTATAGGAAGTATCCCCATTCACGGAAAAGGTCAGGACCGACCCATCAGCCTTTTTAAGACTGAACTTTCCAGCAGCAACATCCACATTCGCGATCAAGCCCTGGGCGCGAATGGCTTCCGGACGGATTCCGGCGATGACCATCACAGCGGTCAGCTTGCCATCCTCTCCTTCCCTGGCAGCCACGCCAGCCTTCCAGCCTACCTGCATTTCATCCAGTGCTGAGAGCTGGCCCTGATAGCGGGTGTGTTCATCCACAAAGATGGTCAGCCGCTCTCCAGCGGGGGTGAGAATTTCAAACTTTCCCAGCCCGGCGTCAACAGCGGTAACCTCGCCATGGGCTTTGACCAGCTCTGGCACTCTGCCGGCGACCAGCCCGACAGCTATGAATTTACCTGCGCTGTGCTCCTCGTAAGCCACTCCGGCTCCCATGCCGACTTCCAGATCCTCCAGGCTGGAGATCTGGCCCCCAAAGCGGGTATTCTCATCTACAAAGAAGCGCAGCTCTTCCCCGTCAGGGGTCTGGATGGTGAATTTCCCGGCCGCGGTATTCACGTCGATGACCTTACCACGGGCCTTAAGTAAATCAGCAGGATCTCCTGCCAGCACCAGAACTGCCCACAGCTGGCCCTCATCATCCTCCCGGGCTACTACGCCAGCCTTCCAGCCCACCTGCATTTCATCCAGGCTGTCCAGTCCCCGAAAAGCGGTCTTCTCATTCACGAAGAAGGTCAGGACCGTGCCATCTTCCTTCTCGATCTGGAACATTCCAGAGGGCGGGTCAACCACAATGACCTCACCGCGGGCTCTGACCAGATCCAATCCGTCCCCTTCCGCTGCCAGAGCGGTGCCGCTGACAGACAGGGTGATCAGAACTGCTGCCAACAAAGGTAATAGTATTTTTCTGAACATTTTTTCCTCCAGTTATGCGCTTAAACGTTGAACTTACGCTCTCAGGATAAAACAGAGCTGTAAACACGTAAAAAAGGAGTTGTAAAATCCTTGTAAAAAGGAATGGGGTCTGGACAATTGAGAAAATTCGGATTTGCTGATAGGAAGACAGCCAGGAACAAATCCTAGAAGCTACCCAGGCGGTCCGTTCCTGAAGGGCTGATACCGTTGAATGTTCAGACAGGGGTGGTTAGAAAACGATCTCCTCTTTCCCTGTCAGCTTCTTCTGGACCAGATCGGCCACAGTATCCAGATGCTCTTTCTTGTGGACAAAATCGAGATCATCCGAACGAATCTTCAGCACAGGGCAGAGATTGAAGGTTTCCATCCAGTCATCATAGAAGGAATCCAGCTGGGAAAGATATTCCAGAGTGATGCCCGACTCGATCTTGCGGCCCCGCTCTTCTATTCTCTTGAGCAGGATTTCCGGCGGAGCGACCAGGTAGATCAGTAAATCCGGCTCTGGCAGATGGTCGGCGATCAGCTGGAACACTCGCTGGTAGGAGCGGTAATCGCGCTCAGAAAGGCTGCCCTGCTGGTAAAGAGCCCGGGCGAAGATCTTCATATCCTCGTAAATACTGCGGTCAGCGATTGCCGATGTCCCCGAACTGACCAGCTCCAGGTGCTGCTGGGCGCGGTGGCCCAGGAAGTAGATTTGCAGGTGGAACGACCAGGCATCCATGTCCTGGTAGAAATCACCCAGATAGGGATTGTCTATCACCGATTCAAAGGCTGTGCGCCAGCCCAGCCTCTCCCCCAAACGCTCTGTCAGCGATGTTTTTCCGGTGCCAATATTACCGGCCACCAGCACTAATTTTCCAGCCATCGATCTCCTCCACAGTAAAATTCAGGTTCAATTATAACCCGCCGGGTGGCGCGGATCAGAGTTTCTCCAACACCACAGCGCAGACCTTGTAATCCGGGATCTTGGCATGGGGATCCCGGGCATCCATGGTCAGGATATTGGCAGCCGCTTCAGCAAAATGAAAGGGCAGGAATACCGTGCCGATTGGCGACCGTTCACTCACCAGGGCTTTGACCTCGATCCTGCCCCTCCGGGAGCGGAGACTGACCCGATCGCCGGTACTGACCCCCAGGCCCTTCGCATCCCGGGGATGAATCTCTACCAGGGCTTCCGGATAGATATCATCCAGCTTTGAGCGCCGGGTCAGCGTACCCCCGTGCCAGTGATAAAGGACCCGTCCAGTGGACAGGATGAGTGGATATTCCTCATCGGGCAGCTCGGCCGGGGACCGATAGGAAATCGGGGTCAATTTCCCCTTCCCACGCGGGAATGACTCGCTGAACAGGTAGGGAGTGCCGGGATGGTCTTCTGAAGGGCAGGGCCAGTGCACGCCGCTCTCGCGCTCGAGCCTGCCATGGCTGATACCCTGAAATGGCGGGGTCAACTCTGCCATCTCATCCCAGATCTCCGCTGGATGCTCGAACGCAAATCCTGCTGATCCGATCATCCCCAGCTTATCCTCCACTCTGCGAGCCAGCTCCTGGATGATGACCCAATCGGGCCGCGCTTCCCCGGGGGGCGTAATGGCAGGCCGGATCAGCTGTACTCGTCTGTCGCTGTTGGTGAATGTGCCGGCCTTTTCCGCGAAGCTGACTGCCGGTAAGATCACGTCGGCGTATTCCCCGGTCTCATTCATAAAGATGTCCTGATAGAGCACGAACCCCAGGTTTGCCATCACCTGCCGGGCGTGGTGTAGATCCGGCTCACTCATCATGGGATTCTCTCCCATCACATAATACCCCTGAATGATCCCTTGCTCCGCGGCGTCAACCATTTCCATGGTCGTCAGGCCCGGCTGCGGATTCAAGGATACTCCCCAGTGGGTCTCAAATTTCTCCCGCACCTCCTGGTCCGAGACCAGCTGATAGCCCGGGAAGACATTGGGCAGGCCTCCCGCGTCCGAGCAGCCCTGGACATTATTCTGGCCCCGCAGAGGATTCACTCCCGTTCCCGGTCGGCCGACGTTGCCTGTCAGCAGTGCCAGGTTGGCGAGCGAGATGGCATTGTCCGTTCCGTGAGTGCTCTGACTGATGCCCATCCCCCAGTAAATCGCCGCTGTCCCGGCCTCACCGTAGAGGTGGGCCGCTTCCCGGATTCTCTCCGCCGGCACTCCGCAGATTTCTTCTGCATACTCCGGAGTGTATCCCTCTAATGTGGGAAGATATTCTTCCAACCCTTCAACCCGGGCATCGAGGAATTCCTGATCAACCAGCCCGTCCTGGACAATCACCTGAGCCAGAGCCTGGAACATGACCACATCTGTCCCCGGCTTCAGCTGGAGATAAAAATCCGCGAAGCGGGACATTTCAGTCCGGCGGGGGTCGATCACGATCAATCTGGCCCTATTTTTCACCACCGCCTCCCGCAGGAATGTGGAAATCACCGGGTGGGTCTCACTGGTATTGGATCCGGTGACCAGTAAAACCTCCAGATCCTTCATTTCGGCGATCGAGTTTGACATAGCGGAAGAACCCAGGGTGATCTGCAATCCTGCCACTGAGGCCGCGTGGCATAAACGGGCACAGTGGTCAATATTGTTGGTCCGCAGAACTCCCCGGATAAACTTCTGGAAGAGGTAGTTATCCTCATTGGTCGCCTTCGCAGAACAGAACGCTCCCAGAGCGTCCCCGCCATGTTCCTGGACAATGACGGCCAGCTTTTCGGCTGCCAGATCCAGGGCTTCCTCCCAGCTGGCCCGCCTGAAACCTCCCAGCCCCACCGGTTTGCGAGGCAGTATTCCCAGATCCTTGCGGATCAGTGGATAGGTCAGGCGAGAAGGATGATGGGTGTAATCCAGGCCATAGCGCCCTTTAACACACAAACGGCCGTAATTGGGAGCGACATCAAACGGGGCATCCACCCGGGTGATGTGGTTTTCACGGATCTGCATATCTATCTGGCAGCCGACGCCGCAGTAGGGACAGGTACTTCGCACCTTTATCTCTGCCTCTCTCATGATTTGCTCCTTTTTCCCTGACGTTCCTGCCGGCGGCGAGCCCGGATCTCATGATGCTGAAGCCCCTTTTCCAGCAGATATTCGGTTTTATCCTGCAGAGCCTCGGTCGGACAAACGGCAACGCAGTTCCCACAGAAAACACAGGTCGTCTCGGGCATGGGAAGCTCATAAAAGGTGGAAATCCGGCTGTCGTGGCCGCGGCCCCCTAATCCCAGAGCATAGGTAAACTGGATGTCATCCCCGCAGGCTTGAACACAACGCCAGCACAGGATGCATTGGGAATAATCCCGGACATAAAAGGGATTGTCGTCCAGGATTTCGTACTGGCGCTTTTTCGCGCCGGGAAACCGCTCTGGGTCAGCAGTATACTTTTCCATCTGGGCTTGCAGAGCTGGTGAATGGGAGATGTCCGAACTGGCGTGAAGCATTTCCAGGATCGTGCGCCGGACCCGGACCACGCGTTCGCTCTCCGTGAATACCACCATCCCCTCCTCAGCCAGGGTAATACAGGAAGGCGCCAGGGTCCGCCTGCCCTCCACTTCCACGACACACTGACGGCAAAGTCCCTTGGCGGTGGTCGCCTCATGAAGGCAGATCACCGGGATGTCTATATCCAGATAGCGGGCAGCTTCCAGCAAGGTGGTGCCTTCTGGCACCTGGCATTCAATTCCGTTAATGTTAAGGGATAGGCACTTTTTTTCAGTCACGAGCTCCCTCCTCAATCCCGAAATATTCCGGACATATCTCAATAGCGCTCAGCACTGCTGAGCCAGCGGTCTGCCCCAGGCCGCACAGCGAACTGTCTGTCATGGTGGCAATGATGTCCTTCAGACGGTCGATATCCCCTGGCAGGCTCTGCCCGCGCAGGTTGCGGTCCAGGATCTCAGCCTGGCGCTGGGTCCCCAGCTGACAGGGATAACATTTACCGCAGCTCTCGTGGGCAAAGAAGTGCCCCAATCCGTGGAGCACAAAACGCAGATCCACCCCTTCATCAAAAACCACAACCGCTGCCGATCCCAGGCCCAGACCAACTTCACGGGTTCCCTGGTTGGTAAGGAGAAAATCAAGTCCATCGGGAGCGACGAATTTGCCAGCCGCACCTCCCAGCAGGACCGCCCGCAGCTGCTTCCCATCCCGGACACCTCCCCCTTTTTCATAGATCAGCTCCCTGAGGGTCAATGGTTTACTGATCTCGTAGATGCCCGGCCTTTCAACGTCGCCGGAGAGGCTGAACAAGCGGGGGCCTGGGGAATCTTCCGAACCCAGCTCCCGATATTTCTCAGCCCCGATGTTAAAGATCAAGGCCACGTTAGCCAGGGTTTCAACATTATTGATAGCGGTGGGCTGATTGAACAACCCGTGAGTGGTCGGGAAGGGAGGTTTGACGCGCGGAAACCCCCGTTTGCCCTCGATGGATTCGAACAGGGCAGTTTCCTCCCCACAGATATAGGCCCCTGCTCCGCTGCGCAGCTCAATCTCAAAATCGAACCCGGAATCCTGGATATTCTCCCCGAGGAAGCGGTTCCCGGCAGCAATTTCCAGCGCCTGGCTGATAACCTCATGGGAGTGGGTATACTCGCCCCGGATGTACAGGTAGCCTTTGTTCGCGCCTACAGCGTAAGCGGCGATGATCATGCCTTCAATGATCGTAAAGGGATCCCCTTCGATCAATGCCCGGTCTTTGAATGTCCCTGGTTCGGATTCGTCCTCATTGCAAACCAGATATTTGGGAAAACGCTCCTCCTCCGCACAGCCCTGCCATTTCAGTCCGGTGGGAAAACCCGCCCCTCCCCTACCAGTCAGGCCTGAATCGGACACTACCTGAATGACCTCTTCCGGCTTCAACGCCAGGGCGGTCTTAAGGCCCGCAAAGCCGCCCGCATCCTGGAACTCCTTGATGTTCAGAGGATCGACACTCCCCACCCGGGCCAGCAGGTAGCGCTGGTCAGCATAGATCTCACTGCGGGGATGTTCCTCCGGGTGAAAGATCCTGTCCAGGGTAGCTTCCCCGACCATATCGTTCCCAATCAAAACCCCGGGGGCATGATCGCACAGACCCAGGCACTCCACCTCTTCCACAACATAGCGGCCGTCCACAGTGGGCTCACCAATATCCACACCCAGATGCTGGCAGACTTCAGCCACCAGCTTTCCGCTTCCCTGAGAAGCGCAGGAAGGTGTGGTGCAGATCCGGATCACCCTCTCCGCCCGGGGCTGACTGGAAAGCATGGAGTAGAACTCAATTACACCATAGATATCAGCTAAGGGCACCTTGAGGACCTCGCCGATATAGGCGGCAGCCTCACGAGGAATGAAATCATGGATTTTCTGGGCTTCCAGCAGGGCGGGAAGCAACATTTCCCTGCCCCGAATGCCGTACTGATCTAGGAATTCTTGCAGCTGGGAAGATACAGGAGGATCGAATTCCATAAGCTCTCCTTTTCCTGGATTGGAGATCACCGTTAATCTAGCGAGACTGTACAATTGAAACAAGGTGCTTGTTACAGATTATAACAAGGGTGGTGGCTCGTTGGACAGATTCACCCGATTTGCGATCATTCTGCTGGCATAGCTGTCCGTTAACCCCATCGGCTGGAATTTCCGGCGGCTTTCCAAGCGTCCCTCCAGTTGATCATACTGATCCAATCAGCAGGAGAACTGAAATTCGCCAGCTTTAGATAAAAAAAAGGCCGCTGAAATTCAGCGGCCTTGATCATTTCCCACAATAACCCGCTTAGCTTTCCAGCTTGGAAAGCAGGTCAGCCAGCTCGGAATCTCCACCTTTGGATTCCATCGCTTTGCGGATGGCTACCTCAAAAGCGGTTGGGGGTTCCTCTTTCTTCTCGTCCTCGTCATCGGTAAAGGCGAAAGCTTCCTCGGGGGGTTCCTCCAGGGCTTTCATACTCAATTTGATCTGCTTTTTACGGCGGTTGACCTTGAGCACCTTGACATTGACCTGGTCGCCTTTCTGCACGAGATCGCTGGGGGTGCGCACATAGCCATGGGTCATCTCACTGATATGCACCAGCCCGGGACGCTCGGCCTCAATATCCACAAAGACTCCGTATTTCTCGATCCGGGTGACTTTTCCGACTAATTCCATGTCGGGCTTGATGTCCCGCCAATCCATACCCAGCGGTTCCAGCATGGTCAGTTCGATCTTGTTCTTTTCCGGATCCACGCGCTGGATCCAGACTTCTATTTCCTGTCCTTCTGAAAGCACGTCCGCAACCCTGGTCACTGACCCCTTCTGAATTTTAGAAATATGGATTACTCCAGGAACACCAACACCGATATCAACAATCGCACCTGCCAGGGTAGTTTTCAAAACCTTTCCCTGGACCTTCATTTTAGGTTCTAAGTCCTCAATCGTTTCTGGCGTTTGTAATTCTTCGTTCGCCATAAAACACTCTCCAATTCAACCTCGTATTCGACAAGGCACAATTATACCTTTGCCAGGAGTGATTGTCAAAGAGCATTGTACATTTGGGTTGAATTATAATGCCCCCAGTCCTCTCAGCACCTCAAGCAGCTCGTTAAACCACTCCTCCCCGGAAAGATCGAACGGCAGCCAGACACAGGATTCCCCAAATTTGACTCTGGCGGGAAATTCCCAGGGCTGCGGGAGGGGTTTTCCCTCCGGAAACCCCAGGGTGATCCTGCCATACTGCAGGTAGATGCTCTCCACTCCAGCCCTTTCAGCCAGCAATCTCAGCTCCAGCTGGCGAAGCAGATTTTCAACAATCTCGGGAGGAGGGCCAAAGCGGTCCTGGAATTCCTCTCGCAGTTGGAGAATCTCCGGGGGTCTGGTGATGGAAGCCGCCCGACGGTAAAGGCTCAAGCGCACTGATTGATCCTGAATGTAATCCTCCGGGATCCCGACCGGTAGCGGGAGATTGATTTTCACCAGCGGCCGCAGGATGTACAGGGAGAGATCCTTGCTGGCATCCGGGCCGCCTGCTTCTTTCTTAATCCCATGCACCGCATCCGCCAGCAGTCGGGTATAGAGATGGAATCCAACCGCAGCGATGTACCCCGATTGGCGTGTGCCCAGGAGATCCCCGGAACCACGGATCTCAAGGTCGCGCATGGCAATCGAATAGCCTGCCCCCAGCTCAGTGTGCTCGGCAATGGTCTCCAACCGCAGCCGTCCTTCCTCAGTTGGCGAATCCCCACGACCCGTGAAAAAATAAGCGTAGGCGCGCTGGGCGCCCCGACCCACCCTGCCGCGCAATTGATACAGCTGCGCCAGACCGAAGCGGTCTGCCCGGTCAACGATCAAAGTGTTGGCATTGGGGATGTCCAACCCGGACTCAATGATAGAGGTCGACATCAGGATATCGATCTCCCCCCGGGTGAATTCGCGCATGCGCTGCGCCAGATCATTTTCAGCCATTTGCCCGTGGGCGATGCCGATGCGGGCTTCCGGCACCAGGTTAGCCAGATGGGATTTCATAGCCTGGATGGTTTTCACCCTATTATGCACAAAGAAGACCTGCCCTCCCCGCTCGAGCTCCCTCCAGATGGCTCGCTGGATCAGCCCCGGATCATAGGCTCCCACATGCGTGATCACAGGCAGGCGTTCTTCCGGCGGAGTGTTGATTCGGGAAATATCCCGCACCCCCGTTAAAGCCATGTACATCGTGCGAGGAATGGGTGTGGCTGTCAGGGTGAGTACATCGATGTCAGCCCGTTTGGCTTTGATCTTTTCCTTATGGGCCACACCAAAGCGCTGCTCTTCGTCAACGATCATTAAACCCAGATCCTTGAAGAACACGTCCCGGGACAGCAGTCGGTGGGTGCCGATGACGATGTCAACCGAACCCTGGATGAGCCCATTCAGGATCTCTCTCTGCTGGCGGGGCGTGCGGAAACGGGACAGCATGCGCACCTCAACCGGAAAGCCTCTCATGCGCTGTGTAAATGTGTCATAGTGCTGCTGGGCCAGCACGGTGGTAGGCACCAGGACAGCCACCTGCTTCCCGTCCATGACCGCTTTAAACGCTGCCCGGAGGGCGATCTCTGTTTTTCCATAGCCCACATCGCCACAGATCAATCTGTCCATCGGTTTGGCCACTTCCATGTCCCTTTTGACTTGGGAAAGTACCTTGAGCTGGTCCTCGGTTTCAAAATAAGGGAAGCTGGCTTCCAGCTCCTGCTGCCAGGCGGTATCCGGCTGAAAGGCATGCCCGCTGACGGTCTGCCGTCGAGCGTAGAGATCCAGCAGGTCCCGGGCGATCTGGACCACCTCTTCCTTAACTCTGGACTTGGCTCTCTTCCAGTGCCCTCCTCCCAGGCGGGTGATGGCCGGATCATGGTGGTCCGGTCCCACATAACGGGAAAGACGATCAGCCTGGCCAGCCGGCACATAAAGATAATCTCCTTCAGCATATTCTACGATCAGGTATTCACCCGGGACGCCATCCAGCTCCCGGAATGTCAGTCCAGCAAAGCGGCCGATCCCGTGATCGATATGCACCACCCAATCACCGACCTGAAAATCGCTGTAGTCGATCTCTGGCGGCTGAGCGCGGTGGACAGTTTTGCGCCGGGGCTGGATCCGCCGCCAGCCGAAGATCTCGCCATCCGAAAATAGCTGGATTTCCCCCCTTTCCATGGTACTGAACACCCAGCCGCCATCAACGCTGCCTTTGATAAAGCGAGGCGCGGGGTGGGATTGACCTCTCTCTGCCCAGAGTTCGGCCAGGCGGGCTGATTGACGCGAGACGATGACAGCCTCCGCCCCTCGTTGGATGACACCTTCCAGATGGCTGATAAATGATTTCAGCTCACCCCCAAAACGCTGGTTGTTCCTGAACTGGGAGCTGAGGCTGACCGCGGGTCCGGTCCCCGCAGGGCCCAACGCGGTTGTCTGGTATTTTTCAAGTGCGTCCCACAATTCTTCCCAGGATAAATATGGCCGGGGAAAATCGTCGGCCAGTAAACCTTCCTTCTGATAATTTTTCCGGAGGGATTCAGCCTGGGATTCAATATCAATGACCGCTTCCCGGGCCGCAGAACCATCATCGAAGAACACCAGCGTGTCCTCCGGGAGGTAGCTCAATAAGCAGGCCAGCTCTTGATGGAGAAGCGGCAGGTGATATTCGCTGATCTGTTGGGGGTCAAGCTCGTTCAAGGGGACTTCTGGGAGCAGGAATTCCCTGGCGGGCGTGACCCTGATCTCTTCGACCCTGGCAATTGTGCGCTGATTCTCGGGGTCGAATCGGCGCAGCATCTCGACCTCATCTCCGAAGAATTCCAAGCGGGCCGGAAAGCGGTCCCCGGGCGGCCAGACATCGAGAATGCCTCCCCGGCGGGCAAACTGGCCTGGTAAGGTAACCACCGGAACCGACTGGTAGCCACAGCGCACCCATTCTCCAGCCAGCGCCTGGGGATCCTGCCGGCTGGCGGTTTTGATCCGCCTGGAGAATTTCAAGAAAGACCTTCTGGGCAGCGTGCGGGTCATCACCCCTCTGATTGGGGCGATCATTAAAGGCGCAGTGACCTGGCCGTCAGCTCCGGGTAGCAGGGCTTCTGACAGCCTGGCCAGCAGCTCCAGGCGCTCCCGCCTGGTTTTCCTGCTCCAGGGAATCTTTTCATAGAAGAGGGGGTCGGGTTCCGGGAAGAAATGTAACTTCCGGTCAGGGTACCAGAAATCCCATTCATCCTGCAGGAGCAGAGCCCGGTCGGTCTTATCAGTGATCAGCAGCAGCGGCCTATCCAGGGCGCCCTGGATGGCGGCCAGCACGGGCATACGGGCGGCTCTGATCAAACCCAACTGTTCGGGAGCGGATCCGGAGCGTATATCTTCGGTCAACCGCTGGAAGGCTGGCTGGCCGTTGAGGATTTTCAGGATATGCTGCTGCATAGGAATCTCTTAGCGGGTTGGCTGCTGATTGTAAAGGGTCATAGCTGCCTGCAGGCCATGATCAACAAAATGGAGCACCGCAGCGGACGCCTGATCCAACACGAACGGCAGCAGCTCCTGTTCAGCGCCGCTGAAATCCTGCAGCACATAGGAGCTGACCGGCGTGCGGCCGGGAGGACGGCCGATGCCCACCCGTAAGCGGGGAAAGGATTTCGTCCCCAGCTTTTCGATGATTGAATGAACGCCCTTCTGCCCAGCATCACCCCCGTCAGGTTTCAGGCGCAGAGTTTCGAAAGGCAGATCCACATCATCATAGACCACCAGTAGATTCTCCAGTGGTAGCTTGTAAAAATGCCTATAAGATGAAACAGTCTGCCCGGAGAGGTTCATGTAGGTTTGCGGTTTGATGAGGATCAGCCGCTCATCACTGTAGCGCACAGCGGTCATCAGGGCATTCATTTTAACCCGCGAAAAGGAAGTACCCAGCTTTTCCGCCAGGTGATCCAGAACCATAAAGCCCACATTATGGCGATTGCCGCGGTATTCCCGACCGGGATTCCCGAGGCCTACAATGAGATAAGGTTTCGATCTCCGGAACATGATTTTCTCATCCAATTCTATGTTTTAAATACCAGTAAATCATACCAAGGAAAAAGGCTCCTGCCACGGAAATACCGCTGATGGTCAAGACCCGGGAGAGCTCTCTCTCCCCGACCACGGCGGGATTAGGGGGTAGAGGAGTAGGTGTACTGGGGGGTAAAGGAGGAACCGTCGGGGTGGAGGGGGTCCTCTCCGGGGTCCTTTCCAGTCCAGCTGAGGGGGTAGGAGATTCCACCGGGGAGTAATTGCGTATCCGCAGGTTGGGGATCAGCTCAAAAATAGCGCCTCCCCCGGCATACTCAGCCACCACCCGCAGGTCATAATTCCCGTCTGTCAGCTGGGTTGTGTCCCATTCGATCCTGAAGGAAGTCTGGGAGCTGTCCTGGACTTCAGGCTGGATGTCAGCGATGTAGAACCAGGTTCGGTCTCCCTCGCCCTTTTCCGTATAGCTGAAGCGAATATATCCCGCCTGGAAACCCTCCCCGCGGATCTTTCCCTCAATGATCTCCACTCCCTGCAGTGCCTGTCCTTCCCGGGGGCTCTGAATGAATATAGAGGGCGGGATGGTTGCCTGGGCAGCCACAGAAGGGGGACTCTCTATCAGGCTGAGCGCCAGGGTAATCAGGATCAGGGATACCAGCCAGTACGCTTTTCTCACGAGATTGAGTATAGCATAGCTACGGTTGGGATGGACCAGGTTTGAGACAGGAACGAGTGGGATAGCCAGTTACAGGGGATTGCCGCGTCGCCGTCCTCCGGTCGGCTCCTCGCAATGACAGGCATAATATGGCAAGCGGAGCGGCCTGCCCGGAGCGTTCACGAAGGGAAGCAATCTCCCCTACCACTGTCATTGCGAGCACAAGCGAAGCAATCCCCTCCACAACTGTCATTGCGAGCGCAAGCGAAGCAATCCCCTCCACAACTGTCATTGCGAGCGCAAGCGAAGCAATCTCCACCCTACTGTCATTGCGAGCGCAAGCGAAGAAATCTCCAACCTACTGTCATTGCGAGCGCAAGCGAAGCAATCCCCCTTTTATGAATTACTGCAAGATACCCCTCACCTTCACAGGGGATTGCCCCGTCGCCGTCCTCCGGTCGGCTCCTAGTAACGACCGGATATATTAAGGCGAGCGTAAGCCCCAATTCAGGGTACAATTCTCTGAACTGGTCCCATACAGCAAACCTCCCATGGAAAACACCCCTTTTGAACTCCATTTCGAAAGCCAACCCTGGTCCTGCAGGATTGTTCGGGATGGCAGGACAATCCTGGAACTGCTGACGGACTACCCGGCCGCCCAGGAAATCCCCTCCTCCGGTTACTCCCGGATCACCTTCCCGGACCGCATCCTGGAGATCCGAACAGGACCCTCCCGGGTCTCTTTCCAGTGGACCGGAAAAGCAATCCAGGTCCGCATCCCCATCCAGGGGCACTGGTACGGTGGGGGCGCCCTGATCAACCAGCCCCTGTGCTGGAATGAGATCATGCTCCCCCTGAGTGAGTTCCTGACCAACGATAACGGCCGCAGCGGGCTGACGACTGCCCTCACTCCCGCCTGGCTCAACAGCCGGGGAATCGGCCTCCATGTCAAAACCCCCTTCCAGCTGGGCTTCAACCAGCCGCCAGCATCCTATCTCCGCCGCCAGCGCGGCATTTCCATGGACTTGATCCCCTTCGATCAGCGTCCTTTCAGGGCAAGAGCGGGGCTGGGCGATGGTCACATCACCCTGGTCGGCGACGACCTCAGCTTCGAGATCCACATTCAGGATGATATCAAGGGCGTCTACCGAGCACTGCAGGGCAGCTTCGGAAGGCCGCGCAAGCCGCCCCCCCTGGAACTGCTGGGCGCTCCCATCTGGACCACATGGGCCCGCTACAAGGACAGGATCGACCAGGAAACCATCCTGGAATTCGCCTCCCAGATCCGCAAGAAGGGCTACCCCTACCATGTGCTGGAGATCGACGACCGCTGGCAGACCCAATATGGGGACCTGGAATTCGATCCCCAACGCTTCCCGGACCCGGTTGGCATGATCCGCAGCCTGAAAGAGATGGGTTTCAAGGTCACCGCCTGGGTGATCCCCTTCTTCCATCCCTATTCCCGGGCAGGGACAGCAGCGGCGGAGGCTGGCTACCTTGTACGCACAGAAGCCGGAGACCCCTACCGGGTATTATGGTGGCAGGGAACTGGCTACCTGCTGGATGTCACCAACCCAGCCGCCCTGGACTGGTACCGGGACCGCCTGCGGGCCTTCCAGGAAGAGGTCGGCCTGGATGGCTATAAATTCGATGCCGGGGAAGCCAAATTCCTTCCGCCTGACGCGGTAACGCACCGCCGATTGAGCTCCCGGAACGAGTACACCCACCGCTATGTGCGCTGGATCGGGGAGAACTTCCGCTTCTGCGAGGTACGTTCAGCCTGGCTGAACCAGGACAGCCCGATCTTCTTCCGGCTCTGGGACCTGTGGAGCACCTGGGGAGCTGACAACGGTTTGCGCTCGATGATCCCTTCCACCCTGTCGATGGCCCTGACCGGCTATCCCTATGTATTCCCGGATATGATCGGCGGGAACGCCTATTTTCGCTTCCCTTCCAACAGGCTGGTGAACTGGTTCTTCAACCGTATCTTGATCCCTATTCTGGAAAAGCGCCTCAAGAATCGCTCCGACCATCCCGAGGAGGAGGCTCTGGGCTTGAGCGACGTTCCTGCCTTCCTGGAGAAATCAGTCCACTTCGGCTACCCCACCCCCGAGCTGATCATCCGCTGGACCCAGGCCAATGTCTTCCTGCAGGTGATGCAGTTCAGCCTGGCTCCCTGGGATTTCGGGGAGGAGTGTCACCAGATCTGCCGCCATTACGCCCTGCTTCACCTGGAGTATGTCCCCACCCTGGAAAAATATGCCCGCCAGGCTGCCGAGACCGGCGAGCCCATCATCCGCCCGGTCTTCTGGCTGGCACCGGAGGATGAGCAAGCTTTGATCTGCGAGGATCAGTTCCTGGTCGGTGATGAGCTTTTAGTCGCCCCGGTCCTCGATCCCGGGAAGCGCTCCAGGGAGATCTATTTTCCCCCCGGAATGTGGCAGGATTACTGGACCGGACAGATTTACAGCGGGCCGACCGTGGTGCGGGATTACCCGGCGCCGCTTGACATACTGCCCTTCTTCATCCGCCAGGGAGCTGACTGAACCACCCTGGGGCTTTTACCAACCCTTCCCAACAGGTGAGGAGCATTATGACTGTGGAAACATCAAACCGCCCGGCTGAGAGTAGGATCCAGACCGAGAAAAGCAGATGGCGGACCATGCTCGGCCTGGCGTTCGGATATTTCATCGACCAGGGAGAAAGTCAGGCCATGTCCGTGCTGTTCCCTACCCTGCGGGCCATGTGGGGGCTGACCTACTCCAACCTGGGCCTGGTCGGCACCATCCGCAATGCCCTGCAGTCCATCAGCGCCCCCTTCTGGGGTTATATCGCGGATAAATTCCCCCGCAAGAACGTGATCGTCTTCGGCACCGGGATCTGGGGCATCTGGACCCTGCTGGTAGGGTTTACCAATAATTTCAGCCAGCTGCTTTGGATCAGGGCCATCTCCGGGATCGGGCTGGGCTGCCTGATGCCGGCCACCTTCTCGCTGATGTCGGATACCTTTCCACCCCACAAAAGGGGCCGGGCACTGGGCTTGATGGAAGGCATCGGCACCCTGGGCATTGTGATCAGCGTGGTCGGCCTGGGTTTCCTGGCTTCTCCCACCCTGTGGCGCTGGGGATTCTTCACTCTGGGCGGCCTGAGCATGCTCTCTGGCCTGGTGATCTGGCTGCTGGTGGAAGAACCGGTCCGGGGGGCCGCGGAGCCCGAGCTGGAAGGTCTGATCACCGCCGAGGCCGCTTCCCATTACAAGATGCAGGTCAGAGATATGATCGAGGTGCTTAAAATCCGCACCATCTGGGTGGCCATCGCCCAGGGACTGACCGGCACCATGCCCTGGCGGGTGATGGAGCTGTTCGTGATCACCTGGATGGTTGAAATCCTGGGAGTCACAGAGAGCCAGGCTGGGATCGCCTTCGCCGGCATCGTCGTTGGTGTGGGCATCAGTTATATCATCGGCGGGTTCCTGGGCGACTGGGCTGAGGGCCTCAGCCCCAGGTACGGCCGCACTGTTGTGGGCCAATTCTCAATCTTCAGCGGGGTGCCGCTGACCTGGGTGCTCTTCACCCAGACCCAGGATTGGGCTTTCGGAAGCATCGTCGCCCTTTGCTTCGGGACCGCTCTGCTGATTGGCTGGTCCGGCAAGGGCGCCAAAGAGCCCATGATGCAGGGAGCTGTGCCACCCGAGCTGCGCTCGACCGCGTTCGCGATGACCACTTTCATCGAAAGCGGCTTTGCCGCCCTGGTGGCAGTCTTCGCCGGCTGGTTGGCTGACCGTGTCGGCCTTACATCCGCCATGGTCTGGACCATCCCTGTCCCCTGGATCGTCTGCGGCCTGATCTATTCCCTGTTCTACTGGGCCTACCCGCGCGATTCCCAAGAGCTGCGAGCCATGATGACTGAACGGGCGCAGGAAATACGGTAAACTGTCAATCGCAGGGGGTGAGTCGAATCGAGTTTGTTGATTGGAGGGGAAAGTTGTTCAGTGATCAATAATCAGTATTCGCTCTATATATTCAGTAAACCTGACCCCTGGCTGACTGGGTATCAGGTTGCCCAGGCCATAATCATCCATCTCGTAATCGCGAGCTCATTCCTTTTCAGCGACTCCCGGACAGATTTCCAGCAGCACCCGGTAATTCCCCCGGTATTTTTCCCAGAACGGGAATGTACGGCACTGTTCCGGTCGGGCCTGATATACCAGACAGCGTTTGGTGTAGGGATCGAACAGGCAGCAGTGGTACTCCCCCTCCCGCAGGCGCTCCTGAAGGGACATTCTGCCGTAGGACGCCCGGATATATTCATCAGCAAAAGCCTCCAGGTCCATTTTCATCCAGACCGCCATCGCCAGGATGTCCTCTTCTGTGACCCAGACGTAACCTCCCCAACGGCAGCAGGCTCCGCCGCATTCTTGACAGGCCGCAGAGTTGAAGGTGAACGGGAAGTCGCTGGGATCAGACATAATGGTAGACCGGTAAACTTATGGCTTAAGCCGTTTATATAGGCTTAACATTCAGCCAATCTAATATCTAAATCTGACGATTTATAGAAAAATTTTTTCAGCTGAAGAAATAGCGAATCGGACCTTTTTCAAAGTCCAACCCCAGCAAGCCCAGGATCAGGGAGCGCTGGTGATTGGCGAACAGGTCGGGGCGGAAATGGTAGAGCAGAGTGAGGGCGCTGAGCAATATCCAGAAGACCAGCATGCCAATATAGGCCACTTCAGAGTAGACCCCGAACATTGCCAGCACGACCACCACATACCCAAAAATGCCCAGCGGCTTTCCTTCCAGGATGTGAGCCCCGCCAAAATGGTGATGTTTGATCAGCCCGATGGCGATCACGACCAGGTAGAAGGCTGCCGGTGGGATCATCCACAGCAGTCTGCCATCCGGAAAGACCTCTGCCCGGAATGCCCCCAACCAGACCACCGATGAGATCAGGATCAAATGGTCACCCCAGGAATCCAGCTTCTCACCAAGCTGGGAGCACTGCTTCAGCAGTCGAGCGAGCGTGCCATCCAGGACATTGCTCACCGCGACATAGATCAGCCCCCAGGCCACCCAGGTGTAGCGTCCCTGCGAAACCCAGATCCACAGAGGAACGAGTATCACCAGCCGTGACGCAGAGATCCAGTTAGCGATTGAGGAGGTCATTTCCCCGATCAATCCCATCTTCTATCTCCTTTAGTGAGAATTATAGATGAGAACCAGAAATCTTGTTAGAGGCAGCCGGGAGCGAAAATCAGCGTGTGGAATTGGTTGACTCCGGAAAAAGCAAACCGGTCCAGACCGAGGATTTACTCTGAAACAGAGATGAGAAGACTCCGGCGCAGGACCTCGCCCGGTTGTTCGTACGCAGATAACAGCTGCAAATATCGGGGAATCTCCTCAACTGGTTAGGAAAACTCGCCGGGCAGATGATCGGGGCCGGAAACGGATGCGTCACCGCCAGTTTACGGCTGTGTAAGGATTACCTATGAGGTAATTAACTCCATAAAAATTATGGTAAACTCAAGGAAGGGTTCCAGAAGGAGATTCGTTTATGGCAACATCCAGAGCAGAAGAGATGGTAAAGCGGCTGCGCGAGATGCAAGCCGCCACACCTGAAATCGAAGCATCGGCGGTCGTCTCAGTTGACGGACTGACCATCGCTTCAGCACTGCCCTCCGACGTGGAAGAAGACCGGGTTTCAGCCATGTCCGCTGCCATGCTCAGCCTTGGCGAACGCATCGCTTCCGAACTCAGCCGGGGGGCGCTTGACCAGGTATACATTCACGGGAATGATGGCTACGTGATCCTTTCCGCAATCGGTACAGAAGCAGTCTTAACCGCGCTGGCCAAGGAAAAAGCCAAACTGGGCTTGGTTTTCCTGGAGATGCGCCGGGCCGCTGAAGACCTGGCCCTATTTGTAGGCTCATGAGTGGCCCACAAACCACAAACCGATAGTGCGGGGAGGACTGGCAAACCAGGTCCTCCCCTCTCCACTTAAATAGGGGACCTGCAGGATATTAATCGAATCCAGGGGTAAATCATGAAAACAAAATATATTTTCCTGACCGGTGGGGTTTTGAGTTCAGTTGGCAAAGGGGTGACAGCAGCAGCCTTAGGCCGCTTGTTGAAGGAACGCGGCTACCAGGTAGCTGTCCAGAAACTGGATCCCTATATCAATGTCGATCCGGGAACCATGAGCCCCTACCAGCACGGCGAGGTGTTTGTGCTGGAGGACGGCGCTGAAACCGATCTGGACCTGGGCCATTACGAGCGATTTATCGACACCAACCTCAATCGGGTCTGCAACGTGACCACCGGGCAGGTCTATGAAGATGTCATCAGCCGGGAGCGGCGGGGAGACTATCTGGGAGGGACGATCCAGGTCATCCCCCATATCACTAATGTCATCAAGGAGCGCATCCGCCAGGTGCCAGAAAGTACCGGGGCGGAGATCGTGCTGGTAGAAGTGGGCGGCACGGTAGGCGATATCGAGTCCCTGCCCTTCCTGGAAGCCCTGCGCCAGATGCGGGGCGATATCGGACGCAGGAATAGCTTTTACATCCATGTCACCTGGCTGCCTTATATCGGTGCCACAGGGGAGCTGAAGACCAAACCCACCCAGCACTCTGTCCGGGAGCTGCGTTCGATCGGCATTTCGCCGGATATGATCATCGCTCGCTCAGACCATCCCATTGAAGAGGAGCTCCGGGAAAAGATCTCCCTGTTTTGTGATGTCGAAAAGAATGCTGTGATCCCCATGACCACCACCGACACCCTCTACAACATTCCCCTGATACTGGATGAGTTCGGGGTGGGAGATTATATTTTTCAAAAGACCAAACTCGAGGAACGTCAAAAACCTGATTGGACTACCTGGCAGGAGATGGTTGCTGCCATGCGCAGAGCAAAGGAAAGAATCCCTATTGCTGTGGTAGGTAAATATGTCGAGTTGCAGGACGCTTATATGAGCGTCCGGGAAGCTCTCCAGCATGCCGGCCTTGCCAATAGGGTGGACCTGGATATTGATTGGATCCATTCCGCCAGTCTTGAGGAAAAGGATGATCTATCCTTCCTGGAGAAATATGCCGGCATTCTGGTGCCGGGGGGTTTTGGCGGAAGAGGTATTGAAGGCAAAATCAAGGCCATCCAGTTCGCCCGGGAAAACAGGATCCCCTATCTGGGATTGTGTCTGGGCATGCAGCTGATGGTGGTGGAGCTGGCCCGCCATCATTTCGGATCCCAGGACGCCAATTCGACAGAGTTCAATCCCAACACCCAACACCCGGTGATCGACCTGATGCCTGACCAGCGTGAGATCACTGATAAGGGCGGCACCATGCGTCTGGGGGTATATCCCTGCCATCTCCAACCGGGCACAATCGCCGCCCGGGCCTATGGAGAAGATGTCGTCCAGGAGCGCCACCGCCACCGCTTTGAATTCAATAATGCCTATCGGGATGAGCTGTCCCAGGAAGGGATGGTTTACTCAGGACTGTCTCCAGATGGACGCCTGGTTGAAATTGCCGAGCTGAAAGATCATCCCTTCATGCTGGGCACCCAGTTCCACCCCGAATTCCTTTCCCGCCCCTATCGGGCTCATCCGCTCTTCACGGCCTTCATCAAAGCGGCGGTCGAACATTCCCAAAATTAACCAGGAAAGGTTTGGGTATTTATTAAACGTGCCTGATAGGCTACAATAGGCGCGGTATTACTCATTGCTAACTTGGAGATAGATATGTATACAAGAATAGAAAGTATCAAAGGACGCCAGGTGCTGGACTCCCGCGGCAACCCCACTGTTGAGGTGGATGTAAGGCTGCTGGACGGCAGCCTGGGACGGGCAATCGTTCCCTCCGGCGCTTCCACCGGGATTCACGAAGCACTTGAGCTGCGTGACGGGGATAAAAAGATATACCTCGGTAAAAGCGTTTACCAGGCTGTGAACAACGTCAACAGCAAGATCTTCGATGCCCTGGTCGGCGAGGACGCTACCCGCCAGAAAGCTATTGACACCATCCTGCTCGAGCTGGATGGCACAGCAAATAAGTCGAAACTGGGCGCCAACGCCATCCTGGGAACAAGCCTGGCAGTAGCCAAAGCGGCAGCGGCTTCCCTGGAGCTACCCCTCTATCAGTATATCGGCGGTGTCTATGCTCACCTGCTGCCCTCCCCGATGATGAACATCCTTAACGGCGGCGAACATACCGACTGGCAGTCCACCGACGCTCAGGAATTCATGATCATGCCCCTGGGAGCACCTACCTTCTCTGAAGCCCTGCGCTGGGGTTCTGAGATTTACCACACCCTTAAAACAGTCCTGAAATCCCACAATTACGCCACCCTGGTGGGGGACGAGGGCGGTTACGCTCCTGCCCTGGGTTCCAACGCTGAAGCAATAGAGATCATCCTGGAAGCGGTGGAAAAAGCCGGCTACAAGCCAGGAGAGGACATTGCTATCGCCCTTGACCCTGCCGCTTCCGAATTCTATGAAGAGAAAAGCGGACTGTACAACCTGCGCACCGAGGGTAAAAAACTCTCCAGTGCCGAAATGGTGGCTTTTTATAAAGAATGGGTCGATAAATATCCCATCGTGTCCATCGAAGACGGACTGGCCCAGGATGACTGGGAAGGCTGGAAGCTGATGATGGAAGAGCTGGGCGACAGGATCCAGATCGTCGGAGATGACCTGCTGGTGACCAACCCAGAACGGGTCCGCAAAGGCATCCGCGAAAAAGCTGCCAACTCTCTGCTGGTGAAAGTCAACCAGATCGGCAGCCTGACCGAAACCATCGAAGCGGTGGAGATCTGCCACCGGGCTGGCTGGACCGCGGTCACCTCCCACCGCTCTGGAGAAACCGAGGACAGCACCATCGCTGATCTGGCTGTGGCTCTCAATACCGGCCAGATCAAAACTGGCGCCCCTGCCCGGTCAGACCGGGTCGCTAAGTACAACCAGCTCCTGCGCATTGAGGAAAACCTGGGCGAAATGGCTGAGTACGCGGGCTGGAAGCCGTTCAAGGAATAAATAAAAGAGGGGGCTGTCCGAAAAGTCAGCCCCTTTTTTAGCTTAATGGATGAAATTTGAGGAAAAAGGATGGCTTTTCAAAAAAAACAAAAAGTGGCCGCTAAGCAGCAGCCACCT